>JBIIFB010000002.1:0-56940 GCA_044237545.1 Pirellulales bacterium
ATGCGGATCGTCACGATTGCATCAGAGGATGAACGCCCGTAAATCTGTTAGAGCAATCGAGGTCTCGTCAGAGGTGATCCATGAACTCGTGGGACCAGTGCACTGCAGTCGAACGGGACCCAGCCAAGATCAGCGGCGCTTGGGTCTTCGGCAAAACGCGAGTGCCTGTTCGGGCACTCTTCGAGAACCTTGAGGACGGCGCCCCGTTGAAGAGTTCGTTAAGTGATTTCCGGGGGTCACAAGAAAGCTGATTGAGGCGGTTCTTGATTTCGTACCGACAATCCAAGACACTTGACGTAGACGTGAACAGATGTATTGCATTCCGAATCCTCTAGAGTCGACTTCCACATGACAACCCAACTGATCCAGTCCGATCCTGATCTAATGCTCGGAAAGCCGGTCGTTCGGGGAACTCGCATCACTGTGGAAATGATTCTGCGAAAACTCTCCTGCGGCGAATCTGTCGAGCAGATTCTCGAGTCGCATCCAAGGCTCACCCGTGAAGCTGTTCTGGCCTCGCTTGAGTATGCAGCTGAAGCCATGGGGCATGAGACAGTTCACTCCGTAGGCGATCGGGAGTCGGCATGAGATTCCTCACCGACGAGGGCGTGGACGGAACGATCGTTGGTTCCATCCGTGGCGACGGCCATGATGTCCGGTGGATGGCTGAGGAACTTCAAGGAGCCAGCGACGACGTCATCCTTGAAGCAGCCGTGCGGGACGCACGGATCTTGATCACCGAAGACAAGGATTTTGGCGAACCCGTCTATCGGCAGCGACTTCACCACCACGGCGTTGTGCTCGTTCGCGTCGATGGCATTTCCAATGAGAAAAAGGGCCGTATTGTCGCCCGTGCCATCCGAGAGCACGAGGCAGAACTCCCTGGAGCTTTTACCGTGATTCAACACGGTACGATCCGAATTCGACGAGCATGAAGATCTGACGTTACCGTGGAAGTGCTCCGCGACTGCCTCCGCAAGCGGAAAGCAACGCCGTCCGCCATCTTCGAGATGGCCAAGGTTGACCGGGTAGCCCGCGTAATGCGCCCCTACCTTGAGGCGCTCGCATGAAGCAGAAGCCCGTCAGCAATGCCGTCGCATCGATCCGGCAGCAGCTCCTGAACGCTCTGACTTCACAAAGGCCGACAGAACTTTCGCTACGATGCCGCAATCGGCAGTGTACGAACCCTTATGCGCTGCGGCTCGATCACGACGATCGCTCCGCGTTCCAGGGCTGACACAAGCTCACCAAGATTGGCGAGCAGCAAAGCAGCCTGCCCTTGCGGCTTTCTGGGGGTGGCGCCACGAAATAGGATGACCGAGGGGAGAGCCGCCTTTCGCAACGCCAGAATGGTTCCGAAGTCGGTATCCGCGGAAACGATGATCCTTCGCTCGTGCTCTGCATACTCAAAGATCACATCGTCATCAGCGGCAGCGAGCCCGTGATCGCGAACGTGCGTCGCGTCATGACCTGCGTCTCGGAACAGCTGCGCCACGAGCGGCGACAGCGCATTGTCGATCAGAAACTTCATAATGCGTGAAGCAGTGGTATTTCCCGTTCACGCACTGCCTCGGCAGCGAAGACAAGGGCCGCATGAACGTCCTCGGCTTCGAGGTCGGGGAAATCACGAACGATTTCTTCAACCGCCATGCCTTCCGCCACCATGCCGACCACTGTCGCCACCGGAATTCTCAGCCCGCGAATGCAGGGCACGCCGTTCATCTGCTTGGGGTCGACGGTGATTCGATTCATGCTTGGTACCGCCACGGGAGAACCACACCAGCCTTGGACTCTTCGCATAGTATAGCCAAGGCAAATCCCGCTCGCCCCGACTTCTCGTCTTCACGAATCAACCACGTACCGTGCCGGTCATGCGGCCTTGGGACGACTCACGGGATACTCACCGAGCTTGGCGTCCGATACGTGATCGACGGCTGGGTTCTCTCGCCGGCAGCAGTCCGGACAGAAATCCGAACCGTCTGGTTTGTGGACCAAGGCAAAGAAATCCCTCGATTCGTGACAGCACACCCCGCCCGCCGGAGAAGGTAAAATGTCCGCGTGGAACAAAGAACACTCAGCGCCCGGCGCTCACCCTCACGTGATCGATGAACTCGACGAAGTCGTGCTGACGTGCGATGTCCCCGACCATGGCCTCGCAGCAGGCGACATAGGGACGGTCGTGCTGGTGCACGACGAGGGCAAGGGATACGAAGTAGAGTTCCTGACGCTCGACGGCGAAACGATTGCAGTGGTAACACTGCGGGCCGTGCAGGTGCGGGCCGTGCAGCACGACGAGATCGCCCACGCGAGATCGATCGCTTCATAAAAATGCAAACCTAACACGGAGCCTCGACGAATCTCCTGCCTTCCTCCCCTGGTGGCGGATTCCAGATCGGCTGCACGCCGGCTGGCAGCGGATCGCACCGGACATAGAGCCGCTCTGGCGGTTTCTCGAAGTACAGGAGCAGCGCCGGACAGAGCCAGTTTTCCATGTACTCGCCAAGAACGTCGCCCTCGTACCAATTGCCGTCCAGGGCATCCCTACGAAGCCAAAGCCGCTCGACATCGTGACCATCGAACGGTCGGTCCGAGAACGTCAAAAGAAAACCCTTAGCTGCTCGGGGAATCTTCTTCCGCTCGACGACACGGGTGATCATCTCACTCGTGCCCTCGACAAACGCCTCCTCCTTGAGCCCCGTTCGGGCGTCATCGAACACCCAGCACGTGGTGCCCGGGTAGAGGTAGGGATACAGCGTCAGGATTCGTTGCGTGCTCATATCCGGGCCTCCTTCTGTTGGTGTCGGCTTCAGACCCTCAGGCTTGCTCATCGTTCACCTCCCCGTAGTGGACCGGTATCGAGACGCTGTTGAGCCGGCAACCCTCCTGTTCCTTGCTCATGCCGAGAGCCTCGCAGCAGTTCGCCGCGCCTCTCCACGCCGCGATCGCCCTCAGCCCGAGACCACCACGCCTGTAATGGTCTGCGGCAATACCGTAGAGCTTCGCGGCGCGTCGCCAATGCCGTTTGGCCTGGTCGCTCGTGTCGACCGGCGTAGACGTTAGCCTCTCGCACTCCGCGAACGTGTGGTCGGCGGTGGTAATGAAGCTCTGTCGGAAATGCAGTTCTTCGAGTAGTGGGTTTTTCTTCATGGGTGGGCTCCTCGAGTGTGGGATGATTTATTCAGACGGGGGTCGCATAGTTCGGGACAGGCTGCATCTCGCTCTCCCTGTCGCCGTCGGTGGGGCTCGTTCGCTGGCGTTCCGGCACGTCCTCGCCATCCCGCTCGATGCGGGCGAAGAGTTCATCTCGAAGCCGAATCGCTTCTGCCAGGCACTTCGTGCCGAGGGACCGCCTGACACGTCGTTTGCGGCCGCCAAAATGGAGGGTGTAGGCCACCCAGTAGTTGCCATCAGCCCGTCCGCCAGTGTTGACGTAGAGGTGGTGTGATGGATTCGCCTCATCAATACGCAGCGATAGATGTCCACGCGTCATGGTGATGCTCCGAGGGGCTTCGTTTTTCACCGGAAACCATTTCCGATGCGTATCCTCGGGCCCATTACTGGGGAACCGTAACCACCTTGCATTGCAGGTAGGTGTCGACGGCCGCGTGGGTCGTCGAACTCGAGACGGATACTACACCCCAATCATAGCGGTTCGACCGCCATTGTCGAGTGCGCAACGATCCAGAAGTGCGCCATAGCAAGGCCATTTGTGTGGGCTGCGGCTTCGGCTTACTCCGGCCGTCGCCGTCTTCGCTCGTTGCGTTGCTTGCGCTTTTCCTCGACCTCATCGATCCCCGCCTGGGCGACGCGACACATCGCGTCGTGAGCCTCCTGCATCCACTGGAACAGTATGGGGAGTCGAGTTCCGGGTCAGCCCAGCGTTTCACCTCGCCGCCATAAGCGTTGTAGTCTGTGGGCAGCACCTTCACGCATGGAAAAAGATCTTTCGACATTCCCCACCTCTTTTTTCGCACACACATCCGTCCAGAGTCGCGATCCACCAGTTCCTCGCCCCACCATGAGACTTCGCTGCATGCTCTGGACCATCCTGACGATTGCCGTGTGCGTCTACGCGTCGCTCTGCCTGTTCTTCGTCGTCTTCCAGCGGTCGTTCATCTACATGCCGACGCCGACCAAGCCGACGCACGACACGGCGGTAGTGCTTGAGGTGCCCGATGCCCGCCTGCGGCTCGCCACCCGCGAGCTCGATGGCCCGAAGGCGCTCATCTACTTCGGCGGTAACGCGGAAGACGTGGCCTCCACGGTGCCGGAACTTGCCGCCGTGTTTCCTGACCGTGCCATCTATGCCATGCACTACCGCGGCTACAGCGGCAGCACCGGCCACCCGGCTGAGGCGGCGATGCGGAATGACGCCCGCGCACTCTGTCAAATGGTGTGCAGTCAGCATCCCGATGTGATGGCCGTCGGCCGCAGCCTCGGCAGCAGTCTCGCCATCCAACTTGCCGCCGAGGGAGGTATCTCCAGGCTCGTGCTGATCGCGCCCTTCGAGAGCATTCTCGCCATCGCCAGCCGTGTCGCACCGTTTCTGCCCATGAGGCTGCTTCTTCGCGATCCCTGGCACTCGTGGCGGTATGGGCCCCGCGTCACCTGTCCGACGCTGATCCTCGCGGCGTCACACGATGAGATCGTGCCAATGAGCGACACGAGAAAGCTCTTCGAGGCGTTTCAGCCAGGCGTGGCCACGCTCCGGGTGATCGATGGCACCGACCACAACTCGGTGTCCGGCCCGGAGGAGTTCTGGGAAGCACTTGTGGACGGGCAGTAGCGGTTTCAGCCAACTGCAATGCATAGCCATACTGCACGCCCGCCACGTGGCCACTGACGACGCTCAAGAGCTTGGTGAGCTTCGCACTTTGGCCGTGCGGGCACACAGGCTTCTTGTCGCCACCAACGAGCACCTCTATTTTTCGGCTGCACTTCTGGCAGGAATATTCGTACAACGGCACGGGCTTCAGCTCCCTGGAAGTGGTGTAGTTTTAAGGGGGGCCGTTCAGAACCGCAGATACTCTTTACTACACCACTGAATCCAAACGCCCTACGTAGTCAGTTAGAACCAAGCACCACTCGGATGAAACGTATGAACCACTTGCCACAAGAAGAATCAATCAAAGGGGCCTTTTTTGGTGCCCTTGTCGGCGACGCCCTCTGTCTTGGCAGTCATTATGAATACGATGCCGCGAAGATTTTTAAGGCCTATGGCAATCGGCCGATAGACAGGTTTATGTCACCTGGTGAAATGATGGGTGGCCACACTCATGGAATCGGATGGGGTGAGCGGAATTACCATCCGGGCAAGACGGCCGGGGGAACCACCGACTACGGTGATTACAATATCCTCGTTTTAGAGCATTTGGCGGCTGCCTCTGAACCCCCGAGAGCCTTGAGTGTTGCAGCGATGATTCCGCATTGGATGAATCGTCTTGAGAATGGCTGGGGTTCATGGATTTGCACCATGACTCAAGAGACCTATGCGCAAGTAAAAAGAGGAACCCCGATTGAACATCTTGGCGGTATCTCGAACGCGATGGCTATCCGCCATGTTGCGGCCCATGCCTACTATGAAACCGAAGAGGAATTGGTAGACGCGGCAAGAAAAACCATGTTTACCCATCGAGACACTCACGCATTGGGCGGAGGAGAGTTTTTTGCCCGCGTCACCCACCGAGTTATGAATGGCGCCACCCCTCTCGATGCGATTGAAAGCGTCGCATCCTTCATGGGGGGATTTTTCGAGCAGAAGGCAGCTCAGGCCATCGCGAAATGTGCAGAAGAGGCGGATCCTAGCTCGGCACTTTCTAAAGAGGCTTTCTCGGATGATCTAGCCCTCACGAGCATGGCAAGACTATGGGATATCGGCCGCTCTGAACCGATCAAAGTCGGTAAAGCCAGCCCGACCGAGGGAACCCTTCCAGGCGCACTCTATTTTATTCTTAAGTATGCAAACCAAGAAGACGGATTAAGGAAGGCGCTTCAGGCCAATGCTATGGTTGGTGGCGATAATGCGTCACGGAGCATTGCAATCGGAATGGTATTGGGTGCCTATAAGGGGGTTCATGCGATCCCACGTGCATGGAAAGAGACGCTAGAGCAATGGGACTATTGTGAGGGTTTGCTCAATCAGCTGCCCCTGCTCAAACACTGACCACTGGCCCCTTAGAGCCCGCTCTCGCCGCCGATCACAGTATGGCCGGCGGCGATTGCTTGAGGGCTGAAGGCCGACGCGAAACTACTTCGGCATTAGGACGGTATCGATGACGTGAATGACACCGTTGTCGCAGATGATGTCTGCGGTAACGACGGTCGCACCACCAACGTGAACCTTACCATCGGCAACCTTGATATCGACCGACTGCCCGTTGACGGCTGCCCGTACGGTTTTTCGCTCCGGCGCTGACCGAGACTTAGAGGTCTAGTCCTTCGGGGAATCGAGATCCACCCTTGAAGTTTCCGTAAATAGGCCTCTCGCCATCAGTGATTGCGTCGACGAGTAAGTCTCCACCGACGAATGCACCACGCCACGATGCGCCAAGCCCTCCAAACACCTCTTCGCGATCTCCCCGAGACCTGGCTACGTTGACTCCGAATTTAAACGCTGACACTTCTTCACGAACGCGCTTCGCGAACACCATGTCATCGGTAGCAACGGAAGAAACGAGATTTCCATTTGACACGTTCATCGCGGCAATGAATTCAGCCTCGGTATCCACCAGAACAATGGAGTCGATCGGGCCGAACGGTTCCGAGTGGTGCAGCGACCACGCCCGAGGTGGTTCGAGAACTGTGGCAGGTGCGACATAGGCGGAAATGTCTTGCCCCGCAATAAATCGACCGTGGTCGAGATTTCCATTGTAGAGAGGAATTCCTCCCGTGTTGATTGCCTCATCGAATTGAGCCCGCAGCTGATTCGCTTTGGTCTTATGAATCACCGGACCGAACTCGAGGTCTGGGAGTTCGTCGTTGTCATTCTCTACCGCCAAAGGGTGGCCGAACCTCAGCCCTTTCACGATGGGCATGTACATCTCAAGAAAAGCAGGGAAAAGTCTTCGCTGCACGACATACCGCGGGTAGGCGGTGCACCGTTGCTTCGCATACTCGAAGCCTTTTCGAATGAGGGGAGCGAGATAATCCCATTTGCTGAAATCCCAAACCCCCCAGGCGTTCAGACCTTCTTGTTCCAAAATGTGACGCTTATTAAAGTCGGCAAGGCGTTCGAGTGTGGCACGGCCATTTGACCTTCCGCCCACAAAGGCAAAGGCACCCAGCTTGGGTGAGGAGACCAGCGCGTCACTCAACTCGGCACCAACGCCGCTCACAAGAGTCACGGGCAAGCCAGCCCGAGCCATCATTGCATGGGCAAGGGTGAGTGAGTGAAATCCTCCCTGTGATGGTGTCTTCGCGATCACCGCGTTTCCTGCCAGCGCCTGGATCAACTCTGCGTGAACGAGAACACTCATTGGGTAATTCCAAGACGCAATGTTGGAAATCGGCCCACTGAGTGGTGAACGACCTTTGAGCTGACGGTCAATTTGGGTTAGGTACCAATCCACTCCATCGATGCAACGGTCGACATCGGCGCACGCCAGTCTCCACGGTTTGCCAATCTCCCAGACCAAGAGCAGAGCAATTGTGTCGCGAGCTTCACGAAGACCTACTAATCCAGCCTTCACCCGTGCCTTGCGCTCGTCGAGACTCACCAAACCCCAAGACTTGTGCTGGCGGGCAGCCGCCGCTACGGCATCGATAGCGGTCTGGTGGTCTATCTTCGGCGGACCTTCAATCGGCATTTGGTCGACTGGATTCACGTGGGACGAGGGTGTTCCGACCGAAGCCCATTCGCCCATAATCAGGTTGTTGATGCGATCCGCCTCAAATGCTTCTGGTGCTAACGACCTAGCCTGACCGTAGACGGATTTCCAGTCGGTGCCTTTTTTTACATGAAGAGTCATGGGTCAAACCTACGATGCCGCAATGAAATACCCAGCTAAGGCCTGAGATTTATTGCATGACGCTAAGGGAGTCTGGCGGAAAATGAGTGCAGCCGTCACCATAGACACGTCTTCACTTATGGCTAGGACCACCACCAACCAATCTGCAAGCGTCTGATGGATGACGAGCGGTCGATTAGGCGTGGCTCTGGCCACGTCGGACTCCCCATCAGATTCAAAGCAGCCGAAACGGGGGGGCACCAGGGATCGGCACATGCCGGAATGCGGCCGACGAATCCATTGCTGACTCGCCTCGCGCGATCGCCGCATCGTATTGGGCCGCCACCGTCGGCATGACGACCAGCGGACAGCCGTGCTCCGCCGCTTCATCCACCATCAGTCGGACATCCTTCCGGGCCATGCTGACGGTAAATGAAGCTGGCTCAAATGGGCCTTCGGCCACCTTCGTAAATCTGGCCGGAAAGAAGTCGCCCGGATTGAACTGCTGAAACATTTTCACCGCGTCACTCGGATCGACGCCGGTCGCATCCGCCAGCCGCACGATGTCGCCCGCCAATGCCGACATTCCCAGAAACGCCAGATTGCCAAAGAGTTTGAACGCCGCCGCCCGCTCCGGCTGCGGCCCGAGCTGGAACACCTTGCCGGTCATCCGCTCAAGTTCCGGCAGCACCACCGCACACTGCTCTGGTTCTCCAGACACGAGCATCACGCCAGTGCCCTCCGCCGCATTCACCGGACCCATGAACACCGGTGCGTGAAGATACACTCGCCCCCGTGCCGCCCAGCGGCGGGCCCGCTCACCGGTCGCACTCGGCGTGGTCGTCGTGTGGTCGATGATCCAGCACGATGCGGGAATGACGTCGGCGAGCGGCTCGAGCACCGCGTCGACCGAAGCGTCGTCAGCCAGAGACAGGTGCACCCGCTCGACTCCAGTCACCGCGTCGGCGGAGGCGGCAAACGCCTTGGCACCATGGGCCTCGAGCGCCTTCGCCGACGCTGGCGAACGGTTCCACACGTGCACCGTGTGCCCCTGCGCCAGCAGCCGACGGACGAACCCGCTGCCCATCAACCCGGTGCCGAGAAATGCGATCTTCATGGGATGACTCCTTGGGATGACATGCTCAAAGGCGAGGCGGGCCTTCCCACACCAGCCCAGCTATGACGACGTTCGTATCCGACACTGCGACGATCGGCCACGCCGACAGGCTCCGATTCCACGGATGAATCGACCTCATTCAGTGTCCAGAATTGGCGGCCCCGGAGATGGATGCAACGACAGGCCGAACGCGGCCCGCGAACCAGAGGCTCGTGAGCGTCACTGCGACGGCAAGGATGCCAACCGTTCCAAAATGAAGCAGCGGTTCGCCGCTCCCTCCCTCCAAGATCAGCCCACCACATACGGTGCCGAGGCCGCTGGCGATGTGCTGCACCGACGAATTGACCGACATGAAGCCACCGCGCCGTCGGGGCTCGATGCTGGCCGTGATCAGTGATACGGAGGACACCAGCCGCCCCGCGTTGCTCGCCATCATCAGCGCTGCCACCGGGGCCGCCACGGCAAGCCCCACGGACGGCAGGTGCGTGACTACAAGCGTCATCAAAGCCGCCAGCAACACCACGCAACGAAACACGGGCAGGGCACCATAGCGATCGATGAGCCGGCCCACGAGCGGCGTGCTCACGAACATGAGCAAGCCCCCGGCCACGAAGACGACGGGCAACTGGGCCTCCGTGACACCCGCGTTGCTCACGTAGGAGGCGCTGATATACGGAATCACGGAAAATGCGCCGAACATCAGGATGGCGGTGAGGGCCAAGGCAGGCAGGTGTGCGGGATACGTGAGCGTGTCCAGCAACTGGGCCAGGGGACGTCGTCGCGTCCCGCCCAGATGACCGGTCAGCGGCGGCATCATCCACGCGGCCATGCCCAACAGCGGCAGCCCCAGCGCCGCGAGCGCGAGGAACGGCACGCCCCAGCCGTAGCGGTTGCCCAGCGCGATGCCCATGGGCACGCCCACCACCGACGCCACAGCGAACGACGACATCAGTAAGCCGGTCGCCCGGCCGCGCCGCTCCTCGGGAAACACGTCCGCCACGATGGCGTACGACAAACCACCCAACACTCCGCCAAACGCGCCCGTCAGGCACCGGGCCGCGACCAGCAGCTGGTAATTCGTCGCCAAGCCGCAGGCCAGAGTGCCCAGCAGCAGGCCAGCTGAAAGCGCGATGTAGGCCGACCTGCGTCCCACGCGGTCGAGCACCCCCGCAGCCGCAAAGCCAGCGCACCCGGCCGCGAACGTGTAGGCCGAGACGACCCAGCTGAACTGCACGGTATCGATGCCCAGGGTGTCGAACAGGAGCGGCCCCAGGGGCATCACAATCATAAAATCGACGGTGCTGATGAATTGCATCGCCGCGAGCGTGAACAAGATCAGCCCCGCGCGGTCCACGCCACTCCCTTCCGGGAAGGCTGGCTCGGCTACGGGGATTGGGGCCACAGTGCTGCTCGCTTTCACCGCGGGGGCGCCGCGGGAATCTGCGGTATCTTCGCCCTGCCGGCCGAAGGGAGACTAGCAGCTCCCGCACATCGCCCTCAACACCATCGCGGACTCTGGTAAAAAGTAAAGTATTGTCTTCGCACGCGAAACAGGACCACCCATGACGTTGGCTACCATGCTCGACGATGCGGCGGCGAGATCGCCGCACGCCGTCGCGATCCACACCTCCGCCGGGTCGCTTTCGTATGCCGATCTCGCCGATCGCGTCGCGCGGGTCGCCCACGGCTTCGTGTCGCTGGGACTGACCTGCCAGGATCGCGTGGCGTTCCTGCTGCCCAACGGCGTGGAACTGGCGATCTCGATCCTGGCCGCCGCGAAGGCCGGCCTCATCGCCGTGCCGCTATCTCCCACGTTCGCCCCGCCGCAGTTGGAGTATATCCTCAAGCACAGCGGCGCCCGCATGCTCGTCACGTCGTCGGCATTACTCGGTGCCGTGACAGCGGAGGCCCGTGATCAACTCGACGTTGTTGTGCTCTGCGGCGTCGTCCCGGACGAGCCGCCTGCGGGCACTGTGCCGTTTGGGCAGCTGCTCGCCGGCCCCGCCGCGACGCCCGCCACGTCCCGGGGACTGGCGTCGGATCCGATTGGGCTGTTGGTCTACACGTCAGGGACCACGTCGCGGCCCAAGGGTGTGGCCCACACCCAGGGTCGGATGACTCACCGCGTGCGGCTGTTCATCAACGAACTGACGCTTACGGCCGACGACAACACGCTGGCGTGCGTGAGCATCGGCCGGCCGGTGTTCATGCTCAGCAAGCTGATGCCGATGCTCTGTGTCGGGGGAAGCATCACGCTCCTGGACCGCCACGACGCGGGGTCGTTTTGGCAGGCCTACACGGTCTCGCGGCCCACGTATCTGCTCACGCCTCCCAGCCTGACGCGCGACCTTCTTGAGCACGCCTCGGCGCGGGCGGCCGATTTCAGCCAACTGCGATACTGGATCGTGGGTGGTGACACATGCCCGGCTGCAGTCCATGCGATGATGGCGGATGTGGTGCGCAAGCCGTTGCTCGAAATCTGCGGCATGACGGAGACGGGCTTTTATTGCATCAGCCCGCCGCACGGCCCTTCCAAGCCGGGGTCGATCGGGCAGGCGATGATGGGCGTCGCGGTCCGGGTGGTGACCGAGAGCGGCGCGGACGCGGCTCCGGGCGAGGTGGGACGGGTTCTCGTGCGCACCCCCGACATGATGGTCGGCTACTGGAACGACACGCTGGCCACGCATCGGATGCTCAGGTCGGGCTGGCTCGACACCGAGGACCTGGCCTCGACCGACGAAGATGGCTTCCTCTGGTTCGCGGGCAGGCAGAAGGACATGATCTCGCGCGGGGGGTTCAAGGTTGCCCCGGCGATGGTGCAGGAGGCGATCCTCGCGCATCCCGGCGTGGCGACCGCCGCGGTGGTAGGGGCCTCGGATGAGCGCGAGGGCCAGGTCCCCGTAGCGTTCTACGAACTCCGCCCAACCGCCGTCGATCCCGGGGCGGAGGCCTTGGCCGCCTGGGCCGCCGCCCGCCTAGAACCGCTTTCGGTACCCGTCAGCTTTTTTCGCGTCGACCACTGGCCACTCACAGCCCAGGGCAAACTCGACCGCGCCCGGTTGGTGTGGATGGCCGACTTCGGCGACGGCCGGGATCTCTAAGACCGAAGGCTTGTCGCGACCCTGTGACCGGCTTCATGATCGCCGTCGGCAAGGCGATCCGGGCAGAGCGATCAAGGCGTTGCTCCAGGGGTGATTTTCACCCATTCGACTTCCAGCTTAAATGGCCCGGGCTTCTTGTCGCTGAGCATGAAGCCGAGGCTGTTGATCTGGTCCGGCTCTACCGGCCCCATGCCTTGAACCCGCCTGCCGAAAGCCGTGGGGATGAACTCGTCCAGCGGCACCTTCACCTCTGTCCACTCGTCTTTCGTGGTCGGCAGCGGGGCCCGATATGAAAAAGCCATCCGGCGGCTCTTCGTGTAAAGATTCAGGACGTACTCCCGGCCATCGCCTTTCACTCGGACGACCATCGTGTCCCCGGCCTTGATCTCGAGGTCTGTGGGCTTGGTCCGGACCGAAGCGAAGCCGCCGTTATTCTCCAGCGAGAGCCGCCCGGAGAACTCCATGGTCCTGTCGGCGGTGATTCTGAACTGGCCATCCGATACCCCACCCATCACACCATCGTTCACGGCCTGCCACTTCTGGGCCGCATCGGGGCCGGCGAAGTCCACGAGGGGCTGGGGGGGTTGGAGAGGCTTTTCGACCGCGACCTGACCGCAGAGAGCCAAAAGCAGCACGACTTCGTGGAGAGCGATCAAATGAATGTCCTCAATGGTTTAGGTCAGCCCGAAGCACGATTCATCAACGTGATAGAGAGCTGTAGCACCGTAGCGATCGACACCCAGACGAAATAGGGAACTTGGGCGGCGGCCACCCAGCGAGAGTGTGGCCAGACGGCCAGCATCATCCAGAGTATCGTGCCCCAGACGACGAGAATGTCAGCCGCCGCCAGTGGCAGATTCCGCATGCCAAACTGGATCGGTGTGAAGATCAGATTCGCCACGAGGTTGATGGCGAAGGGTAGGGCGACGAGAAGCGGAAGCCTGCCTCTCGCCGCCTGCACGAACACAAAGCCAAAGGTCGCGATGATGATGGGGTAGAGGATCTGCCAGATAAGGCCGATCGTCCGCGGAGCAGGCGTCCATGACGGCTTGGCGAGGCTCTCATACCAGTCGATCCACGGAACGTCGGGCATGGGAGCCAGTTTCTATCCAGAGTTCAACAGCCCAGATTTCAATAGCCCAGAGTTCAACAGTCTAGAGGTTCAACAGGAGTTGTCGTGGGATTACCCGAGCCCCGCGCAGCCGCCCATGCCGCACTGCGGACGATCACAACCGGCCGGGGCTCCTGAATCCCCGCCGTCGTTTGCAACGTGGCCGCTGACGACGCTCAAGAGCTTGGTGAGCTTCTTGCTATGGCAGTGTGGGCACTCAGGCTTCTCGTCCCCACGCACGAGCACTTCAATTCTCTGGCTGCACTTCTGGCAGGAATATTCGTACAGAGGCATCGGCTTCAACTCCCGCTTTCACTTCATTGGCGAAATAGAACTTACACGGTCCCGTTCGCGGCCGATAAGAGCTGCGCTCCCTTTCGGCCGGCCTCGTCTCCACTGCCAGACTCTGTCACACTTCGTCCATGAGTTTACCCCACGACGATTTCGACAGGCTGGAACGGTTGCTCTACCACCCAGTTTCCACACGACCAGATTGGCTCAAGGCGTGGCGCAACGAGGCACAATACCTACTCTATCTTGCCCGCCGCGCGGTCGATGCCGACGACGAGGAACTCCTCCAGGAACTCGAGGAACAGGCCCGCGACACGGCGGACGTCGTAGAAGCCAGGCTGCGAAGCGACGGGCTTCTGTAGCGGAGCCGCGTTGGACACCCGCCGGAAGCGGTCATCCGCACTCACGCTTCGTTGTGCCGAGTTCTGCGTGGTATTGGATTACGCCGACCGGGCCTCACCTCACTCTGAGCCCAGGATCGCGAACCGCGGCAACGTCCTGCCTTCAAATACCACGGTCTCGGCGAACATGGCCGCGGGCCGCACCCAGAGCCCGTTGTCCCCATACTCTTGCCGGTACACGACGTGTTCCTCGAGCGTTTCGCTGTGGCGGGCAACACCGAGCACCGTGTACTCGTTGCCCTTGTAGTGGCGGTAACGCCCCGGCTGAATGTGTGGCATGGTGTGCCTTCCTCCGATAATGAAGCCAGTATGGTCTCGCATTCGTGCGACGAGCCTGCGCGAACTCTAGCGTGCCAGCACCCTCGAACCATACCCGGTGCAGCGTCATTCTCATACGGATCGCAGGTGATCCGGTCACGCTCCGGGCATCCGGCAACGCGGTATCCCATCGCTCACGCTCCGGGCTTGTATGACCCCTCCCCATAAAAGCCCTCGGCGTAAGCCGGGGGATCGGCAGTACCGAACAAGGCATCCCATCGCTCACGCTCCGGGCTTGTATGACCCCTCCCCATAAAAGCCCTCGGCGTAAGCCGGGGGATCGGCAGTACCGAACAAGGCATCCCATCGCTCACGCTCCGGGCTTGTATGACCCCTCCCCATAAAAGCCCTCGGCGTAAGCCGGGGGATCGGAAGCACCGAACAGGGCATCCCATCGCTTACGCTCCGGGCTTGTCCGTCCAACACGCCGCGGATCTCCGGCGGCGCACTCTCGAGACCGGGTCACTTGGGCTTGTCACTTGGGCTTAATGATTCCGACCAGGTCACCGATCGTCCGATGGGCTTCGATGGGGTGCCGAAGTGACTGGCTCGCCCTGACGAGGTAGTGATTCTGCCGGCCCACCCGCTCCCGCTCAATGAAGTCCGCCGCCTCGAGGTCGGCGATGATTCGCTGAACAGCCCGTTCAGTGATTCCCACCCGCCTCGCCACCTCCCGCAGCACAATCGAAGGATGCTGCGACAACAGGATCAAAACGTGGGAATGGTTGGTCAGAAACGTCCAACGCCCCACCCCGGCTGACCGTGCTGGAACAACCGCTGGCGGTGGCTCCGCGTTTGACCCGCCCGTCTCAGAGCGAGATCGGGACGAGGGTCGGCCCGGCTTGCGGTTGACTTTCTTCATTCTGGTGGCTGCCCTGCTTCAGTGAGCTCCGCGAGCGGGAAGCCCCGCATCATAGCAGGCAACAGCCCCAGCCTTCCTAAGGTGCCTTACAAGCTCTTCAGGCAGCCTGCCCTCTGCATTTTCACACCCGGAGGACGAAACGCCCTCGATCCATCGGGGGAATCGACTGAAGCCAGCGGCAGCCGCAAGCCGAAATAGGCGATCTAGTATTGACGACATTCCTGTCGTGGTTTATAATTCGCTACACAGGCACCGCGTGATCCCGACCACGGCACGTTCAAGAAGGAACCCCCGATGACTACGGCCCCTTTGCTCCTGCTCATCTCGGCTCCCCCCATCGCTCTCTTGGCCGTCGGGTTCATTCCCAGCGGGTTTGCCAACCGGCATGCCCGAAGCATGCGTGCGGGAATCGTCACACTGATGGGCTTCTGCCTCGCGGCGGCAGTAGCCGCGGCGGGCCTGCTCATCGTCGGCGGACCGGTCGATCACGCATTCTGGGAAGCCCCCAGTCCGCTCCCGGTCAATATTGGCGTTTATTTCGACAGCCTGACCGCTGTGATGTGTCTGCTGATCAGCTTCGTGGGCTTGGTGATCGCTCGCTTTTCCGTGCGGTACCTCGATGGAGATGCGGCGCAGGGCAGCTTCTTTCGCTGGCTTTCGTTCACTGTCGGTGCAGTGCTCCTGATGGTCGTATCCCGAAACCTGATCATGTTCACCGGCGCCTGGATGCTCACCAGCATCGGACTGCACCAACTGCTCGAACACTACCCTGATCGGCCCTGGGCAATCTGGGCGGCCCGCAAGAAGCTTGTCATCAGCCGTCTTGGCGACGTCATGCTCATATCAGCGCTCGCGCTGACGTTCTGGTGCTTCGGCAGTTCCGACTACAGCGTGGTATTCGCCAAGGCTGACGCCCTGCGGAAGGCATCCGCCGACGGTGAGCTCATGGTTTCGCTGATCGGCCTGCTCTATGTGCTCGGGGCAATGACGAAATCAGCCCAATTCCCATTCCACAGCTGGCTGCCCGACACGATGGAATCCCCCACGCCGGTGTCTGCACTGATGCATGCGGGCATCATCAATGCCGGCGGATTCCTCGTGATTCGCCTCAGTCCGCTGGTGTCACTGTCTCACGTAGCACTCGACGTTCTGGCCGTGGTTGGCGCATTCACCGCACTGTTCGGCGGTTTGGTCATGCTCTGCCAGACGAGTATCAAACGATCCCTGGCATTCTCCACCATAGCCCAGATGGGTTTCATGATGCTGCAATGCGGCATGGGGGCCTTCTCGGCGGCCTTGCTCCACATCGTCGCCCATTCGCTGTACAAGTCGCATGCATTCCTGACCGTCGGCAGCGTGCTCGATGCTGCAGCGCGTTTGAAGACCGACTCGCGACCGAGCACCACGGGCCTTGCATCGATGACCGCGCTCGGGGTCGCAAGTGGCATTGCTTTCGGGTTGAGCATGCTGGCGATCACACTGACGGGCTCCGACCCCGCAACGAAACCTGGCGGACTCGTACTGAATCTGGTGATGGGCATGGCGATGACGACGTTGATCTGGCATGCACTCGTCGCCGGTTCATGGAAGATCTCCCTCGTTGGCATCGGTGCTGCCATGGTCGTCAACGGTGCGTACTACGCGGCCTACCTCGCGATTGACCGCCTCCTGTTGGCCTCGTCGGTGACACACGAAATGGTGCCGCCGTCATTCCTTCATCTGATCGTGATCGGCATGGTCGTCATCGGATTTCTCGGCGTCTTTGCCCTTCAGACAGCGGCCTCGTCACTGGCTCGATCCCCGGTCATTCGGGCGCTCTATGTCCACGCCGCCAATGGTTTTTACTGCGACATTCCCGCGCGGCAGATTACGGCCCGCATCTGGGGCCTCACCACGCCGGTGCCATGAGCGGCCGTCGTCTTTCCGAACTTCTGACCCCCTGCGTTTTCGCCCTCAGGAGACCCCGCAATGACTCCGTCCACACCGATGCCGAACACCACACCCGCTTCCCGTCTCTCCCAGACCGATTCGATTCCTTCGTCGATCGAACGCATCACCGGGGTGATCAGCGACGTCTGTTTGGTTGTGCCGCCGGTATGGCCGCTCAAAGACTACGTAGCGGTCAACCCGTTCCTTGGCCTGTCGCAACGCCGTTTTCTCGAAGCGCGGCAGACCTTGAGCGCCGTGCGCACCTGCGACATGCTGCTGCCGGCAGCTCATTTTCTCCGGCTCTTCGAACAGGGCGATATCACCACGCACGATGTCGAGGACGCCTTCCGGCAGTGTGCCACGGAGTACCCGGATTTCTATGTTGGCCGCGATCCGCTCGATTTTGCGCAGGCGCTCGCTGCCGGCGCGGCAACTGAGGCATCCCTCCCTGGGGCGGCTGGACCGATCGCCGAGCGTCACTACCACACAGTGAGCGAGGCAATCGACGCGAGACTGGGCAGTAGTTGGTCCAGCCACGTGATCACCGACATCTCCCGTCACTGTGCGTCCCACTACGATCAAGGTCAGGCCGCATGGCAAAACCCCTGGAAACATCTGCCGCTCTTTGAGGCCTGGATGGAGTCATCGCGGATCAGCCGCCGCATGGATTTGCTCGGCATCAAGGAATTCCGCCGCTTTGTCGCCGCGCTCCCAGCCGAACCAGATGTCGCGATCGTCAGCCTGCTCGAACAGTTGGCGATCCCCGAGAAGCACTGGAAGCCTTTTCTGCTCTGCCAGATTCTCTCCGTGGCGGGATGGGCGTCGTTTTTGAGATATCGGCAATGGGTGGCAGCGGCGGCCGACCCGGCGACTCAGGATGAGCACCTTGTCGGACTGCTGGCGATGCGCCTGGCCTACGATGTGGCCCTGGCCCAGACCTATCCTGACGAGGTCACGGCACCAGGCAGCCTCTTTCCTGTTGGCGAAGCGGACATCGCTGACATCAGACCTTCGACAGCTGTTCTGGCGCGGTACCTGTTTCAGGTGGCTGCGGAAACCGCCTACCGGCGAGGGCTCTGCGGTTCGCTCCTATCGCAAAAGCCTGCCGGAGCCGGTCGCCGTTCCCCAGAGGCTGGCAATCCGGCGACGACTCGCAAGACTCTCCAGATGATCTTCTGCATCGACGTGAGATCGGAGGTGTTTCGGCGACACCTGGAGGCGGCGAGCCGCGACGTTGAAACCTTCGGGTTTGCCGGCTTCTTCGGAATGTCACTGGAGTTCGTACCACTGGGGGCGTCGTACGGCCCATCCCAGTGCCCGGTGCTGCTCACTCCCGGTTTCCGGGTGCACGAGCGGATCACGACGGGCTCCGACTCGCTGAATGCGCAAGCGGTTGGCCGCCGTCACCTGCTCCGGCGGGGTCGCAAGGTCTGGAAATCATTTCAGACCTCCGCCACCTCATGCTTTTCCTTTGTGGAGTCGCTTGGCCTGCTCTACCTGCCAAAGCTGCTTGGTGACTCGTTCGGTCTGACGCGGCCGGTGCTTCGCGCCAACACAGATGGTGTGCCCTCGCGGGATCTCGCCCACCTTGGCCCCGACCTCCGTGCCCCCGGCCCCGACGCACTCGTCCTCGAGCGGAAGGTCGAGTTGGCCGCGGGCATGCTGCGGAACCTCGGTCTCATGCGGGATTTCGCACGGATTGTCGCCGTCTGCGGCCATGTCTCGGACGTGGTCAACAACCCCTACCAGGCAGGGCTCGATTGCGGCGCCTGCGGTGGGCACTCGGGCGAGTCGAACGCCCGCGTGTCGGCCGCATTGCTCAACGACCCTCAGGTACGGGCCGGTCTGGCCAGCCGCGGCGTCGTCATACCCGAAGACACATGGTTTGTGCCGGCGGTCCACAACACCACAACCGATCAGATTCGGTTTTTCGACATCGATAGTCTGCCCGCCAGCCATCAGGCCGAGTTTCAAAAGGTTCAATCCTGGCTCGCGACAGCAGGGGCAGACACGCGTCTGGAGCGGAGCCTCCGGATGGGCTTCGATCCCGATGCAGTCGCGGCGAGTGAGTTGGGCCCCGATGCCAAGGCCGCTCGAAAAGAACGCATGGACGATATTTTCCGCAGGAGCCGCGACTGGTCTGAGGTGAGGCCGGAGTGGGGGCTGGCCGGAAACGCGGCATTCATCGTGGCGCCACGGTCGCGTACTGTCGGACTGAACCTCGGCGGTCGCACGTTCATGCACAGCTATGACCACGCCAAGGATCCTGAGCTCAAGGTGCTCGAACTGATCATGACCGCTCCGATGATCGTGACCAGCTGGATCAATCTCCAGTATTACGGCTCGGCGGTCGACAATCGGGCCTTCGGAAGCGGCAACAAGCTGATCCACAACGTGACGTCCCAGTTGGGGGTGCTGCTGGGCAACGGCGGTGATCTTATGACGGGTCTGCCCTGGCAATCTGTCTCGGACGGTGTCCGTCTTCAGCACGATCCGCTGCGGCTGCTGGTGCTGATCGAAGCGCCGCGTGCCGCGGTTCAAACGATGATCGAAAAACATGCGGGTGTCAGGGATCTGGTCACGAACGGCTGGCTCTCGCTCGTCGTTCGCGAGGGCGACACCTTCCACCGCTGGACAGCCGACCAGACCTGGCAGGCGGACGTGTGACGGAGCGGTCCCAAGCCGCATCTCCCTCTGTCCGAGGGGTATGGTGGCCGATTTGACAATCGTTGGCATTGCCTTAGTCTTTTGCTGTAGTCCTACAGCATCCAGACCTCGCCCCCGCCAACGGATCGCGCCACCGCGAAGTCACTCATGTACGACGAGGAAATCCACGACATTCTGGCATCTCACGCAGAGCGTCTGATACGGGCCGTGGTTATGGCGGCCTTGCTCGGCATCGCCGTCTACGCTGTTGTGTCCTGGATGCCGGACGTTTCGACGTTTGCATCGAAATCGATCACGACTCTTAGAATAGCCGCTCGCACAACGTCCACGGCTGCCCGTCAGGCCGGCGGGGCGATCGCCACCGCCGCACACGATGGCTGGAACGCGGGTGAGTAGATGTTGCCCCGGCTCTCTGTGACATGATCCGTGGCGTGATCCGTGTCCCGAGCCCCGTTTGCCCTGGCCATCATCTCCCGTATTTCCGCCCCCTCACTCTCAGGATCGTGCATGCTGGGGCTTGAACGGATCGGCGTCCAATCGAGGTTTATCCTCCTGATGCTGCTGGTCAGCCTGGGATCGATCCTCGCGATCGGCTGGGTCGGCTACCAGTCGGCTCACTCGGCGATCACGTACGCCGTCAATAACCACCTGCAGAGCGTAAGGCATGCAAAAACCAGCGGTCTGCTGGCCATGCTCGAATCGCTCCGCGACCAGGTGGTTGCATTGTCGGACGGCAAACTGGCTGCGGAGTCCATGGCCGGGTTTCGACAGGCATACCGTGGACTATCAGACGAAACGCTCACCCCCGAAGAGGAACAGGCCTTACGGGACTACTACGCAAACGACTACCTGCCCGCACTCCGAGAAACACTGGGGGGCAATCCACAGACCGCTCAGTATCTTCCCGATGAGCCCGCCCAGCGGTATCTGCAATACCACTATGTCGCCAAGCCCACCGATGTCGCCAAGCCCACCGATGCGCCGGCAACCGACGTGCCGACACAAGCGACCACACCTGCCAGCACGGGCGACGACTCCATCTACGGCCGCACCCATGCCGCCGTCCACGAGCGGCTCGAGCGGCTTGGAACGCTGTTTGGCTACGAAGACATTCTGCTCATCGACGACGACACGCTCGAGATCGTCTATACGCTTTGCAAGCGGCCCGATTTTGCCACCAATCTGCGAAACGGCCCCTATGCCTCGACAAATCTTGCCAAGGCGGTCGCGATCCTGGCACGCGACCGCGACCGCGATACCTTCAAGGTCGTCGATACCGAACTCTACCGCCCTGCTCTGGGCCGACCCGTGGGCTTCGTGCTCTCCCCCATCTTCGACGGGCCGGAGATGATTGGCATTCTGGCGCTGGAGTTTCCCATCGACCGGATCGTCAATCTTCTCAGCGGTAATAACCAATGGGAGCGGGAGGGGATGGGAAAGACTGGGGAATGCTACGTGGTGGGTCCCGATTTCACGATGCGGAGCCGGAGCCGATTCATGGTCGAGGATCCCAAGGGCTTTGTGGAATCCCTGCGGACCTCCTCGCTGACCGCTTCGATCGTCGACCAGATCGAGCGGCAACAGACGGTGATCAATCAATTGCCCGTGAAGACCCCCAGCGTTGAAGAGGCGTTGCTCGGCCGCCAGGGCCTGACCACGGTCCGCGACTACCGCGGGATTCCAGTCATCAGCTCCTACGGACCGCTCGACCTCAATTCCCTGCGCTGGGCGGTGGTAGCCGAGATGGACATGGCCGAAGCCTATAAGCCGATCGACGACTACGCGCGGAGGGCGGTGCTGACGACAACCGCCCTGGCCTTGGTGACCACGCTCTTGGCACTGGTGAGCTCCTGGCTGCTGGTGCGGCCACTCAAGCAACTCGCCGCCGCCGCTCGCAGAATTGGTGCCGGCGAGACGGCCGTGAGCGTCGACCTCAATACCCGCGACGAATTCGGTGAACTCGCCCGCGTGTTCAACGATATGTCCGCCAGCCTGCGGCATCAGCGGGTCGAACTCGAGGAAAAGGCGAGGGAAAACCAGGAGCTCCTGCTCAACATCCTGCCGGCCGCGGCGATCGAGCAGCGGCGCGACGGCGATGAGCGGGCGACACGGCAGTTTGCCGATGTCACGGTGCTGGTGGCCGAGTTCGGGGGTCTCGATGCTATTGGCGGCCGCGGCAATGACAGCCGCTCCATGTCGCTCCTGGGCGATCTCGTGGCCGCCTGCGACGAGGCCGCGGAGCGATGTGGCGTGGAAAAAGTCCGGGCCGTGGGGGCCATGTATCTGGCTGTCTGCGGCCTGTCGGTGAGCCGACCCGACCACGCCGCCCGGGCCATGCTCTTCGCACGGGAGCTCGCACAGATCGTGTCCGCCTTCGACCGCGAGCACGGCGCCCCGCTGACGCTCTCCGTCGGCATCAACTCAGGGCCCGTCGTGGGGGGCGTGGTGGGCCGTCATAAGTTTCTCTACGACCTCTGGGGAGACACCGTTGCCATCGCCTCGCGGCTGGCAGCCCACGACGGAGGCGTCATCCACGTCACCGAGTCTGTCCATGCCCGGCTCAGCGACCTGTACAGCTTCGAAGGCCCGATCGACGTGGAGCTCCGCGGACAGGGAATCGTGAAGACCTGGCGGCTCGCGATTCCGACGGAGGCGTGACTGCCGCACCATGACCGATCCCTCCGCTCTCGTGACGGTTCCCTACGTGCCCGCGGCCCTGCTGGTGGTGGGATTTCCGTTGCTGCTCCTGCTGCTCACGGAACTTGCCAACTCCGGCCAGCGGCGGCACTGGTCGCTGACGCCGACACTGCGGGCGGTCCGCAACCTGGTGGTGCCCTCGCTCGCCGTCATGCTGTTTGTGACGGAGGTCTGGCAGCAGCCCGCCGACGCCTTTTTTGTCCGGCTGGTGAAAACCGCATTCTGGCTCTGCGTGCTCTACGCTGCGCTCACGTTCATCAACGACGGCGTCTTCGGCACGGTCCGGCGTGGTTCGTGGCAGGAGCGGGTCCCCAAACTGCTCCGCGATCTGACGCGTGCTCTCCTGATCGCCATCGGCGCCGCGATCATCTATTCGCAGGTCTGGAACCAGGAAATCTCAGGCGCACTCACGGCCCTCGGGCTCGGCAGCATCGTGATCGGGCTGGCGCTTCAGGAACCACTCGGCAACATCGTCTCGGGCCTGATGCTGCTCCTCGAGCGGCCGCTCGCCATCGGCGACTGGCTGATCGCCGACGGCACGACCGGCAAGGTGATCGAGATCAACTGGAGGAGCGTGCACATGGAGACGTTGCTGCACGAGATGCGGATCATTCCCAATGTCTCGCTCTACAAGGAATCCTTCAGCAACCTTTCCCGGCCGACCTTCGAGCGGACGGAAACCTATGACATGGGCTTCTCCTACGACCATCCCCCCAATGCGGTGAAGCAGGCGATGCTCGACCTCCTTGAGGCGACGCCCGGCGTTCTGCGTCAACCGCCGCCCGAGGTGCATACACTCGGTTACGGCGACTTCTCGATCACCTACCGGCTGTTTTTCACTGTCGCCCGCTATGAAGACGTGCTGCCGGTCCGCGACGCAATCCTGAGCCGAATCTGGTACGTCGCCCGCCGCCATGGGCTCCAGATTCCGTTCCCGATCGCCATGGAGTATCGGCCCAGCGAATCCCCCTCCCCGCCACCCCCGACCCCCGAGCAACTCCTCGACCGGTTTCCACGGTATCGCCACGTCAGGCAGGCCATGCTCGACGCGGCGGCGCGACGGGAGCGCGCGGCCAACGGCGCCGTGAACCCCGACGCCGTTCGGGAGGCCGCCCGCACGCTGACCTTTTTTGCCGGCGAGGAGATCATTCCCTTTGGAGGCACCCAGCATGGCTTTTCCCTGGTCGTCTCCGGAAAAGCAGCGATGTCGGCGGCCGATGCCGACGGCCGGGAGGTGCGGATGGCTGACCTCGGCCCCGGTGATTTCTTCGGCGAGGCGACGATCTCCGCAGGCCGCCCCAGCGAGGTGCAGATCGTGGCCGAGTCGGATGTGACCGTCGTGGCATTCGATCCCGGGGTGATGGCAGAATGCCTGCAGTCTTCCAGCGGACTCGCAACCGAGGTCGGGGATGCGATCGAGACGCGGCGGCGGGCCGCTGCCGCCATCAGGCAGCGCAAAAACAGCCCGTCCAACTAGCCCGTCCAACTAGCCCGTCCAACTAGCCCGTCCAACGAGCCGGCCCAGCGAGCCAGTCCAGCGAGCCTGCCTGCCAGCAGGACTGCGGGGCGGGTTCACTCCAGCGGAATCAGGACGCCCACATCCTCGTCGTCCTCGAAAGGATCGAAGTCGCCGTCAAACGGCCCGAAGGCTCCAGGGATGGTCGCGTGGGTGGGCATGGGTGGTGAACTCCTTGACCATCTAGTCCACACAGGCGCTGAGGCCGAATCAAATCGGCCCTCAAAGTGCCAAAATATGGGCTTTTTTTGCCCCCCTCCGCCGCCGGCACGCGACAGAATTCACCCCCTCCTTCGGGCGATCCATCCTGCGGGATCGCTCTGTCGCCGACCTTTCCTATACTGGCCTCTCATGGTTTGAATCACGTCGTTCCAACCTTCCACCTCCAATCCCGCCGCACCGTGCCGGCCTGTTCTCACACGCTTTCCATGGCCACCATCACCAATGCTTCCGCCACAACAGCCGCCGACCCCTGGTTTCAGGACCGCTTCGCCCAGCGCATTGGCGGGGCCGCCTATGGCAAGGGAAACGAGATCTATAAGTTCGAACTCATCAAGCGGGCCAAGCGCCAGGCCATCGCCGACCACCCCGAACGCCGGATGCTCGACTTCGGCATCGGCGAGAATGACGAGATGGCCCCCGAAAGTGTGCGGTCGGTGATGAAAAGGGAGGTCGATCGGCCGGAGAACCGGGGCTACGCCGACAACGGCATCGCGGTCTACAAGGAGGCGGTAGCGAAATTCATGCAGCGGGAATTCGGGGTCACTCTCGATCCCGTGACCGAAGTCAACCACTGCATCGGCTCCAAGACTGCCTATGCGATGCTGCCCGCGGCGTTTATCGATCCGGGCGACGTCACGCTGATGACGGTCCCCGGCTATCCCGTCGCGGGCACGGCGACCCGCTGGTTCGGTGGCGTCGTCCACAGACTGCCTCTGGTGCCGGAACATGACTTCTTTCCCGATCTGGCCGGCATTCCGGGCGACGTGCTGGCCCGTACGAAAATGCTCGTGCTCTGCTATCCCAACAGCCCCACCGGCAAGACGGCCACCCGGGCCTTCTATGAACAGGTCGTCGACTTCGCCCACAAGCACCGGATCATCGTCGTGCAGGATGCCGCCCATGCCATGCTCTCCTACGACGACGACCCGCTGTCGTTTCTGTCGGTCGACGGCGCAAAGGAGGTGGGCGTCGAGGTGCACTCGATGTCGAAGGGCTTCCACATGATCGGCTGGCGGCTCGGCTGGGTCTGCGGCCATGAAAAAATCGTGCGGGCCTTCGCCGACGTGAAGGACAACTGCGATTCGGGCCAGTTCATGGCGATCCAGAAGGCCGGAGCGGCGGCCCTGGGCGATCCCGAGATTCCCCGGCGGGTTCGGGAGAAGTATCGCCGTCGCCTGGAAAAACTCGTCGGTGTGCTGCGGGCCGTGGGCTTCGAATGCGATATGCCAGGGGGCACCTACTTTCTGTATACGAAAAGCCCCACAGGGGCCGGCGACCGCGTCTTCACCACCGCACAGGATGCCAGCCAGTTCCTGATCCATGACCTGTCGATCTCGACGGTGCCCTGGGATGATTGCGGCGCGTACCTGCGTTTTTCCGCGACCTACGAGGCCGACGACGAGTCTGCCGAAGACGACCTGATGGCGGAGACCCATGCCCGACTGTCTCGGGCCCGCCTGAAATTCTGACTTACATCCTGACCTTGCCCCCACTGCTCCCGGAGTTGCCTCCCATGCCCCAGTCCACCTCGTCCAGAGCGTTTCTTCTCGTCCTCGTGGGGCTGGCGATGATCCTGCCCGCTGCGGGCTGCGGCACCAAGAAAAAAGCCACGCTCACGATCAAGCAGCGGCTGGAGAAAGCTGAGAAAGAAACCACGCCCGATCGGCAGGCGGCGGCACTCCTGAAGGTGGCCCGGTCGCAGTTCACGGCGAACGACGAGGCCGGTGCAAAGGAGACGGCCGTGAAGGCATTGGAGCGGCTGAAGGGGGAGGGCGACGCCAATGCGTTCGCCCCGCGTCTGGTCGACGTCGCCGGTTTTTGTGCCGAGATCGGTGAACACAAAACGGCCAAGGAGGCCCTGGGGGTGGCCTGCAGCCTCATCGATTCCATCACCGATCCCGTGCGGCAGGCCAAGCTCTTTGCCGATGCCGGCGCGACCTACAAGGCCAGCGTCGACTCGACAGCGGCGAAGGCAACCCTCAAGAAGGCCGCGGAGGCGGCAAGCAGCGCTGAGGAGCGATTTCGGGCCGAGGCCCTCGCGGCCGTGGCACTCGGATACACCCGCAGCGGGCTGGCGGATGCCGCCAGCGACGTAGCCGACCAACTCGAGGAAGCGGCTAAGACCCTCGAGGAGCCACGGGCCAAGGCTGAGGCACTCGCGGCGGCGGCCGGCGTGCAGGCGCAGACTGGCAAGAAAAAAGAGGCTGCCAAACTCCTCGAGGATGCGGAAGCAGCGGCCAAGAGCGTCGAACGCTCGGAAAGCCGTGCCTACGCCCTCCTGGCCGTCGCGATGGCCACGAGCGGCACCGGCGACACGAAGAAGGCGCTTGCATTGCTGAAAGAGGCCGACAAGGCGGCCGACAAGGTGGCCGAACCAGCCTCGCAGAAGAAGATCGTCGACAAGGTGCGTTCGACGATGGCCGATCTGGAGAAGAAGCTGAAGAAGTAGCCGCTATTTCCTGCCGGCCGACACGACCTTGAGCGCATCCAGCGCGAGCTTCCGCGCTTCTGCATGGTCGACGATCGGCTCGGGATAGTCGCGGCCGAGCCCGGCCCACTGCCGAATGTAAGCCTGATCGGGATCAAACTTCTCCGCCTGACTCGTCGGATTGAAGATCCGGAAGTAGGGGGCTGCGTCCGCGCCGCAGCCCGCGGCCCATTGCCAGCCCAGCGTGTTGGCGGCCAGATCGGCGTCGACCAGGGTGTCCCAGAACCACCTCGCCCCCTCCAGCCACGTGATCCGCAGGTCTTTGACCAGGAAGCTCGCCACGATCATCCGCACCCGGTTATGCATCCAGCCGGTGGCATAGAGCTGCCGCATGCCCGCATCCACGATCGGGTAACCGGTCCGCCCCCGCTGCCAGGCGCGGAGGCCTACGGGATCGTTCGCCCAGGGAAATCTCGCGTAGTCGGCACGCAGCGGTGCGTCGGGCGTGTGCGGGAAGTGGTAGAGCAGGTGGTTGGCAAACTCCCGCCAGCCCAGTTCACGCAGGTAGACCTCGGGGCTGCCTGTGATTCGGGCAGCGGCCGTGCCGCCCACGGCTTCCCGAACGGCATGCCAGACCCGCCGGGGCGAGATCTCGCCGAAATGGAGGTGCGGACTCAGGCTGCTCGTGCCCTCGTGGTCGGGCCGGTCGCGTTCGGTGCCGTAGGACGCCACGCCCTTGGCGATGAAGGTCTTCAGTCTGTGGCGGGCACCTGCCTCGCCCGGCGTCCATGACGTTCGCATCGTGCCGGCCCAGTCGATCGGGGGCAGGAGTTGCAGGGCGTCGATGGTGAGCATTTTTCCCGACGGCTTCGACGTCGCCGCGGCGGCATGGAGTTTCCGTGGGGCCGCTCCCGGCCCGGCCGGTTCGTCGCGGGCCAGCAGCGACCGCCAGAACGGCGTGAAGACCTGGTAGGGCTTGCCCTCCTTCGTGGCGACCTGCATCGGCTCGAACAGCAGGCTGCCGTTGAAGCTCTCGGCCACGAGTCCTTCGTCGGTCAGCGACTTCTTGATGACCGTGTCGCGTTTGATCACCGCCGGCTCATACCGTCGGTTCCAGGCGACATGTGTCGCGGAAAACTCGGCCGCCAAGCCACGCAATGCTTCCAGAGACGGCCCACGACGGATCACGAGCGGCGTACCGGCTTTTTCCAAGGCTGCCGATAGTTCGCCGAGTGAGTGGTGCAGCCACCACCGCGATGCGGCCCCAGGCTCCCAGGGCGATTCCTCCTCCGGCGCCCAGATGAACACGGGCACGATCGCTCCGCGGGCGGCTGCGGCCGCCAGGGCGGGATTATCGTCGAGCCGAAGATCGTGACGAAACCAGACGAGCGTGACGGGGGCCATCGTTTTTCCAGAGGGCTCGTTGCGAACGTTTCGGCGCTTCCCCGTGCTGGAAGCCCGTGCCGTGGGCCGTGATGGTACCCTTTTTCAATCAGCCCGACAGTCGAGCCCTCTATCACCCTGCCCGCCTCCGTTCCTCAGCCACCGAAGAAGGACATCGATGCTCACGCTGCCAGACCTCCTGCTGCCGGCCGAACTTGCAGAGATCAACGCTTTAATGGATGTCGCGGAGTATGACGACGGCCGCACTACCGCTGGTGGAATGGCGATCGAAGTGAAGTCGAACAGGCAGGTATCGAGACGCTGGCCCAAGATCGCAGCACTTGACGCGATCCTCGAAACAGCGCTCCGCCGCAGCGGGCTCTTTCGCGAAGCGCTCTCGCCGAGCGGGTATTCCCCGCCGATCTATTCGATGTATGGCGTCGGCGACGGGTATGGCCCGCACGTCGATGCGGTGATGAGCGGCATGCCTCCGATCCGGCAGGACATCTCGATGACGATCTTCCTATCACCGCCGCAGAGCTATGCAGGCGGCGAGTTGTGCCTCCATCACTCCGGCGCGGAGAGACAGTCGATCAAGCTCGCTGCCGGCGGGGCCTTTGCCTATCCGACAACGGTGATCCACGAGGTGTTGCCGGTGACTACGGGCGAGCGGCGGGTGGCCGTGCTCTGGGTGCAGTCGTTCTTCCGCGATGCGGAGATCCGCGAGATGGTGGCCGACCTGCGACGCTGCGTGGAGGCGGCCAAGCGGGTTCCCGGCGCCGATCCCCTGCCGATCTCGAAAGTGCTCGGCAACCTGGAGCGGAAGTTCATCGGCAGCTAGGCCGAAGTGAAGTTGGGACGTATGCCGGTCCCAAACGACCGCGTTATGCCCCGGCCGGGGGCGGCGTCAAACCACGCGGGACGGTTGTCCGGTCTGGCTGGACAAATTCGACAAACCCAAAGATTGCGGCGTTAAAAAGGGCAAACTAGAGTAAGGGGCGAGTTCCCTCGCGTCATCCAGCGTCTACTGCAGTCCGCGCCTCGTGCGACGAGCGAGCCTTCTTCCCCTGCAGCCCCACACCCGGATCAGGTATCCATGAAGTCTCGGTCTCACAGCATGCGTTCGAAACGGATCGCAATTCGTCGACAGTTGAGCTCAGGATTCGGCTCCGTCACCCTCTTCGAGATGCTCGAACGGCGGCATGCCCTCACGGGACAGTCACTGCTTTCCGGGGCAGGACTCGGCCCGCTGTCGACCGTTGCGGCACAGGTCGCCCCAGTGGCGCTGCTTCCCAAGGTGCAGCTCTCGCACTTCGGTCAGGACATTTCCTTCTCAGCCACGGTCGTCGGAGTGACCAGCATTCCTCTGAACAGCGGCGGAGCTGGTTACGACGCCAACAATGCACCGACGGTCACGATCAACGACCGAACCGGTACCGGAACTGGTGCAGCGGCAAGGGCCGTCATCGTCGATGGCGCCGTCACGGCGATCGCGGTCGGCACGCGGGGTTCCGGATACACCGTGGCACCGACCGTGACGATCACCGATCACGGCGGCAGCGGCTCGGGAGCGACAGCCGTCGCCGTACTCTCAGATGGCGCCATTACGGGTTACACCATCACTGATTGCGGTTTCGGCTACGTCGATCCGGTGGTGACCTTCTCCGTAGCGGGGACGTATGCGACACCGGCCACGCCCGGCGGCGTTACCAAGGCGGACGGCGTGATCCGTAGCATCACAATCGACGCGGGCGGCGGCGGTTACAACGCAACGACGCCGCCGACCGTGGCTCTGACTGGTGGCACCGCACCGACGACGCCGGCTGTGCTCGGCACGGTCGTGGCGGCCGGCTACACCGTTCCAGACGAGCAGAAGTTCATCAACTGGGCCAATGACTATATCTCGTTCGTGACCAATACCGGCGTGAGCGTCTGCTACATCAACGTGGGCGACTACCGCGCCGACAACAAGCACAACTACGACTACCTGCGACCCGAGTATGGCAAAGACGGCAAGACACCCTGGATCGTCACGCACTTTCTCGACAAATTGCCGGCGGGTGTCGAGGCCGGAGCCGTCGCCTACCTGAAGGATGCCTGGCATCTGTATGAGGAAACCAACAACCCCAACTACAACGGCAACACCCTGGCCACGGACGGCAAGACAGGCAGCCCTCCAAAGAATAATCTCTACCAGTCGTTCGAGCTGATCAACGACATCAATGCCGCCCAACTCGCCGTAGGCGGCACGAAGTACCTGACACACTACCAAGCTGACGGGGAGGGCGCCGGCGCCTTTGAGGCCGACTCCTACTACGGCTTCGGCGGTGTGCCCGCCGCCGGCGCACCGTACAATCCCGCGAACAACCTGACGGCGGCCGGCGACTGGACCTGGACACCGGGACCTAACGGCACCGCCGGCACGAACGGTGGATGGCCGACTGCCGGCTACGGCTACATCAAGTGGCTGTTCAACCATTTCATGCCGGGCGTAAGCGAAGCGGATGTCGCGACCGGTGGTACGGCGTTGCCGCACACGGTCAGCAACGGCGTGCCCGATGTCGTCTATACGGATGCTGAGGCGGTGATTGGGGCCACTTGGTCGGCCAATCCCTCAACCGCGAAGCCCTACCAGTTCGGCATCATCAAATACGCGCAGTCGTCTTGGCTGAACTACAGCCCAGGTCCGATGGTGGCATTCACGGAGAACTATTGGTTCGGTGAAAATCACTATGTGCCAGGCCCTGGTTCGTCGATCATGCCCGACATTGCCGCCACTTCCAGCAGTCCGCTGCCCACGCTCAACCCGCCTACTGCCGGCAATTCCTTCCCGGACGGCAAACCACCGACCGTCATGTTCAACACGCCGAAGGATGCCTCGGGTAACGCCATCGGCACGGCCGCTACCGGGTATGCGCTCATGGGTACTGGGAGCATCGACGCCGCGGCGATCACCACGGGCAACGCGCTGTCGAACTTCTTCGGCGGTAATGGTGTGGGCAGTGGGTTTGGCACAGGCGCGTGGGTGGACGAAACCCAACAGGGAATCGGGTATCTGCAGGGCGATCTCGTGTGGTTCACCGCCCCAGGTGCCGGGGGCAGGGCCGCCTACGGAATGATCAACACCACGACGGGAGACAAATACATTGGGGCACCCATTGCGGGAATCCTGATCCAGGACCCGGGCGAAGGCTACGTGACGGAGCCGACCGTGGATAAGATCACCCAAGCGGATGGCACGACGCCGTCGACCGGCAGCGGCGCCGTTATTCACCCCCTGCTGCTGGCGGCGAACGGGTATCCGCAGGCGGTGTTCCCCGAGGCTCCGGCCGGCGGCAGGACCGCGAAGGGTTATGTGACGGTTAGCCCCCAGAATTATCGCCCGGGAGCCATCACGGGCTTGACGATCACCGATTACGGCGCTGGCTATGCCTTGAGCCCGAATGCCGCGAACCCCTCGACGCCGGGAAATCCGTTCGGTGGTCCTGGCGGGCTGGCCGTGGCGTTCCAGGGCGTCGCACCGCAGGCGCCCTACAACACCGGCATTTCGGGCGTGCCCACGGCGCCGACTTTCTACGCGCCGGTCACCTCCGCGACAGACAACATCGCCTCGATCGTGCTCACCAGCCTGGGCGATCACTACGTCTCGTCGCTGACCGACCTCAACCGGCCGTACTACACGCTCGGCGGCGACCCGACAAAGCATTATGTGGGCGAGGGTTCGATCAGCGTCGTGAATGTCACCGCTGCCGGTAGCGGATACACGAATGCGACGGTGACGATCGTGCCGGCCAATGGCGACACGGGATCGGGGGCCACCGCATCGGCGACTATCACGAGCGGCGGCCGGATCGCGGCCATCACGGTCACGAACCCGGGCACGGGCTACAAGGTCGTGCCGACGGTGAAGATCATCGGCGACGGCACCGGTGCGACAGCCACGATCGGGCCGATGGCGGGCGTGAACCCGCTCTCCAGTGGCGCGTATGGATCGGTGCTGAATCTGGCCGGCTCGTTTGCGGTCGACTCGTCGGGCCGAAGCCTGCTGGCGGTCCTCGACCCCGGATCGGGGTACAGCGCGGGCGCGGTGGTGACCGATTCCAAGGGAACCCTCGTACCGCTCAGCGGTGCCGGGTATGACAGCTCGTCCTTCTATCCGGTGACGTTCACAGGGGGCGGCGTCTCCGATCCGTCTGATCAGGCGACGGGCTTCGCCAACGTCAATTCGGACGGGTTCGTGACCGGGATCACGATCACCAACCCGGGCACCGGGTACACGAGCGAGCCGACCGTGGCGATCCCCTCGCCCGGAGCAGGCAAAGGCATGGCTCAGGCCTACGCCACCGCCCACCTCCTCAATTTCCCGAAGGTCACGATTTCGGGTGGCACTCCCGCCGGCGGTACCGCCGCCTCGGCCTATGCGATCGTCGGTCCGGCCAATCCGAAGGAGGCCTCCTCCGCGAATCCGGACACCGGCTATGTCATCACGGGCGTAGGATTCAGGTACACGGGTCTGAAATACACCTCCGTCCCCTCGATCACGATCACGGGAGGCAGTAACCCGGACAGCACCGCGAGGATCAGTTCAGATCCGTCGCTGGTCACGAAGACGAATGCCTATCTGCTCAAGACCATTGGCCAGGAATTCGGCGGCAGTTCGACGGGAACGGCGCCCGCTGGATGGAACGGCACCATTGAGGGCGGCGCCAACGCGTTCAACTGGCTGATCCCCAGCGGGTATGGCCCTGGCCAGGTATCGGCAATCACTATTACCAACGGCGGCACGGGCTATACCCCGACCGAGGCGCCGAAGGTGACGTTTAATGCGCCGCCCCCTGGCGGCAGAGCCCCCAACGCCACGGCCGTCGTCACCAACGGCTCCGTCACCGGCATCACACTCACGGACCATGGGTACGGATACCATCCGACCCTCTATCCCGTGACGGTTACCATCGCTCCGCCGCCGACCGGCACTCCGGCCACGGCCGTGGTCACGCTCGGCGAACTGCAAATCCTCAGCCCACAGGCCCAGCAAACCGCCTACAGCTACTACAGCGACTATCCGGCGGCACTGGCGGCGATGTTCAACAATCAGCGGTACCAAGACGTACCGCTGCCGAAGCTCGACACGCTCTTCTACCAAGCCCTCGACATGCAGGTGGACTTCACTCAGAAGGCCTCTGTCGACGGGAATCAGACCGCCCAGCAGGCAATCGCGACATTCTCCATCGAGTCGCTGAATCGCTCGAACGTCGATGCCAACAACCAGATCGTGGCCACGTGCCTCGACGCGAAGTATTCCGATGCCTCGGCGCTCCGCCAGTTGAACACGCTAGGAGGCACGTTCGCGGGCCTCTCGTCACTCACCTATGAAAATTTCATCACGTTTCTCAACTCCTGTGCGGAGATCATCGTGGCGGCGAAGCCTGCGGGCAGCACGATGACCGCCAGCGACGTGACGTTCCAGATCTACGACGCCGCGTTCCTGCCGCTCGAGTGGCTGGGCGGATTAAGCGCCAACCGCTGGTCGGACGTCAACGAAACCCCCGTCCTCATCGGCGGCGCTAGCAACTCCGTCCGTGAGAACGCATCCGCGGACACTGTCATCTACCGGGCCGCCGCGACCGACATCGGTGCGACGGTCGCTGATCGGACCGTGACGTTCAGCATCAAGCCGGGCACCGGGGATGCCGCGAGCCTCGCGATCAATCCACGCACCGGGGAAGTCCGCCTGCTCGCCTCGGCGAATTACGAGGCCAAGAAGACGTATCAATTTATCGTGGTGGCGACCGACAGCGGCACGCCCGCCCTCTCGGCAGAGAAACTGGTCACGGTGAACGTGGCCGATGTCTTTGAACTGCCGGCACCGCCGCAGATCTCCGTGCCGGCGACGTTCCCCGTCGTCGAAGACACCCGGACGCCGCTGCTCTTCTCCGGCGTGCCGTTCACCGACGCCGATTCGTCGGTCGCCAAGACGATGAAGGTCACACTGCGGGTTCATGACGGCGTCATCGCCGCACGCAGCGGGGCTGGAGTCACTGTGGCAGGATCAGCCACGGCACGGACTTTCACCGGGTCGCTCACGGCGCTCAACAACTATTTCACGGCCGTGCCGGGGCGGATCTCCTACACTGCGGCGGCCAATAACACGAGCAGCCGGCCGCTCACGATCACCCTCAGCGAGTCGCACGGCACGTTTCGGCACTCATCGACCGCCTCCAGCATGATCGTCGTCGCCCCCGTCAACGATGCCCCCAGAGCCTGGGTGCCGACGGTGTTCCGTGTCACCGAGGACGTCGCCAGCAACCTCGTCTGGCCCGCCGCTCCCGCTGCTTTCACCGACATCGACTCGTCGCTCCTCACGGTCACGCTCGCCGTGGCCGACGGGACGCTGGCCGCGATCGGAACGCCGCTGGTCGCAGTGGGCGGCACGGCCACCAGCTTGACCCTTCGGGGCGCGCCGGCCGACCTGAACTTCTACGTTCGGCAGCCGGGCAACATCCAGTACACATCCGCCTTGGACAACACCGCGCCGCGGGCGCTCACCGTAACAGCCTCGGATGGGCAGTTGCAGAGCGTAGTCGTAAGCAGGATCCTCATCCGGGCGATGAACGACGCGCCCACGCAAAATGCTGCCTCGATCGTGATCGGTGCGGCCAAAAACAAGCCGTTCGTGATCAACCAGACGATGCTCAAGTCGGCGACCGCCGCGGCTGACGTCGATTCGAAGCGGATCGCGTTCATCGTCGATGGCGTGACCGCGGGCAAGGTCGAGAAGTGGAATGGCAAGGCATGGGCCGCGTTGGGGGCGGCAGCGCCGCACGCCGCCCGGATCGTCGCCGCCGGACAAAAACTCCGCTGGACCGCGCCGCAGAATGCCGTCGGTGCAACGGCGGCGTTCACCGTCAGCGCCTGGGACGGGCAGAAGGCGTCGGCGGTCTCGTCACAGGTCTGGGTGTCGATCGCGGCGCCGGATGACAACTCGCTCGTCTATTTCTTGGACGATACGACCCAGACCACTCATGTGCCGGCGGGCTACGGTATGATTGGTGAATTCTCGGCCACGGCGAGGGGCGCGCTCACGAACAATGGCCGAATCGTGGGCGAGTCGGTGTCGCTGAAAAACAACTCCAAAGCCATCGGCTTCAACATCTGGCCGCTGATCAAGGATCTGTTCACTTCGACGACGCCGGTGGCCGAAGCCGACAAACTCGCGTTGGCGCAGAGCATCCTCTCGAACGTGCTGACGAACCCAGGCCTCTCGTCGAAGGACGAGTTTCCCAGTCCTGCCGAGGGCACTCCGAATAGCGCAGGCGGCTATGTGTTCTGGGCGCAGGATTTCGAATTCCTCCCCGGTAATGCGCCAACTGACGAAGTCTATGCTGGAGTTCTAGCGGTCATGTGGGCGGGCAGGCAGGTGCTCGGCGATGCGTTTCCGATCTACCCGGTGCCGTCGAGCAGCCTGTTCAAGACGCTCGGCGACGATACGCCTGCACAGCAGGGGCTCTACAGTTCCGATCACATCATCAAGGGCACCGGATCGACGCCCTACCTCGCGTCGTTGGGCCTGAAGGCCCTTCCCACGGATCCGGCCCCGCCGTCCGGCGGTGAATGGAACTTCCTGTCGTTGGCCTATGAGAACAAGCTGATCGATGGATTCTTCGGCCAGCAATACACACCCGGGCAAGCAGGTGTCATTTCCAAGGACACAAAGCCTTTTTATTCCGCTGATCTGCCCTACGCGTTGATGTCGTCGTACGCGGATCCCGCGCAGGTGGCCACCGGCGGCCCTTGGCCCACGGTCTACAACGGCAACATCCCGTTCCATGCGGGCGTTTACTGGGAGGCCGACGTGATTTCGTCATGGGGCCAGCCGGCTGCGACCAGTCAGAAGCTGAAGCCGACGCAGGCCCTGCTACCGACGCAGGCCTTCGGCCTCTATGGCCGGCCGTCATGAACACGAGCGTCGCTGCGTGACCGCGGCCCGGTAATCAGGCAAGTATGCCCTTGACCACATGGCCGTGCACGTCGGTGAGCCGGAAGTCGCGGCCCTGAAAGCGATACGTCAGCTTCGTATGGTCGAAACCAAGCAGATGCAGGACCGTCGCCTGGAGATCGTGGATGTGCACCTGGTCGCGGGCCGCCTTGAAGCCGAGGTCGTCACTCTCGCCGAATGAGAATCCGCCCTTCACGCCGCCGCCCGCCATCCAGATCGAATAGCAGTCGGGATAGTGATCGCGGCCGAGGATGTCACCCTTGGCCGTGCGCCCCTCGCGGAATGGCGTCCTCCCGAATTCACCCGTGCAGAGCACGAGCGTATCGTCGAGCATTCCCCGCCGCTCCAGGTCCTCGATGAGCGCGGCGGCAGGCTTGTCGAACGTCGCAGCCTTTTTCGTCAGTCCATCGCGGATGTCCTCGCCGGGACCGGTGCCGTGGAAGTCCCAGCCCCAGTCAAAGAGGTGCACAAACCGCACCCCCTGTTCCACCAACCGCCGTGCGAGCAGGCAGTTGTTGGCCAGGCTCGGGGCTCCCGGCTTGGCGCCGTAGGCTTCGAGCACATCCTGCGGCTCGCGGGAAATATCCATCACTTCCGGCACGCTCGTCTGCATCCGGAAAGCGAGTTCGTATTGCGCGATCCGCGTGACGGTCTCTGGATTGCCGAGTTCTCTGGCCTGCAACTCGTTCAAGTCCCTGAGGGCATCGAGGGTCTTGCGGCGCATCGAACGGTCCATGCCCGGCGGATCCGAGACATAGAGCACCGGATCGCCCTTCGACCGGCACTGCACCCCCTGGTAGACGCTCGGCAGAAACCCTGCCCCGAAGCTGCTCGTGCCACCGTTGGGCTGCACGCCCGATGAAATCAGCGTCACGAAGCCGGGCAGGTTGGCATTCTCGCTGCCCATGCCGTAGGTCACCCAGCTGCCCAGGCTCGGGCGTCCTGCGCGGGGGCTGCCGGTGTAGACCATGAGTTCCGCAGGCGCGTGGTTGAACTGGTCGGTGAACATGCTCTTCACAAGACAGAGCTTGTCGGCCACGCGGTGCAGATTCGGGATCGCATCGGAGAGCTCCATGCCGCTCACCCCGCACCGCACCCACTTCCGCGGCGTGCCGAGGAGTTTGGGCGTGCCGCTGGTGAACGCGAATTTCTTACCGGCGATCGTCTCGGCCGGGCAGTCCTCGCCATTGTGCTTCACAAGCTCGGGCTTGTGATCGTAGAGATCGAGATGCGGCGGCGAGCCGGTGAGGTGGATCACAATCATCCGCGTCGCCTTGGCCGGCAACGGCGGCATTCTCGCCGCCATCGGATCAGCCGTGACCCCCGGAAGGCTCGCCCCGGCTCCAAGCAATTCCCGCATCGCGATCGCACCGATGCCGCCGGCCATGCCACCGAGCAGATGGCGGCGGGTCGCGAGCAGTTTGTGTTCCAGGAACGGATTCACAATGCGATCTCCTGTCAGGGGCACATGAATGTCTCGTCGAGATTCAGAATGACGTTGGCGACCACCGTCCAGGCCGCGAGATCGGCGATATCGATGGCCAGATCGGGGGGCACGGGCCCGAGCGGATCGGTGGCCATGGCGTTGGCGTCGGCGGGGTCCTTCCGGTATTCAGCCCGCGCAGTGTCGTAGAGCATCACGAGCCGGTCGACTTCGGCGGCCACCGGCTGCCGGGCGAGCACGAGCCGGAAGCCATGCACCGCGCGATCGGCCGTCGTCGAGCCACCCGTGCGTATCATGCGTCGAGCGAGCGCCTGCGCTGCCTCGACGTAGACGGGGTCGTTCATCGTCACGAGCGCCTGCAACGGCGTGTTGGTCCGTGGCCGGCGGATCGTGCAGACCTCGCGGGAGGGCGCGTCGAACGTGGCCATCGAGGGATAGGGATTACTCCGCCGCCAGGTGGTGTAGATCGCACGGCGGTAGCGGTCTTCACCCGCACTCGTCTTCCAGTCGATCGCGCCACCGAAAGCGGCATTCAGGCCGGCATTGGGCTGGGGCGGGTTCACACCCGGCCCGCCCTTCTTCAGCGAAAGCAGCCCGGCGGCGGCCAGTGCCTGGTCGCGGATCACCTCTGCCGAGAGCCGGACCCGCGGACCGCAGCCCACGAGGCGATTCTCAGGGTCGTGGGCGACCAGTTCAGGGGGTGCCTTCGAGGTCTGCTGGTAGGCGGCACTGGTGACGATCAGTCGGATGATGGCCTTCGTATCCCACTGTCGCTCCATCAACTCGACCGCCAGCCAGTCGAGGAGTTCCGGATGGCTGGGCAGGTCTCCCTGGCTGCCAAAGTCCTCGCTTGTCGGCACGATGCCGATGCCGAAGAGCCGCTCCCAGATCCGGTTGACGACCACGCGGGCTGTCAGCGGGTTGTCCCGATCGACGAGCCACTTCGCCAGTGCCATCCGGTCGACCCGCCCGCCCTCCGGCAGCCGTGGCGGATTGAACACGACCGGCACGCCCTCCGTGACCTCATCGCCGAGGTTCTGCCAGTTGCCGCGAAGCTGGATCTTCGTCACCCGTCGCTTGTCGAGAGCGAGCTCCTGGAGCACGGGCACAGTCACGGGCTTTTCGGCATCGAGCGTCTTCCGCAGCCCGGCCACGAGTTCGCGGGCCGGCCGAAACTCTGGCGGCTCCGTCACGCCCTTCGGCGGAGGCGGAATCAGTCGTTCGATGCCGGCGATCTCCTGCTCGAGCGCCGCCCGTCGCGTGTCGACCGGCTGCCAGGGAATCTGCTCGACGGGTGCCTCGTCCCTGCGATCCGCGTCGGCGGTGTTGTTGAGGATGGCGTAGACGCCGAAGTATTCCCGCTGTGAGAGCGGATCGTATTTGTGGTCGTGGCACTGGCAGCAGGCCATCGTCGTGCCCATCCATGTGCTCATCGTGGTGTTCACCCGGTCAACGATTGCCACCGTCCGAAACTCCTCGTCGATCGTGCCCCCCTCGCTGTTGGTGAGCGTGTTGCGGTGGAAGGCGGTCGCGATCCTGTCGTCGAGTTGTGCGTCGGGCAGAAGGTCGCCGGCCAGTTGCCTGCACGTGAACTCGTCGAAAGGCATGTTGGCATCGAAGGCCCGCACCACCCAGTCCCGCCAGCCCCAGATCGCCCGCGGCGGATCGTCGGCGTAGCCGGCACTGTCGGCGTACCGGGCCAGATCGAGCCACTGCCTCGCCATGTGCTCTCCGTAGCCATCGTGGGCGAGCAGCCGGTCGATGAGTTTCTCGGCGGCGTCGGCTGCCGGATCGGCCGCGAAGGCGTCGATCTCCTCGACGGCCAAGGGGAGGCCGGTGAGATCGAGGGCGAACCGGCGGGCCAGGGTGGCTCGATCGGCCGCGGGCTGCGGCGCGAGCCCCTCCGCCTCGAGCTTCGCGAGAATGAAACGATCGATCTCGTTCTTCGGCCAGGAGGCGTTCCCGACTGTCGGCAACGCCGGCCGCTTGGGTGGCACATAAGCCCAGTGCGGTTCGTAGGCCGCTCCGGCGGTGATCCACCGCCTCAGGAGATCAACCTGCTTGGCCGGCAGCCGCTCACCGGCCTCGGGCGGCGGCATCACGAGATCCGGATCCGTCGACGTGATCCTCGCGATCAACTCACTCTCGTCGGGCCGCCCCGGCACGATCGCCGCATGGCCGCCGAGATCAGCGGTCGCGCCATCAGACGTGTCGAGCCGGAGGCCATCGTCGCCACCACCATGGCGATCCTCGGCGTCTGGCCCGTGGCACCGCACGCAGCGGTTGGAGAGGATGCCTTTGATGTCACGGGTGAACGACGGGGCCGGACCGGCGACATTCTCGAGCGCCAAAGCCCCGCCGGCCATGCAGAACCCCATGGCCACGATACCGGTGCATGCTATGACCCTGCGGATAACGCTCATGTCAGAATATCCCGGAGGACGTTCGCCCCTTCGACACCGGTAAGCTTGGCGTCGAGGCCCTGGAACTTCACGCTGAAAGCGTCGTGCTGAATGCCGAGCTGGTGCAGCATCGTGGCATGCAGATCGTGCACGGTGCAGACCTTGTCCACCGCGGCGTAGCCCAGCTCGTCGCTCGCACCATACACGAGCCCGCCCTTGATCCCGCCACCAGCCAGCCAGACACTCATCGCCTTGTTGTGGTGATCGCGGCCGTTGCCCTGCGACATCGGCGTCCGCCCGAATTCACCGGCCCAGACGATGATCGTGGAGTCGAACATGCCGCGGTCCTTGAGATCGGTGATCAGGGCCATGCAGGCCCGGTCGATCTCCTCGGCCTTGAATCTGATGCCGTCCTTCACACCGCCGTGGTGGTCCCAGTCTTTGTGGTAGAGCTGGATGAACCGCACGCCCCGCTCGGCCAGCCGCCGCGCGAGCAGGCAGTTGGACGCGAACGAGCCGTCGCCGGGCTGGCAGCCGTAGAGCTCGAGCGTTTTGGGGCTCTCGTTTTTCGTGTCCATCAACTCCGGCACGCTCGCCTGCATCGCGAAGGCCATTTCGTACTGCGCGATCCGCGTGGCGATCTCGGGATCGCCCGTGACCGCGTCGTGCTGGGCATTGATCGCGTTGATCGCTGCGATGTCGGCCCCCTGCCGCTCCCGCGTGACGCCGGCAGGATTGCCGAGGTAGAGCACCGGGTCGCCCTTGCTTCGCAGCTGCACCCCCTGATACCTGCTCGGCAGGAATCCGCTCGACCACTGCCTCGCCGCGATCGGCTGGTTCTGGCCGCCCTTGCCCAGCGAGGTGAGCACGAGGAAGCCGGGCAGATCGGCGGCCTCGCTTCCCAGACCATACGTCACCCATGATCCCATGCTCGGCCGGCCGGCGATCTGCGAACCGGTGTTCATGAACATGTGGGCCGGATCATGATTGATGGCGTCGGTCGTCATCGAACGGATCAGGCAGATGTCACCGAGCACCGAGCCGATCTGTGGAAAGAGCGAGCAGATCTCGGTCCCGTTTGGCCCCATTTTCGAGAAGGGATGCTGCGGCCCGAAACAGATCAGCTGCTTGCCCTGCAGCTGCGCGAGCTGCTGTCCCTTTGTCATGCTCTCGGGCATCGGCTTCCCGTCGAGCTCCGCAAGTTTCGGCTTATGGTCGAACGTCTCCAGGTGCGACGGACCGCCAGCCATCGAGAGCCAGATCACTCGCTTCGCTTTTTGCGGCAGCGGGGGCTTCTCCAGCACGCCCCGGAGCGGCGCGGCCTCCAGCAGCCGTGGAGTCGAAAGCGACGCCAGCGCTACGGCACCGACGCCCTGTGCAGAGCGTCCGAGAAAGGCCCGTCGGGCCAGGGCGTTGTGCTCATGGATCGTCATGCCATTCATGGTCAGGGCCTCGTGATCGTCTCGTGGAGATTCAAGAGCACTCGGGCCACATGGGTCCAGGCGGCCAACTCCGCCTTATCAACGTCAGGCGGCAGCGAGGCGAGACCGGTCTTGAGGAGTTCTTCGGCCGCGGCGGGGCTCGCCTTGTAGTGGTCGAGGTGCTCCCGCACCAGTGGCATCACCGTCTCCATTTCCTCGACCCGCGGCAGCCGCTGTAAAACCTGCTGCCACGCCCAGGCCACACGCTCCTCGGGCGAGCCGTTGCATTCCTTCAGCATCCGCGAGGCCAGGCTCCGAGAGGCCTCGACATAGCTGGGGTCGTTCAGGAGCACGAGCGCCTGCTGTGGGATGTTGGATCGATTCCGCTCGGCACAGCATTCCTCCCGGCTCGGCGCGTCGAAGGCGAGCATGCTCGGGTGAAGGAACGACCGCTGCCACCAGGTATAGAGGCCGCGACGATACTGCTTGTCGCCCGAGTCGTTGGGATAGGTTCGCGTTGGAAAGTTGAGGTTCTCCCAATAGCCGTCGGGCTGATAGGGCTTCACGCTCGGACCGCCAATCGTGCGGACGAGCAGGCCGGAGACGGAAATCGCCGCATCCCGGACACACTCGGCATCGACGCGGAAGGCCGATTGCCGTGCCAATTCGCGGTTGTAGGGATCAGCCGCCAAGAGCGCGGGCGTGGCGACCGACGTCTGCCGGTAGGTCGCGCTCGTGACGATCGTGCGGACCATGTGCTTCATGTCCCACCCCGAGTCCATGAACTCGCAGGCCAGCCAATCGAGCAGGGCCGGATTGGCCGGTGGCTCACCCTGGGCGCCGAGGTCGTCGAGCACCTTCGACAGCCCCGTCCCGAACAACTGCTTCCAGAGCCGGTTCATCACGACCCTCGCGGTGAGCGGGTTGTCACGCGAAACGAGCCACTGGGCGAGATCGAGCCTATTCGGCTCCCGACCGTCGATCACCGGCACCGGCAGGTAGGCGGGGAACGCTGGCTTCACGAGCTCGCCCGTTTCGTCCATCCAATTGCCGCGGGGCAGGATGCGGACGGTCCGCGGCTTGTCGGAGTGGACGCTGACCAGGCACTTGGCCAGGGGGTCGTAGAAGTCCTTGCGATCCTTTTCAGCCTTGGCCAAGCCATCCCGCTCCGTCTGGAACAGTGTCGTGGCCCGGCCTCGGAAATAGTCCCGCAGCCTGTTCTTGTCGTTGCCGTCTCGCTTGGCCGGCTCCTTGGCAAGACTGGCTGCCACCTGCCTGGCGGTGTTTTTCTCGGCGTCGGACGCCTTGGCGTCGGTGGCAAGTTCGGGAAGCGTCACGCCGTAGGAAACGACGTCAGCCTCCCACTGCTGCTGCGCCGCGTCGAGCTGGGGAACGATCGCGTCGAACTTCTTCTTCGCGTCGGCCACGCTGGCGTCGAGATCAGCGAGCCGCGTGTGCTCCTCGGGAGTGCCGACGATCATCCCATCCTCCGGATGGCCGATGATTGGCTCCTTGATGTCGGCGAAGAAGGCGCCGAGCGCGTAGAAATCACGGGTCTTGAACGGGTCGAACTTGTGGTCGTGGCACTGCGCGCAGCCGGTCGTCTGGCCCAGCCATGCGGCTCCTATCGCGCGAACCCGGTCTGTCAGCATCCGCGACTCGTAGTCTTTGGCCTGGGCGCCTCCCTCCTCGGTCGTGAGCAGGAGACGGTTGAACGCCGACCCGACGCGGGTCTCCTGATTGGCATCGGGCAAGAGGTCGCCGGCCACCTGATGAATCGTGAACTCGTCGAACGGCTGGTTGTCGTTGAAGCTCCTGATCACCCAGTCGCGGTAGGGCCAGACATTCCGCGGGGTGTCGCTGTGGTAGCCGATCGTGTCGGCGAACCGCACCACGTCGAGCCAGCCGACTGCCATCTTCTCGCCGTAGTGGGGATTGGCGAGCAGCCGGTCTACCAGGAACCCGTATGCATCCGGACGTGTGTCGCCGACGAATGCCGCGACCTCTTCCGGTGTGGGTGGCAGGCCGAGCAGGTCGAACGACAGACGCCGAATGAGCGTCCGCCGATCGGCCTCGCCCGCAGACTCAAGGCCGATCGTCGTCAGCCGCTTCCGCACGAGCTGGTCCACGCCGTTGGTGCCGGCCGGCACGTCCGCCTTCACCGGTTTTTCGTAGGCCCAGTGAAGCTGGTATTCCGCCCCCTGCTCGATCCAGAGGGCGAGCAGTTGCCTCTGCTTCGCGTCGAGCTTTTTGTGCGACTCCGGCGGCGGCATGATCTCATCGGGATCGGTCGCATCGATCCGCGACACGATCGTGCTCTCGGCAGGCTTGCCCGGCACGATCGCTCCGGCAGCCACGGCGTCGTCCCGGATGTCGAGCCGCAGGTCGGCCTGCCGGTGGCTGGCATCTGGCCCATGGCAAGAAAAGCAATTGTCGGAGAGGATCGGCCGGATATCGCGATTGAACGCAACGGTGGCCGACGGCTGTGGCCCGGCCCCGGCTGCAGCGGCCTGACAGGCCGACGTGACGGCAAAAACCAGCACAAGCACGGCCACGGCCGCACGAAAACACCGGCATGCAAAGCTGTGTATCAAAGGATCGCTCCTCTGGAAAACAACCGCTTCGCCGTCAGGAGTGCGAAAGCACCCTTCCCAACGCGGCTCCTCCGGCATGCAGGCCCGGGGAGCGATCGGCGGATCGGACACCCTATTCTATCGTCATTTCTGGGGCGTCGCAGGAAAAAGCGGCCATTTCCGCCAAAAACGCCTACACACGCGGAATTTCGAAACCGTCGCGGGCCTTTCGCGAGGCAAAGGCGGCCGCCTGCTCGTCGCCCACGATTGTTTCAGTGGCCGGATCCCACTTGATCGTCCGGCCCAGCCGGGCCGCGATCGCCGCCAGATGGCAGGTGTTCATCGCGATGACATGGCTGAAGACGTCCGACACCGGCAGGCCGCCTTCGCGGATACAGCGGTAGAAGTTCTGCTTGTGAGCCTCGTAGGGCTTCCCCTTGTAGAGGGTTTTCAGGTCGTCGTCGCCAAACGCGTCTTTGTCCCAGCCCTCTTCGATCGGCGTGCCGGTGATCTTCTGGCGGTTGACGAACATCCGCCCCTTGGTGCCCTCGAACAGGATGCCGTTGTCGCCGCGGCTGGTGACGATCAGCTCCACGCCACTTGGAAACTTGCAGGGCACCGAGAAGTCGTAGGCCGTGTTGTATTCGTCGTCGACAGTCGGATAGCCATCCTTATACGGCACCGGATGGCGGGCATCCACGCCGTTGATCTCGATCGGCCCCTTGCCCTTTGTGTCTTCCTTGAGTGCCCACTGCGCGATGTCGACATGGTGCGCGCCCCAGTCGGTGAACTTGCCGCCCGAATATTCGTACCACCAGCGAAACTCGTAGTGGCACCGCCGGTTGCGGAAGGGGACTTTGGGAGCTTGGCCAAGCCACATCTCCCAGTCGAGCCCGCCGGGCGGATTCTCGATCGGGAAGGGGCCGCCGACGGGGCTTGCGCCAATGCCGGCCGTCACCTTCTGGATGTCGCCGAGCATGCCCTTGTGGACGATGTTCACGGCCCGCAGGAACTGATCCTTCTGGCTTCGCTGCTGCGTGCCGATGAAGAATTGCAGCGTGGGAAACTTCTCGGCGGCGGCCCGGGCGAACTGGTTCTCTTCCAGCGTCAGCGAGAGCGGCTTCTGGCAGAAGACATGCTTGCCGGCCTGGAGGGCCTCGATCGCGATCTTCACATGCCAGTGGTCGGTGGTGACGATGCTGACGACGTCGATGTCGGGCCGCTCGAGCACCTTGCGATAGTCGCCGTAGGCATCGGCCTTCCCCTTGCCGATTCGCACGTCGTACTTGGCCCGGTCGGCCCGGTCCTTATCGACGTCGCAGACGGCGAGGATGTCGCCAAACTGCGCATGCTGGATCGCGTCGCCCATGCCCATCGATCCGGTGCCGATGCAGGCGATCCGGGGCCGGTCATTGGCCGCGTCGTTGGCGAAGGCGGTCGCCGCGAGGGGGATATAGGGAATGAATCCACTGCCGGCGGTGGCGGCCGCGGCCCCGGCGGCGGCACTTCCGAGAAAGCCCCGGCGGCTCGTGCGCACATGCTTGACCATCGTCGATTCTCCTCGCGGTTGGGAAGGCCGGATGTCACCGGCACGAAGACCACCAGCACAGCCCACGTACCCTCGCATCGGGGCACGACGGCCGCAAGAGGTGATCGGGACTCAAGGGAACGCAGCACTTTTCTCTCTCCCCATAAAAGCCCTCGGCGTGAGCCGGGGTATCGGCTGCAAAGAATCCCGTCGCTCACGCTCAGGGCTTGTATAAAACCCTTCCATGCTCGGCGGTAGCTTGCTATGAGCGTAGTCACACTCTGGAGCAGGTTGTTGCATGCCATCACAAATGCCCCTCAAAAAGATCGTCGCAGTCGCTGCAGCGCTTGCTTGGGGAATCGTGGGGGGAGTCCCCGCCGCTGAACCGGAGACTCGCTCTCCCGCTCCCGTGCGCTCCCCGTGGCAGCCGGCGCCTGAGAAACTCCCGGCCTGGGATATGACCCTGCTTCGCAAGCCGCCTGCCACTCAGCCTGCGACCGAGGCGCCGGTCGAGGGCGTGCAGGCGATCTGGATCGATGCGCTTCCGCTGCAAGGCAAGACAACGAAGGCCTTCGCCTATCTGGGCATGCCCGCGAAGTCGGCCGATACGAATGAAAGAATCCCTGGAGTCGTGCTCGTGCACGGCGGCGGCGGAACGGCCTTCGCCGACTGGGTAAAGATGTGGACGGCCCGCGGCTACGCGGCGATCGCCGTCGATCTCGAAGGACAGATTCCGACGCCCGGTGAGCCTGGAAAACGGGTCCGCACCGACACACTCGGCCACGCGTGGGGCGGCGGCCCCGCCCGGACCGGCAACGCCTTCGGCGACTGCTTCGATCGGCCGTTCGAAGAGCAGTGGCCCTACCACGCCGTGGCCGACACGATCCTTGCCGTATCGCTGCTCACTTCCATGCCGGAGGTCGATCCGGCCCGGATCGGCCTGGTCGGCATCTCCTGGGGATCGGTCATCTGCACGATCGCCGGCGGCGTCGACGATCGGCCGACGTTCGTCGTATCGCAGTACATCGGCGGATTCTTGAACCTCGACAGCGGCTGGTGCGAATTCATGAAGCCGCGGCCCGCCACCTGGGCCTGGGATCCCGCGAATGTCTATGCGAACGTCGCCGCTTCACGGAAAACTCAATGGCTCTGGATCAACGGCGCAAACGACGCCTACGGTACGCCTCCGATGATGAATGCGTCTTTTCGAGCGACCGTCCCACACTCCTGGATGACGATCTCGCCGACGCTCGGCCACGGGCACATCTGGGCCGCCGATAAAGTCGGCGAGATCTACGCCTTCGCCGATGCGGTGACTCGCACGGCGCCGCCGCTGGCCCGCATCACCCACACCGAGTGGCGACCCGACTCTGTCCACGTCACCTGGACGGGCGGCCCGCCGATCGTGAAGGCGCAGTGGGTCTACGCAACGCTGCCCCAGCCCGACATGAGGTTCGCACCACCCGGCACACGGACCGATTGGCCCAAGGTGAAATACACCGTCGTTGACGCGGCCGTGACACCACGACCAGCCGACGAGACTGGCGGCTTCACCGCCACGCTCCCGCGGCCCGAGGGCATGGTGACCGGCTGGGTGAATCTCGTCGACGACCGGGGGCTGGCCGTCTCGTCGGAACTGCTTGCACCAATGCCGTGAGAAATTGGAATAAACTGCCTCCCCTCTTTGGGAGATCCCCCATTTGCCTTTCTGTTCAGCAGGTTTTTCAGCGACCAACGCCCGCAGCCGGTGTGAGCGACCGTCGTGGCCACGAGTTTTCAACGTGTGGAATCCGGGCCGGGGACAGGGCAATTTAAAAACTCGCCCCCACGAAGCAGCGTAAGTTAAAACTCACCCCCACGAGGCAAAGCCGGTTGGAAACTCACCCCCACTATCGCATGACCGCCGCGTGGAGGATTTCGACCGGATGCAGGGCCGTGCGACCGGTGCCATCTTTGATCTGATGGCGGCAGCTCGTGCCCGGCGCGGCGATGAGCACGTCGGACGCGGCGTCGCGGACGGCAGGAAAAAGCACCAGCTCGCCGATCTGCATCGAGAGTTCGAAGTGCTCACGCTCATAGCCAAATGAACCCGCCATGCCGCAGCAGCCGCTCGGGATCACCTCGACGGTGGCGTTTCGTGGCAGCGACAGCACCGCGACGGTCGGCTCGAGTGAAGCCAGCGCCTTCTGATGGCAGTGGCCGTGAAGCTTGATCCGGCTCGGCTGGTCGGTGAATGCATCTGCCGTGATCCGGCCGAGGGCCGCCTCACGCGACAGAAACTCGTCGATCAAAAACGTGCGGCCCGCCAGCCGCTTTGCGGCCGCGGCCAGCCGCTCCGGAACAAGATCGGGATACTCGTCGCGGAAACCGAGGATCGCAGAGGGTTCGATGCCGACCAGCGGCGCGTCGTCGGTGATCACGTCGGCGAGCAGTTCAACATTCTTGGCCGCCAGGTCGCGGGCTTCCCGCACGAGTCCCTTTGACAGTTGCGCCCGGCCGCTGTCGACGTGGCGGGGAACCACCACCTCGTAGCCGAGCGCCTCGAGCAGTTCCACCGCCTTGATGCCCAGCGGCACGTCGAGCGTGTCGGTGAACTCGTCCACGAACAGGTGCACACGGCCGTTCGGCTTCGCACCTGGCAACGAGATTGCATCGTGTTGGGCTTCTGAACGTGGCGACAAGATTTCATCTTGTTGGGCTCGGGGCCGGATTCGGCACGTTGAAAACTCGCCGCCACGGAAGGCGTCCGCTAGCGGTCCGCTTTTCTCCCTTCGCTTGAGCCACGCCCTGAGCGTCGTGCCGTGTAGGTGCGGCAGCGACCTGCCGGCCGCGAAGCCCATGAACTGCTTGAGCAGGTGCGACACGCCGGGCGCCGACACGGCGAAGTTGTAGGCCCACGGAGCGAGGCTCGCCCACCGCATCGCGGCCGCCGAACCGGCGATCAAGCGGCTCCGCAGCGGCACGCCGCGCTCGTCATGCAGATGCTGCTGCCACTCGGCCTTGAGCCGGGCCATGTCGACGTTCGACGGACACTCGCTCTTGCACGCCTTGCAGGAGAGGCAGAGGTCCATGACGTCGGCGATCTCGGGCTGGGTCCAGGGGTTTGCCGCATCTCGTGTCGACGAAAGCGCCTGCCGCAGGACGTTGGCCCGCGCCCGCGTCGTGTGCTGCTCGTCGCGGGTCGCCATGTAGCTGGGACACATCGTGCCCCCCATCGCAGCCGACTTGCGGCACTGTCCCACGCCCGTGCACTTCTCCGCGGCACGCAGCACACCGCCGGTGTCGGCAAAGCGAAACACCGTGTCATGGTGCGGCTCGGGCTCGCCGGGCAGGATCCTCAAGGAAGTGTCCATCGGTGGCGTGTCGATGATCTTGCCCGGATTGAAGATGCCCTGTGGGTCGAACAGCCGCTTCACCCGCTCGACTAACCCGAAGCATTCGTCGCCCACCATCGTGCGGATGAATTCACCGCGGAGCCGGCCGTCGCCGTGCTCGCCACTCAGGCTCCCGCGGTATTGCTTCACGAGCGCCGCCACGTCGGCGGCCACGTCGCGAAACATCGCGAGCCCGGCGGGCGTGCGGAGATCAAAGAGCGGCCGCAGATGCAGTTCGCCGGCGCCGGCGTGGGCGTAGTGGATGCACTCGACGCCATATTTCTCGGCGAGCAGCCGGTCGAACTCGGCAATGTAGGCAGGCAGATCCTCGACGGCCACGGCCGTATCCTCGACGATTTCCCGCGGCTTGGCGTCGCCCGGCACGTTGTTCACGAGCCCCTGGCCCGCCCGCCGCAGTTCCCAGACCTTGTCACCGTCGGCGCCGAAGAGCACGGGATAGGCGTAGCCGAGGCCCTCGCTACGGAGCTCTTGCTCAATCTGGTGGAGCTTTACGGCCACAGCGCCGCGGTCGGCGTGTTTCATCTCCACGACGAGGATCGCTCCGGGATCGCCCACCACGAAGGAGCGGTTGCGGGACTGCTCGGTGTTGTCCTTCGTGCAATCGAGGATCTTCTTGTCGATCAGCTCGCAGGCCGTCAGCACGCACTCGCTTTCTGAATCCAGACACGCCGGCATCCGTGATGCATCGAGCCTACGCCGGTGCCGCATCGCCACGAGCGTCGCCCGCAGTGCCTCGTCGACGCTCGCGCAGTGCACGATGAGCAACGCCCCCGGCGGCGGCACCGGGATCAGGCCGAGCTCATACTCGACGCCGAAGAAGAGCGTGCCCTCGGAGCCGGCGAGCAGCCTGCAGAAATTGAAGGACCGCTCGCCCCGACTGTCGAAGACCTGATCGAAGCAGGAGGCGTCCATGAGGGCATCGAGGGCGTAGCCCGTGTTTCGGCGGGTGACCTCGGGCCGCGGATAAGACTCTCGAATCAAGTGGCGGTTGGCGGGATCACCGAGCAGGCCGTGGATCTCCCGATAGATCCGCGTTTCGAGCGAGTCTGGCCCCGCGACCTTCTCCGCGAACTCTTCGCACGTGAGTGGGCCGAAGGTCACCTCTGAGCCGTCGGCAAGAAAGCCTCTCGCGCGGACGAGATGGTCGCGGGTCGAGCCGTAGGCGATCGAGTTCGAGCCGCAGGAGTTGTTGCCTACCATGCCGCCGATCATCGCCCAGGCCGCGGTCGACGTCTCAGGGCCGAAGAAGAGCCCAAGCGGCGCGAGGTGCTGGTTGAGCGCGTTGCGGACCACGCCCGGCTGCACGCGGACGGTGCGTTGCTGCACGTCGATCGCGAGGATGCGATTGAGGTGGCGGCCCGCATCGACGACGATCCCGCTGCCGACCACCTGCCCGGCCAGCGACGTGCCCGCGGCCCGGGGAATCAGCCCGACGCGATTCTCCGCGGCAAACCGCACGAGTTCGCGGACGTCGGCCTCCGTCTTGGGCAATGCCACGGCCAGCGGCCGCTCCTGGTATTCCGACGCGTCGGTCGAGTAGATCGTCCGCGTGAGGTCGTCGACGAGCAGGTCGCCATCGAGGCGGAGAGCGAGTGCGGCCATTCTGGAAGACGCTGTCATGAAACTACGTGCCGTCAGGCTCGTACCTTTGACGCTGGAAAATCGCGGTGCACCGCTGCGGGCGCATCGCTTCATCATAAACTGGCACGTACAGGTGGCGCTGCCGTGCGGACCAGTTTTTCTTACGCTTTTTCCTGGGCACGGATGACGTAGCGGCAGCCGGTGGAGAGGGGCTGGGTCAACTCACGGGCAAGTTATAAGGCTGACACATGATCCTCGGGCGTTCCCCGAACGGTCGCGCTCATGGCTTGTATCAGGGGCTTGTATGAACCCTTCCCATAAAAGCCCTCGGCGTAAGCCGGGGGATCGGCAGCAAGGAATCCCGTCGCTCACGCTCAGGGCTTGTATGAAGCCCGGCAGCAAGGAATCCCGTCGCTCACGCTCAGGGCTTGTATCAGGGGCTTGTATGAACCCTTTCCCATAAAAGCCCTCGGCGTAAGCCGGGGGATCGGCAGCAAGGAATCCCGTCGCTTACGCTCAGGGCTTGTATGAAGACCGGCGGCAAGGAATCCCGTCGCTTACGCTCAGGGCTTGTATGAAGCCCGGCAGAAAGGAATCCCGGCGGTCACGAGGAGCGGCGTATCACGCGATCGGAGTTGCGTCGGTTGCCACCGCCCGCCGGAGCAGGAACCGCGTCACGAGGTGGATGAGAAACCCGACTGGGCCGGAGAGGAACGTGAGCACGAGGCTGATCGTGCGGAGCGGCCAGGGGATGCCGAGTCGAACCGCATCCCGCGCGATCCAGGCGCCGACCACCATGTCGAAGACCAGATAGTGGGTCCACGCGGCCGCGAACACCCAGTCATCGGCGAACACGGCGCGGAGGCCGTCGATCGTCATCACATCGCCGGGCGGCGGGCCATTCTGGAAAAGCTTCCAGCCGATCACGGCGGCGTAGCAGGCGGCCAGCAGGCCGGGGATCACCGTCGCGCAGAGCAGATGCGACACGAGCCGTCGGCCGGGAAAGAGTACGAGCCCGACCCAGGCCAGGAGGGCGACGGTGTTCGTGATCTGAAAAAATAGTTGCGGCATGACTGGATCATAGACTGCCGGCCAGTTGTTGGCCCCAGAAAACGCTTGACATCACCCCTGCCGCGGCCGATACTTCTGGTACTGAACAGGTGTTCTTATGCCACAACCCTCAGCCTCGGAGTCGGTCCCATGACTGCCGCGAACTTGCGTCAACTGCTCAAGCAGCAGCCATTCAGGCCGTTTCGGTTGGTGATGTCGAGCGGCGAGTCGTACGAGGTCCGTCACCCGGAGATGGCCTGGGTCGTCAAGAACGACGTTCTCGTCGGCACCGACATCGAGGATGACGGCATGCCGGCCGAGTTTCGGATCTGCCCGCTTCTGCACGTTGCCACCGTCGAACCGGTGAATACTGAGTCGTCAGCACAGGAGCCGCGGAACGGCTGAAGCGCGAGGAGCGTTCGGCTACCACGGCCTCCGCAACGAGGCTTCTGCCACCCGCGGCGTACAACAGCCGCCCTCTGACTGAAATCATTCGCGCGCATAGCGGATTCCCACCGCCACAGACGGCCGCCGCTGCTTGCGGGTCTTTCCCGGGATTCGTACAACTTCCAGTCTCGATCCGAGGCCGATTTCAAGTGTCACCGACAGGGGTTTTTCTACAGGGGTTTTTCTATGGCCAACGCCACCGCGTCCCGCACCTCCGCCCGCCTCCCCGAGTCGAAGAACGTCGGCTCAGCCCTCGACCGGGCGCTGACCGCCGGCAAGGGCATCCTCCGGCTGTCGCCCACCTGGGTGCCGCGGAGCTTTCTCCATCCCGGCAAGCGGGTCCGCCTCCACCCCGACGACTACTACTCCTACGGTCTCAACCGCGGCGGCATCGACGAGCGGTGGTTCGCCAGCACGACCGAAGCCGCCAATGAAGGCCGCGTGCCCGACGAGGGGCTGTCGTGGTGCGTGTTCGACGGCGAGCGGTTCCTCCTCCGCGACGCCGTCAGCGAGGGGGCTGCGAAGCTCGTCGGCAAGGCCATCTGGGACCGCTACAAGAAGTGGCCTGTCTACTCGAAGTTCTTCGACAACATGGGGCCGATTCCCCACCACATGCACCAGTCGTTTGAGGATGCCAAGCTGGTCGGCCAGGAAGGAAAGCCGGAGAGCTACTACTTCCCGCCGCAATACAACAACTGCGACAACAACTTTCCCTACACGTTCATGGGCCTCGAGCCGGGCACCACGAAGGACGACGTGCGGAAGTGCCTCGAGAACTGGAACCGCGGTGACAACGGAATCATCGACCTGGCCAAGGCCTACCGGCTCGAACGGGGCACCGGCTGGCTGATCCCGCCGGGCGTGCTCCACGCGCCAGGCTCGCTGCTCACCTACGAGCCGCAGTGGGGCAGCGACGTGTTTGCCATGTTCCAGTCACTCGTCGAGGGCCGCGAAGTGCCCTGGAGTCTGCTCGTCAAGGACATGCCCAAGGAGAAACACCACGACCTCGACTTCATCATCGGCCAGCTCGACTGGGAGAAGAACGTCGACACGCACTACAAGGAGAGCAACTTTCTCCAGCCGATTATCGACGAGACGCGGAGCACTCCCGGAGCCACCGACCGCTGGATTGTCTACGGCCATGTCGACGGCCGTCAGCTCTTCAGTGCCAAGGAACTCACGCTCGAGCCGGGCGCGAAGATCACGGTGAAGGATGCCGGCGCCAGTGGCTGGATCACCGTGCAGGGCGAAGGAAAAGTGGGCGCACACGACGTTGCCACGCCGACGCTCATCCGCTTCGGCGAGATGACCAGCGACGAACTCTTCATCTCGGCCGACGCCGCCGCCGCAGGCTACACGGTGGAGAATACCGGCCCCGGCCCGCTCGTGTCGCTCCGCTATTTCGGCCCCGACGTCCACGCCGACCTCCCCAAGCACGGAAAGAAGGCGTGAACACGCGAGGCTGCCCCTCCCATGTCGCCGGACGTTCGCTACGTCGGCAAACGTAGCCGGGCGTGGGAGCTGCTCGACGAGCGTTAGGCCGCGCGGGTTCCGCGGCCTCCGCGAGGAGACAGCTACCACGCCCGGCGGCGCATCACCAACCAGCCCCTCAACCCAGCCCCAAAACCCAGCCCTGTCAAACAACTCACAAAGGACGCCCCGATGCCAACGCACACTGCCCCCAAACTTCATAACGCCATGTGGCCCGGACTTGTCGGCAAGGGCACTGATGCCGGCCAGGAGCCGCCGATCAGCCTTGATCGCATGCTCGAACTGACCGCTGCGGCAAACGTCAACGGCCAGAAGTTCGACGGCATCGACTACTTTCTGTTTCTGCCGCATACCAATCCCGAGGCGACCGATGCCGAATTGACGGTCATCGCCGACAAGATCGCCTCACATGGCTTCACGGTCGGGTCGCTGGTGGCGCCGGTCTGGCCGGGTACCGTCGGCGACTCAGCGATGGGGGACGCTGCCGCAAAGGAGAAGTTTCTCTCCGCCGTGAAGATGGCCTGTCGGATCGCGAAGGTCTTCGAGCGTCACGGTGTGCGGAAGTATGGCGTGATCCGGATCGACTCGGCGGAGTTTGGCGTGAACACGTGGCGGGAGAATCCCAAGGCCAACACGGCCAAGATCGCCGCGACCTTCCGCGAGGCCGCGAAGATCGCGCACGACAACGGCCAGCGGCTCGCCGCGGAGGGGGAGATCTGCTGGGCGGGGATGCACTCCTGGAAGGATATCCTCGACCTGTTCGAAGAGGTCGGCATGCCCGAGACGCTTGGCTTCCAGGCAGATCTCGCGCACACGTATCTCTACCTTCTCGGCTACAACGCGCCTGAATATGCGCTCGTGCAGCCCGGCTACACGGAGGCCGAGTTCTACGCCGCTTACAGGCAGATGACCGACAAACTCCGGCCGTGGACGATCGACTTCCATGTCGCCCAGAACGACGGGCAGGTCCATGGTGCCGGGGCCCACGACAAGACAGGCAAGCACTGCCGGGCCGACGACCCTGCGGGCAAGCTCGACATCGTGAAGTGCTCGGGCTACTGGCTCGAAGGCGCCGCCGAACGCGGCATCCACCATATCTGCTGGGACGGCTGCATGTTTCCGAACGCAGCGCTTGAAAACCCCACCACCTGGAACACCATCCTCAAGACCATGATCGCCGTCCGCGACGCCCACGGCTGGGCATGACACATATTGCAATCACGATTACCAACGTCCCATAAACCGCGCAACAACGAGCCTCGGGAGAAAAAGCCACTCCAGACGCTGAGCGACGGGATCGGCGGAAGCTCGAGGAGCGTCAGGCCGCGCGGGTTCCGCGGCCTCCGCGACGAGACTTCTGCCGGCCCGGCGACAATCGACACCAGATTCACACTGCATTTCTGACTCACTGTCTTACTGACTCACTGACTTTCTTACTTTCACACCACAAGTCCCCCGCTTTCCACGAGGTCACCACACCATGGCAAAACCCCTCCGCATCGGCATGATCGGCTACGGCTTCATGGGCCGCGCCCACTCCAACGGCTACAACCGCGTCAAAGACTTTTTTGATCTGGAATACCTGCCGGTTCTGCAGGCCGTTGCCGCCCGTGACCCCGCCAAGGCAAAGGCGTTCGCTGACCGCTGGGGCTACCAGCGGGTCGAGACCGACTGGCGGAAGCTCGTCGCCGCCGACGACATCGATGCCATCGACATCTGCACCCCCAACAACCTCCACGCCGAGATTGCGATCGAAGCTGCCAAACATGGCAAGGCGATCCTCTGCGAGAAGCCGCTGTCGATGGACACGGCCGAGGGCGAGAAGATGTGCGCCGCGGTCGAGAAGGCCGGCGTGCCGAACATGGTCTGGTACAACTACCGCCGCATCCCGGCGGTCACGTTCGCAAAGAACATCATCGATTCGGGCAAGCTCGGCCGGATCTTCCACTACCGTGCCGAGTTTCTCCAGGACTGGACGATCAACGCCGACCTGCCTCAGGGGGGCGCGGCCCTCTGGCGGCTCGACGCCGCCGCTGCCGGATCGGGCGTCACGGGCGACCTGCTCGCCCACTGCATCGATACGGCCTTGTGGCTCAACGGACAGGTTTCCGATGTCACGGCGATGACCGAGACATTCGTGAAGGAGCGGAAGCACCAGCTCACCGGCAAGGTTGAGAAGGTGGGGATCGACGACGCCTGCTCGTTCCTCTGCCACTTCAAGAACGGGTCGCTGGGCCTCTTCGAGAGCACGCGGTATGCCCGCGGCCACAAGGCCCTCTACACCTTCGAGATCAACGGCGAAAACATGAGCCTGAAGTGGGATCTCCACGATCTCCACCGGCTGCAGGTATTTGACTACAGGGACGAGGGCCCGATGCGCGGCTGGAAGAGCATCCACGTCACTGACAGCGACCATCCCTACATGGACAAGTGGTGGGTGCCCGGCCTGGCGATCGGCTACGAGCACAGCTTTATCCATCAGGTGGCCGACTTCCTCGAGGCCTACGCGAAAAAGCAGCCAGCCCATCCGACCTTCCGGGACGCGCTCGAGACCCAGAAGGTCTGCGACGCTGTCCTGTCGAGTGCCAAGAGCCACCAGTGGGTCACCGTGGGGTGAGGCTGCGATCTGCTGCGGGTATCGCTGCGACCCTCTGTGGCCTGGCGGTGCTCTACGGCTCGGCGGCGCTCGTGCCGCCGCAACGGTATGAGGTCGACGGCCTGTCGATGGCGCCCGGACTGCTGCCGGGCGATGTCGTTGCAACCGCCTGGTGTCCGATGCTCGATCAGCTTCGCCGGCCGCAGCGGCATGAACGCTGGATTCTCGCTGCGCCTGATGGCACGCCCGCCATCAAGCGTGTCGTCGGCTTGCCAGGGGAAACCGTTTCGATCCAGGATGGCGATCTGGCCATCGGCGGCCGAACTGTTCTCACGCCTCCCCATGTTCTCGCTCAAGTGGCATCTTCCGTGGCTGAGGCGAGCATCGCTTCGGCCGCAGACGCTGCCAGCGACGACGGCTGGCAGAGAACCGTCTCGATGCCACGCGTGCTCGACGACGCGGCATGTGCTCCCGCGGAGCGGCGGATGCTCCTGCCCGTCCGCGATGTCGGCCTGGCGGTGGTGATCCGGATCCGGGAGTCGCCGGCATCCAGCGCGAGCGCCGCAGTCGGTGTGCGTGTGCGTGTTCGCGTCGGCGGCTTCGTAATACCGTGGCAGATCAAGGCCGCCGGCCGCTACGGCCTGGTCGCCGGCCGACTTGACGGCCATCTGGTCGGCGCGGTCTGGCCGCTTGAGGATGGCGATGGCCAGACGAAACACACCAACTCCTGCCTGCCGCCGCTGCCGCCCACCACATGGGACATCGCGCAGCCGTGGCCTGAAGGGATCGGCCTCGAAGCTGACGCCGCGCCGCCGTCGCTTGGGCTCAGGCTCGATGACGCAGGGCTCGATGCCACAGGCGGCGCGGGCCGTGACAAAGCCGATGCCCTCATTGAGCAGGTCGTGGTGTGGCGAGACCTTCTCCACCGTCCGGCCGCCGACGGCGTCGTGGAGTGGCGTCTTGGCCCCGGTGCCTTTCTCGTGCTCGGTGACTTCCCGTCGGGGAGCCGCGATTCGCGGCAGTGGGG
>JBIIFB010000047.1:0-21204 GCA_044237545.1 Pirellulales bacterium
ACCAGCGGCGTTGACCGGTCCGCCTCGTTCGCGTTGCCAGACGGCGTGGCGATCTACGGCGGGTTTGCAGGCACGGAGACGACGCTCGAAGACCGCGACTGGACGGCACACGTTACGACGCTCACCGGTGACATCGGCGCCCGCGGCGATCCGGCCGACAACAGCTACCACGTCGTCACCGTCCGCAGCCTCACAGCGGCAACGACGCTGGACGGTTTCACGATCACCGGCGGCAATGCCGACGGCCCGACGGCGGAGAGCAAGCGCGGCGCCGGCTTGTGGGTCGTGCAATGCGCTGAGGCGCTGACCGTGGCCCGCGTCACGTTCGTCGCCAACCGGGCCTACAACGGCGGCGCGATGTACATGGCCAATAGCAATGGGGCGTTGCGGGACGTCTGGTTTGTCGGCAACACCGCAGCCCTCGTAGCCGGTGGCCTGTTCTGCGACACGAGTTCTCCGTCGCTGACGAGCGTGAGCTTCGTCGACAATGCAGCGAGGTACGGGGCTGGGCTGTACACCAACGCCGGCAGCGCGCCGCACGTGAACGACGCTGTCTTCCGCCGAAACCGGGCCGGTCGCGACGGCGGTGGGCTGATGGCGTTCGAGAGCGACCCCCGGTTCAGCGACGTCGTCTTCGCCGGGAACACCGCCGTTCTGGGCGGTGGCATGTCTCTCGATATTGCCTCGCCGCAGTTGAACAGAGTCACGTTCGTGGGGAACTCCGCCAGCCGCGGCGGCGGCATCCAGAGCTACCTGGGCACACGCCCGTTTCAGGATGTGACATTCCGTCGCAACCATGCCAGCCGAGGCCCCAACATCTTTGTCGTGCGCCACCCATAAGCCGCGGCGGGGGTCGCTGGATTCGCGATGGGGCTCAACCGCGGCATCTATGCCCGCAAGCATGGGTATAAGCGAGTCCCCAAAGGCGCGTTCTATCACTCGAGCTGACTGGCCGGGAGTGAACTGCTCTGTGCGGGAGGCATCACCGTCGTCAAGGCATCAAGAAGCGTGATTTTAAGGGCCAGGGTATGCCTCGGGGTATGGCGACGCTTGTAGGGGCGAGGTAGACCCAAAGCGTGGATTGCGGCGGCGGCCTGGAAACCCCTGGCCCACTCCCTCCCGCCCCTTCGGCGGCCGCGGTGGTGGGCGGAACTCCAGTCGGGCCAGGCCCTCCTTCCGTTCCGCCCACCACCGCCTCTTGGGTACTCAACATCCTCTGGTTCTCCATCGCCTGTCCTCCTGGCCCTCTACTCTAATAGGGGAAAGGCAGGTGTCTCACCTATCATTGGCACAGAGGGGTTCGGTGCCGTTGATCCTGACCCGGGCGTGTCCGGAGCCAGAGTGAAGCCGCACTTGCGGCAAAGAATGCCTACGATTCCGTCCCATTTCAGCGCCTCCGGGGAGACGAAAACGGGGAAACGGGATTTCCCCGTTTCTTTTTCCCCGTTTTCGGGTTCATCCCTGAGCACTGCCGAACGTCGGCAAATCCAATTGGCCCTGATTCCTGAGGGCAATCAACCAGTCGGGGCGACAGGATTTGAACCTGCGACCTCTTGACCCCCAGTCAAGCGCGCTAGCCAGGCTGCGCCACGCCCCGAATCCACCGTGCCGCAGCCAAGCCTCTCGCTTTGCCACCGCACAGCCCCCACACTATTGCACATCCCCGCCACTCATTCAACACGGCTTCAGCCATCCCCCACGCGACCCCAGCCGCAACCAAGCCCGCCATGAACACGGCCTCCACCGCCCCACTCCCCTTCTCCATCCGCCTCGCTGCCGCCATCAAGGCCCGCCGATCAGCAGCCTGCATCGGCCTCGACCCACGCCGCGACCAGATGCCGACCGCCCTCGGCGCTGACACCGCCTTCGACCCGAAGGATCTCGCCGCAATCTACGCCCGCTTCTGCTGCGAGGTCATCGACGTCGTCGCACCACTCGTGCCGATCGTCAAACCTCAACTCGCCTGCTTCGAAATGCTCGGACCACACGGCATGACGGCCCTGGCCGAAGTCATCCTCCACGCCCGCAGCAAAGGCCTCCTCGTCCTGGCCGACGGCAAACGCGGCGATATCGGCTCGACTGCCGAAGCCTACGCTGACGGCTGGCTCGCCGGCTGCTGGGGCGCCGACGCTCTCACCGTCAACCCATACCTCGGCCTCGATGCCATTGAGCCCTTCGTCAAACTCGCAGCCGAACGCAACGCCGGCATCTTCGTGCTCGTGAAAACGTCGAACCCCGGCAGCCGAGATTTCCAGGATCTCGAGGCCGATGGCCTCGCTCTCTACAAGCACGTCGCCGCTGGCGTCGAGCAGTTTGCCATTCAAACCGCCAACGGCGGAACCTACGGCGCCGTCGGCGCCGTCGTCGGCGCCACCTGGCCGCGTCAACTCGACGAACTGCGGGCCGCCATGCCCCATACCTGGATCCTCGTCCCAGGCTTCGGCAAACAGGGGGGCAGGGCCGCCGATGTCCGCGGAGCGTTTCACGCCGACGGCCTGGGCGCACTTGTGGTGAGCGCCCGCGACATCATTTTCGCACACACCCGACCCGAGATGAACGCGGGGCTCGACGCCGGTCAGTGGCAGACGGCCGTCGAACGCGCCTGCCGCGACATGATCGATAGACTCGCCGCCGACACGCCCGCCGGCGAGCTCAGAGCCTAAGACTCACCATCTCATCGGCATGCCCAGCGTCACTCGCCGGGAGCCTGAAGCCAACAGCCGAGCGTGGCATCCCAATCGAGCAGGTCTTCCCGCTTGAAGTAGATGCCAATCTCCCGCGTTGCCGACTCGAGCGAGTCGGAAGCGTGCACAAGATTCATCTGCCGGCTCGACGAAAAATCGCCACGGATGGTGCCAGGCGCCGCCTTCAGGCCGCTGGTCGCCCCGAGCATGTCGCGAACGACGCGAATTACTTCCGGCCCCTGGAAGACCGTCGCCACTACAGGCGAGGCCGTGATGAACTCCTCGAGTTGCGGGTAAAACGGCTTCTCGACGTGCTCGGCATAGTGTTGCTTCGCCAGCGTCGGAGTGACGCGAAGCATCTTCATCGCGACGAGCCGCAGACCCTTTTCCTCGAACCGACTCACCATACGGCCCAGCAGGCCCCGTTCCAGGCAGTCGGGCTTGAACATCACGAAGGTCCGCTCCATTCGCATCGTCTCCAGAAAGATGTGGGAAGTCGCTTGGGGGAAACCGGCTCGCGAAAACCGGTCTTGAACAGCGACTTTTTAACGGCTGACGATCCTCGTATCCAGCCCATCTTGATAGCAATTCCCCGGCCGCCTACTCTCCCCCTCCCCGATCGGCAGCAGGTGCCGCACCGCCAACGGATGTCTCCCATGCCGCTCCCCACTCCTCGATCCCCAACGCGGAAACGCCGGAGCGACAGCCGCCTGCTGCGGGCCGCCGGCCGGATCGTGATCGCCCTCGGCTCAGTGGTGGCCTCGTCACCGCTCCTGTCCGCCGCCGACCTACCCCCGCACCTCATGGCACGATTCACGAAACACGTGCAACCGCTGGTTCTGAACAAGTGCGCCGCGGGTGCATGCCACGGCGGCCCCTTGTCGCATGCCCCGCACTTCAACCGCGGTGACGTTTCTGGCCGCATCGATCGCGGCGTCACCCTCGCCAACATCGAAACCCTCTTTCGCCTGATCGGACCATCGGGCAATGCCACTCCGCTGCTCACCACGATCAGCGCCCGGCACCCGGCCTCATCCACCTCGACCAGCCTGATCATGACGCCGCTCACGACCACGGAACGGGCTACGCTCGAACAGTGGCTCATCGCCGCCACGGGTAGCCGCGACCTCAGGGCATCGCGGCCAGCGACACCGGGCACCGCCACACAAGCCGCTGCGGCTCCTCCCCCAAACCGTTTCCGTGCCATGCTTGACGCCGCCGCGAATCCGGCTCCGCTCCCGCCACCGCAGGAGCCACAGGGCATCATCCTCGGCAAGGACAACCCATAACAGAGACACGTCGCAAGCCGTAAGCCGTACGTCTGCCGTACGTCTTAAGAGGAGCGGCTCACGCAGCCACAAGGGCGTGCATCGCCCTACAGCCGCACGGTACCGCGCAACACGGCGTCGAGAAAAATCCGGTTGCCCTCGAGCAGTGTCGGATCGTGGATCATCTCCTCCGCCGAGAGCCAGAGGATCTCCGCCACTTCGATTGGGTGCGGCACAAACTCCGCAGCCTCTGGTACCGCCACGGTCCACCAGGCCAGCGACGTGCCCCACGCCGACATGCTCCGCCAGACACATTCGCCCGGCGCGACCGTTGCAGCTAATTCCTCCATGCATTCTCTGACCACCGCCTCGTGCTCATCCTCGCCGGGCTCGATATGCCCCCCGGGGAAGCAGAGGCGACCCGGGGCGACGACCGTTTCTCCCCGGCGGATTGCAAGAAACAGCTCAGCCCTCCGGGCAACGGCCACGACGCCGCGTTTCGTAGGCTGTGTCTCGGACTGGTTTTCTGCCACGGCCCACCATTGGCGTTGATCGAATTGGGAAACCCCGGCCGCCGTTTCCCGCGAAGACGGACGCCGGACGTTTCCCGACCATCTCCGTAGACTACACTAAGAAGCCGTTTTCATTCCGTTCGGCCCACCGTGGGCCTCCCCCTCGCGAGCCACTCTTGATGAATACCGCTCCGGCCCCCAAGGGCCCCGAAAAGCAGGGCCCCGAGAAGAAGGGCCCTGAGAAGAAGGGGCCCCCGAACACGTCGTCACTGTTTGGGCCGCCGCTCAACATGCCTGTCATGATCATGTTGATCCTGGGTGCATTGGCCCTGGCGACTCTCTTCGCCCGCGAACAGGCCGTGGCTCCCGCTGCCATCAGCTACGACGAGTTTGTCCGTCAGGTCAAGGCAGGCAATGTCGCCAGTGTGGAAATCATCGGCAACACGCTTCTGGGCGAGTTTCGTGAAGCTCCCACCGCCGAGCCCGCGGCTGTCGGCGTCAAGGGCAAGGCCTTCCGGCTCGAACTCTCTGGCTACATTGGCGAGGGCCTGAATCAATTGCTGCTTGACCACTCCGTCCGCACGTCGGTCCGGCAGCCCAGCGACGGCACGGGCTTCCTGCTGGGGCTCTATCTGCTCGTTCCGCTGCTGCTGATGGCCGGCTTCTGGATGACACTGCGAAGGGCCCGCGATCCGCTCGGCACCTCGGGCTTCCTCGGGAGTTTCTCGAAGTCACCCGCCAAGCGGTATGGCGCGAATGACAAGCAGATCACGTTCGCCGACGTGGCCGGCCTCGAGCAGGTGAAGGCAGACCTCGAGGAAATCGTCGAGTTTCTCAAGGATCCGAAGAGATTTCAGAGGCTGGGAGGCCGCGTGCCCAAGGGCGTGCTCCTGATGGGTCCGCCAGGCACCGGCAAAACGCTGCTTGCCCGGGCGGTGGCCGGTGAGGCCGGCGTGCCGTTCTTCTCGATCTCCGGCAGCGAATTCATCCAGATGTTCGTTGGCGTGGGGGCCTCGCGGGTGCGTGACCTCTTCAAGACAGCCAAGGACGCGTCGCCGGCGATCCTCTTCATCGACGAGATCGACGCCGTCGGCCGCGTCCGCGGCGCGGGCCTGGGCGGTGGTCACGACGAACGCGAGCAGACGCTCAACCAGATCCTCAGCGAAATGGACGGCTTCAGCCCCTCGGAATCGGTGATCGTGCTGGCTGCGACCAACCGGCCTGACGTGCTCGACCCCGCGCTCCTGCGGCCGGGTCGCTTCGACCGCCACGTCACCGTCGATCGTCCCAACCAGCGGGCCCGTCTGGCGCTCTTCAAGGTCCACACCCGCAACGTGCCGCTCGCCCCCGACGTCGACCTCGAACGGCAGGCTCATGGCACCGTCGGCCTGACCGGCGCGGACATCCGCAACCTCATCAACGAAGCCGCCCTCTGGGCCACACGGCACGACAAGGACGCCGTCGATTCCTCCGACTTCGATTACGCCCGTGACAAGGTGCTGATGGGGCCAAAGCGGGAAGAACTGCTCACCGGCCGTGAGAAGAAGATGACGGCCTACCACGAGGCCGGGCACGCACTGGCGGCCTGGCTGCTGCCGGGCGTCGACAAACTGCACAAGGTGACGATCATCCCCCGAGGACGGGCTCTGGGCGTGACGCAACTGGTGCCCGAGGAGGATCGCATGAACATCGGCGAGTCCGACCTCCACAATCGGTTGGCGTTCATTCTCGGCGGCCGTGCCGCAGAGAAACTGGTCTTCGGTGAGTATTCGGCGGGCGCGGAAAACGACCTGCAACAGGCGACGCGGATCGCCCGCAAGATGGTGTCGCACTGGGGCATGAGTGAACGCGTCGGACCGGTGGCCTGCCATGGCTCCAACGAGCACCCCTTTCTCGGCCGCGATGTCTACGAGCAACGGGAATACGGCGAGCACATGGCCCAGATCATCGACGAGGAGGTATCCCGGCTCCTCGGGGAAGCGGCCACTCGTGCCACCGCCCTGCTCTCGGAACACCGTGGCAAACTCGATCGGCTCGCGGAGGAACTCGAATCCCGCGAGATGCTCGATGACACGGAGGTCGTGGAGATCATCGGACCGGCCACACCCCGCAGCGGTGGCGAGACTGTCGGGCTCACACAGCCTGCTGGCCAGCCTGTGGCGGAGCCCACCAGCCAGTCCGTCAGTCAGACCGCGTCCCAGACGGCACCATAGACGGCAGAACAGCGTCACAACGCAGGAGCTTTTGCATGATGCTCGCACACTCGGTCTTTTTTTCGCTCAAGGATCGCAGTCCGGCTGCGGCGACGAAACTCATGGACGGATGCCGCGAGCATCTCACCGGTCACCCCGGCATGCGAGCCTTCGCCGTCGGCACCTGCGCCGACTACGACCGTCAGGTGAACGACCGCGACTACGATGTCGCGCTCGTGCTCGTATTCGACTCGCACGCGTCGCATGACGCCTACCAGACCGCCGAACGCCACGAACGCTTCGTCGCCGAGCACGCCGCTTCGTGGGCGAAGGTCCGGGTCTTTGATGCCGATCTGGCGGCGCTTGAAACGTAGCCGCCCGTGTTGGTGGCCGGGGGGTCGGGCCTGACACGATCCCATCGCTTCCGCTCCGGGCTTGTATGCCCGCGTAACACGATCCCATCGCTTCCGCGCCGGGCTTGCATGAACTCTCCCATACAAGCCCTCGGCGTAAGCCGGGGGATCGGATGCAACACAGGGCGCTCAATCGAGAGAACCGCCGATCCCATCGCTTCCGCGCCGGGCTTGTATGAACGCAGGGCGTGTCCCATCGCTTCCGCGCCGGGCTTGCATGAACTCTCCCATACAAGCCCTCGGCGTAAGCCGGGGGATCGCGTCCGAGTCGACTCCCCCTACACAACCCGGCCGCGGGATAGGCTGATGGCACCGCCGAAGCAGGCCGCGACGTCGCCATCCGGCACGCGCTGCCGTTCCTGATACCGCGACCGATACCGCCAGCCCTCCGGCTCGTTCGTGTAGCCAAGCGGCAGCGGCGACGGATCGATCCGGCATTCCACCAACGGCGGTCGAGCCATGGCGGCACCCGCACCGAGCGGGTGCGGAAAATTCACATTCCAGAACTCGCCGCCCTCTTGCCGCATGGGCACAACCTCGGCGAGCACCTCGGCCATCCACGCCGCCGCACGATCCCAATCGATCGGCTGCTCGCGGCGGTGGTAGTGCGACGCCGCCAGCGATCGCACGCCGTGCAACGCCGCCTCACGGGCCGCCGCGACGGTGCCGGAATGGTGGATGTCGACGCCCAGATTGCCGCCGGCGTTGATGCCTGACAACACCCAGTCGACCTGCGGCCGATCGAGCGGATCGCCTCCGGCATCTCCTCCCCCCGCCGGTCGCAGCAGCGTCGTCAGCGCCAGCCGCACACAGTCGGCCGGTGTGCCATCGACATGAAACCGATCGAGCCCCACCTGCTCCAGCACGAGCGGTCGGTCGGTCGTCACCCGATGGCCACAGCCGGAGTGCGGATCCTTCGGTGCGACGACCACGACACGGCTGGCCCACCCGCGGCATGCGGTCTCAAGTGCCGCAAGGCCCGGAGCATCGATGCCGTCGTCATTGGTCAAAAGTAGAATCATGGTGGGCCTCCGGCGGCATCATACCCGGAGGCATCCGCCGCAGCGGTCAACTCCGCCGCACGGACGAGTATGGCCCAGACGCCCTCGGCCGCCTCGGCGGCGGCACGGCAGACATCCTCTGCAAGGGTGCAGGCCGGCGCATCGGGCCGCGCGACATTGGTCACCACGGAGACCGCCCCCACCCGCAGCCCGAGCCGATGGGCGGCGATCGCCTCGGGCACGGTCGACATCCCCACCACGTCGGCGCCGATGTGTCTGAGCATGCGATACTCCGCGCGGGTCTCGTAGCTCGGGCCCGTCAGATGCGCATACACACCCGCCCGAACCAACGCCCCTACCGACCGTGCCGCGTCCAGCGAGCCGCCGAGCAGATGTGGGTCGTAGCACGCCGTCGCGGTCGCGGCCCGCGCAGCATGCTCCGCCGCAGCCATGAAACCCCCGACTGCCAGCCCCTGCGTCCACGGCCGCTTCACGAGGTCGAGGTGGTCTCGTACGACCACGAGTTCGCCGACCCGCATGTCGGGCCGCAGGCCGCCGGCGGCATTCGTCAGCAGAAGCGTCGTCACCCCGAGCGCCGCGAGAAGCTCCACGCCACGCGAGAGGATCTCCGGCGGATGCCCCTCGTAGCCGTGGGCGCGGCCCTGAAGCAGCACAACATCACAGCGTGGGGGGAGAACGCCTCCTGACAACTGGTGGCCGTCGGGAGGGTGACCGGGGCCGCCGATCACGCCGCAGACAATCCTGCCGGCATGACCGGTGGCTGTCGACGGCACGAGCCAGCCCGTCTCGGCCGCGGAGAGCGACCAGGCGTCGTCGAGCCGGCTGGCGAGACTGCCCAGCCCCGTGCCCAGCACCACCCCCAGCCGCGGACGCCACCGCGGCCGCACTCCGCCTGCGGCCGCCACGCGTGCCGCCCCCGCCACGGCACCGGGGCGGAGGAAACGGGGCTCGGTCGGGGAAGATGGCTCGGTCGGGGAACGGGTCTGCCGACCTGGCACTGCTGCGACGTCGAATTGCATTGGTCTACCCATCCGGTGTCACCGCCACGCAGACCATTCTGCGACGACGCATCCTGCCATGTTTCCGGCGACGTCACGGCCGCCCTTTGCCGGCAGCCCGGAAAATCATATCTTCCCTGAGAGCTTTCACACGGTTCTTCTGGAGCACCCCTGCTGATGTCCACGCGAGCTGACACGCGAGCCGACACGCGAGCCGAAAAGTTTGCCGGTCTATCCGTCGCCATCGTCACACCGTTTCGCGACGGGACGATCGATACCAGGCGGCTCCACGAACAGATCGATTTCCAGGCGCATGCGGGGGTCACGTGCATCTGTCCGGTGGGCACCACGGGCGAATCGCCAACGCTCACGCATGACGAGCACGAGCGGGTGATCGCCGAGAGCATCCAGGCCACCGCCGGTCGTATGCTCGTGATGCCAGGCACCGGGAGCAACTCCACCGCCGAGGCGATCCGACTGACGAAGTATGCGGCGAAGGCCGGCGCGAGTGCGGCGCTCGTCGTGGGCCCGTACTACAACCGGCCAACGCAACAAGGCATCTACGAACACTTCAAGGCGATTGCGGAGAGCGTCGATATCCCGATCTGCGTCTACAACATTCCGGCGCGGACCGGCCGCAACATCGAGCCGGAGACCATTCTTCGACTGGCGGCCCTGCCGGGCATCGCCATGGTCAAGGAGGCGACCGGTTCAATGGATCAGGCATCGCAGATCCTGGCAAACACGGATCTCACAGTGCTCTCCGGCGACGACAGCATGACACTGCCGCTCCTGGCGATCGGCGGCCGCGGGGTCGTTTCGGTTGTCGGCAATCTCGTGCCGGCCGACATGAAGTCGCTCATCAGCGCCTTCGATGCAGGCGATCTCGCCAGGGCCCGCAGGCTCCACGGCACGCTGTTCACGCTCTGCCGGAACCTGCTCGGACTCGCGAGCAACCCGATCCCCATCAAGGCGGCGATGGCGATGGTCGGCCGTGATTCGGGAGAGGTGCGGCTGCCTCTGGTGAGTCTGGAGGCACCGCTGGCAGATACCCTGTCGCGGGTGCTTTCCGACTACGGTCTGCCCGTCTCGCGGTCCTGATCCGAACCCATCTCACGCAACACGGCGCCCTGATCGGCGAAGCGGGCGATCAGCGTGTCGTACTGCCCAGCGAGGTCGACCGCCGCAAACCGCTCCACGAGCGAGTCGGCAGCCGCCGGCGATTCGCAGCAGGCCATCACCGTCGGCCCCCAGCTGCTCTGGGCGCAGCCACGTGCTCCCAACTGCTGAAGGCTGTCTATCAGTCGGGCCGTGATCTGGGCATGCGGCAGCTGCGACGACGCCTGCTCGAACGGTTTTCCTGCCAGATGCCCGTAGTGCAGCAACGCGTCGGAAAATTCCGCAAACTGGCCATCGACCGCCGCGGGCAGCAGGGACGTCAAGGCATGCCGCGAAAGCTCGGCAGTGATGTCAGCAGGCACCGGAGGCAGGCTGGCAAACGCCTGCTTCTCGGCAGCGCCGTGCAGGCCGATCGCATCCCGCAGGCTGAACACGACACACCGCCATGCCGGGGGCAATCCCACCCGTGCCAACAAGGGGGAGAAGGGGCGGGTGGCATCGGCCTCGATTCCCCCACCCGACGGCACGAGCCGGCCACCTTCGACGATCAGCCCGCCGCCGCTGAAGCCGTAGATGCCGACACACGACCGACGGCCCCGGCCAACGGCCCGCGCCAGAGCCACCGCTTCGCTCGTGTCGAACCGCACGAGCGCCTCGGGAGCCGCGATCGCCGCCGCCGGCCGGAACAATCGCTGCATGCCGGCCGCGACTGCCAGCCCCAGCTGCGTGCCACTCCCCAGTCCGGCATGGCTATCGGGCACCTGCAGCACCTCGAGACTGCAGGCAGCACGATCACCCAGTTGCCAGGCAGCCGCGCACAAACGGGCAAACGCCTCCGCGCGGTCTGCCAGCGGCCCCGTGGCCGTGAACCGCTCCCCCGGCGTCGACCGCCCGCTTGTCATGCGGAGGTGCACGCCAGGCCGGTCGATCATGACGCCGACGCCGCCATAGGCCCGAACTCCGGGCACCCCAAACGACAGCATGCCGAGGTGCAGCCGTGCCGGCGTTTTCACGTCGACGGCGAGTGCCCGATGGCCGGGAGAGGAAGCGGGGAGCGACATTCGAAAAGTAGATCGTGGCCAACGATCCGGAACAAGCGACACGTGTTCTGGAACGGTAGTGGGAACAGGATTTTCTCCTGCCCGACGTGGGAATGAGATTTCATCTTGTTCAGAGTGGGAACGAGATTTCATCTTGTTCAACGGCAAGTTAAAAACTCGCCGCCACGGGAGTTGCCGCTTTTTCAGAGTGGGAATGAGATTTCATCTTGTTCAACGGCAAGTTAAAAACTCGCCGCCACGGGGAGGTGCCGCTTTTTCATCGGCAAGTTCAAAACTCGCCGCCACGGTGTCACCCCGCCGCGACCTTTTCCTCGAGCAACCGAAAAGCTTCGTGCTCACGTGGTCCGCCCGTCTTACCGACGATCACCGCGAGGTCGTGGAACTGGCGACTCACTTCCTCGATTCCGAGCAGGTGCAGCCTCGTCACGAGGATCGCCCCCTCCACGACGGCATGCCTGGCCCGGTTGAATCCGAGGAATGGCCGCCCCTCGTGCACCGCCACCACCCGGGCGTCCAGCCGTAGCCGCTCCTGCGAAGTATCGGCCGACACGACCTTGAACTCATAGGCCCGACAGGCCTCGTCGAGCACCCAGCCCCGCACGGCCGTCGCCGGCCGGCTGGCGGGCGGAGCATCAAGCCGGCCCGCCACCACCCGAGCCAGCAGCAGACAATCATCGGTCACGTGAAACACACCCTCCGGTATCCGGGCAAGATTGCCGGCGGTCTGGCTCGACGGAAAGGGCCGCAGCAGAAGTGCCTCGATCGCCTGGGCCGGCGAAGAGGCGAGCCGGGCATCGTCGACCTGGGGCCCCATCGCCGCCAGATGCATGGCCCCTGCCTGATCGGTGGTGGTGACAAGTCCCTCGAGAATCATGCCTGACAGTCTACGGGCCGACAGCGGGTAGGATAGAGCCAGAGTCGATCGTGCCGCCCTCTAGAACCTCCCCACCCGTGACCGCGTCACCCAACCCGGACAGAATCCATTTCGTGACCGGCAGGCTGGCCGAGCACTCGCTTCGGCAGGTGCTTGCGCGGCTCGCTCCGCAGGTCGGCTTCGAGGCCACCGTACAGGTGATGCACATCACCGTCGCGGCGCTCATGACCACCGCGTGGATCGCCCGCCGGCTCGTCGTGCCGGCCGGCACGACGCGGATCATCATCCCCGGCGGCTGCCGAGGATCGCTCGACGCGTTTCAGGAGGTCACCGCCCTGCCGGTGGTCCGTGGCCCCGAGGACCTGCGGCGGCTCGACGAATTCTTCGGCCAGCAATCACAAGATCTTTCCGACTACGGCGACTTCGACATCGAAATCCTCGCCGAGATCAACCATGCGCCGCGGCTCACCACCGCCGCACTCCTCGAAGAGGCCCACAGGCTCCGCACCGCTGGCGCCGATCGCATCGACCTCGGCTGCGATCCGGGCAGCGAGTGGGCCGGGGTCGGCGACGCGGTGCGACTGCTCGTCGAGGATGGATTTCGAGTGTCGATCGACAGCTTTGCGCCGCGCGAGATCGCGGCGGCGGTGCGGGCCGGCGCAACTCTCGTGCTCTCGGTCAACTCCACCAACGTGGCCGCGGCGGCCGACTGGGGCTGCGAGGTCGTCGTCGTGCCCGACGTTCCAGCCACACTCGAGGGCTTCTTCGACACGATCGATCAGCTCGACAAGCACGGCGTGAAGATGCGTCTCGACCCGGTGCTCGAGCCGATCGGCTTCGGATTTGCGGCGAGCCTCGGCCGGTATCTCGACGTGCGTCGCAGGTTTCCGTCCGCCGAGATGATGATGGGCGTGGGCAATCTCACCGAGCTCACCGACGTCGACTCCGCGGGTGTGAACACGCTGCTGATCGGTTTCTGCCAGGAGACGGGCATTCGCTCTGTGCTCACCACGCAGGTGATCCACTGGGCGCGGAACAGCGTCCGCGAGTGCGCTCTCGCGCGGGCCCTCGCCCACCATGCCGTCACCCATCGCACGCTGCCCAAGCATGTCGAACCGCGACTGGTGACACTTCGCTCCGGCAAACCGCAGACCCACGGACAAGACGTGCTCGACAGCCTCGCTGAGGTAATCCGCGACCCGAATTTTCGCCTCTTCGCCGAACGCGGCGCGATCCATCTCGTGGGCGCCGGCCTGCACCTGGAATCCCGCGACCCCTTCGCCCTCTTTAAACAGCTGGAACTGGCGGGCCGCACCGACGTCGATCCGAGCCACGCCTTCTATCTGGGCTACGAGATGGCCAAGGCCGTGACGGCGCTCACACTCGACAAGGACTACCGGCAGGACCAGCCGCTCGACTGGGGCCACCTCACACAGCCCGAGATCGGTCACGGCCCGTCCCGCGCGGCCGCCGAGGCCGCTAGAACCTCCGCCCGCTCCGCACCTGAGGCCGTTTTCGGGGCCGCGGAATCCGCTGCCCGACAGAGTGAATGAATCGTGCCCATGAAGAAACCCCCGCCCGCACAGCCCGCCATCCCGCCGGAGACGGATCCGAGTCACTGGGTCGCCCACCGCTGGTTCACGGCGTCGGGGACGCTCGTCGCAGAACTCCGCGCCGGCCTGGAGCCGTTCACCCTCTTCCAGCGGCTGTCACGGCGGCGGCACTGCCTGTTTCTGGACAGCGCCGCGCTCGACGCCCCGCACGACGGTCGCGACACCATCGCGGCCGTTGCTGCTGAGCCACACACTGTCCGGGCCGGCCCCGCCGCCAACGCCAGTCCCACGACACCGCGTCTGGCCCGCTTCTCATTCGTCGCCGCCGACCCGATCCACTCCATTCAGGTGGAGCCAGCCGGGGCAGGCCGTGATACGGAACGGGTGAACGAGGCGTTTGTGTTGCTGCGATCACTCCTGGTCGACCTCGCCTGTGAGACGGTTCCCGGCCTGCCGCCATTCCAAGGGGGCGTCGCGGGGCTCGTCTCCTACGACTGCGGCCTGACGAGGCTGGGCGTTCCGCCCCCGGCCGGCGACGCGGGCGTGCCACTGCTGTCGCTGCATGTCTACGACGTTGTCTGTGCGTTCGACCACGATGCCGGCCGCGGCTGGATCATCTCGCAGGGAGTGCCCGCACGAGGTCCGACCGCACGGCGGGCCCGCGCCGAGGAACGGCTGAACTGCCTGCTGGCGGCATTGACCGAAACGGCTGCGGCGTCGAACGAATCGCCGGTGGCACCACCATCCGCGGAGCCCCGGTTGCCTCGCGAGCTTCCCGGTCACGAGCTTCCCGGTTATGGAAAGATCGTCTCGACGCAATCGCGGGCGACCTACCTCGACATGGTGCGGGCCGGCATTGATCTGGTCCGCGCCGGCGACATCTTTCAGGTCAATCTCGCGCAGAGACTCTCCCTCGCGGCAACCCTCGATCCCGTCGAACTCCACCGGCGCAGCCGCCTGCTCAACCCGGCCCCGTTCGCCGCCTGCTTCGACGCCGGCCCCGCCACGATCGTGAGCATGTCACCCGAACGCCTGCTCCGCGTCGAGCGCGGCACCGTGCGGATGCACCCCATCAAGGGCACCCGCCGGGTGCTGGCGAGCCCCGAGGCCGATCTCTACGCGGGTGAGGATCTCGAACACAGCGAGAAAGACCGGGCCGAGAACGTGATGATCGTCGACCTTGTTCGGAACGACCTCTCCAGAGTCTGCACACCGGAGAGCGTCCGTGTGGAGGCGCTCTGCCGGTTGGAACGGTATCGCTATGTCCAGCATCTCGTGTCGATCGTCGCCGGTCGGCTCCGGCCCGGGCTCACGCCCCTCGATGCGCTCGATGCCGCCATCCCCGGTGGCAGCGTGACCGGTGCGCCCAAACACCGGGCCTGCGAGATCATCGGTCAGCTGGAAGGATTCGTCCGGGGGGCCTACTGCGGCTCGCTGGGCTATGTCGGGTTTGACGGCACGGCCGACTTCAACCTGCTGATCCGCACCTTTGTGGTCGGGCCAGACTCGATCACGTGTGCCGTCGGCGGCGGCATCACCGCGAGCAGCGACCCCGCTGCCGAATACGCCGAGACGCTCCACAAGGCGGAGGGGATGCTCCGTGTGCTCGCCTCCTTCGACGGAGATCGCGACGGAGATCGCGACGGAGACATCGACAGAACTATCGACGGGGAGAAAGCCCGGAGCGGCAGCCCGCAACTGCCCGGTGACATGCCAACGGGGGCCACGCGATGATCGTCGTGCTCGACAACCGCGACAGCTTCGTCTTCAACCTCGCCCGCCACTTCCATCTGCTCGGCGCGGCTACGGTGGTCGTGCCGAGCCACGCTATCGATGTCGACGGACTGTGGCGGCTCGAGCCACAGGCGGTCGTCATCTCGCCTGGGCCGTGCACGCCGGCCGAGGCGGGCTGCTCGGTGGCCGCCGTGCGGGCCTGTCGGGGACGCATACCCGTGCTCGGCGTCTGCCTTGGCCATCAGGCAATCGCCGCGGCGCTCGATGGCCGGATCGTCCGCGGCCGGGAACCCGTGCATGGCCGCACGAGCAACGTGCACCACGACGGCATCAATCTCTTCGCGGGCATTCCCAGCCCGATGACCGCCGGCCGGTATCACTCGCTGGTCGTCTCCGGCGACCGACTGCCGGCCGGCCTCTCCGTCACCGCGAGAGACGAGGAGGGCACGATCATGGCGGTTGCCAACGAGGCCGACCGCCTCTATGGAGTGCAGTTCCATCCGGAATCGATCCTCACGCGGCATGGATTCCGGCTCCTCGCGAATTTCCTCGAAGCCGCCGGCATTCCCCACCATGCCGGCCGTGTGGCCGACCTCGATGCGTCGGTGGCCGAACAGGCCGAGCCCCCTCCCGACCGCCACGCCGACGACACGCCGCGGATCGTGACGTTTTGAAGCCAAGCATGTTCCCCATACAAGCCCTGAGCGTCAGCGACGGGATCGTGATCACGCCGGGCGGAAGCCGCCATTGACGGGCAGCACCTGCCCCGTCACGAACGCCGCCTGCGGCGAGACAAGCCAGTGGACCGCGCCGGCAATGTCGGCCGGCGTGCCCCAACGGCCGAGCATGCTCTCGCGGACCGCCCGCGCCTGCCAGACGTCGCTGGCCCCTTCGCCCCATGCGGTGCGGATCCAGCCTGGCGCCACGCAGTTCACGCGGACCTGCGGTGCCAGCGACTTTGCAAGGCTCTTCGTGAACGCCATCACGGCCCCCTTCGTGGCGGCGAACAGCTCACCGCTGTCTCCTTCCATGCCGGTGGCCACCTGATCCCAGCCGATCGTGACGATCGAGCCTCCGTCGCGATCCCGCATCCAGCGTCCGAGGCCCCGCGCGAGGATCATGGTGGAGACGACGTCGACGCGAAGCAACTGCTCAAGTTTCTGTTCGAAGCCCCACTTCGCCGGCGGCCCGGTGAGCACATCGGCCCCTGCCACGAGCACCAGCGTGTCGATGCCGGGAAGGCGGCGACCGACGTCGGCGATCAGATGTTCGACGGCCGCCGGGTCGGCAAGATCGGCGAGGAACGTGCCTGCATGGCGGTCGTTGCCGGCGAGCACCGCGGCCACTTCCTCGGCCGCGTCGCGGGAACGACCATGCACGGCCACGCGGCCGCCCGCCGCCGCCAACGCCATCGCCACCTCCCGGCCGATGCCATGCGTCGAGCCGGTAACGAGCACTGTCCGTCCCGCCAGATCGTTCACGGCGTGCTTCCTGCGGCGGTGCCCCCGCCAGTCGCGGCTGGCTCGCCGGCGGTGGGAAGTTCGTAGCAGGCGGCTTCTTGGGCATTTCGTACGAGGAGCCTGTTGCCCGCGAGGCAGAGGTTGTTCCATGTCTGGCCGTCGATCGCGGCCAGCCGGGCCCGCACGACATGCTTCGCGGGCGACGCGTCCACGAGCACCACCTCGCCCGACTCTGCCTGCACGAGCAGCAGCGGCCCCACGCGGAGCACCTGTCCCTGCCCATACCGTCCGGCCTTCCACTGCCGCCCCCCGTCGCTCATCCGCACGCATTCGAGAATCCCATCGGAGAGTCCGTAGGCATGGCCGTCGTGGATGGCGACATTCGTGAACTTCGTCTTCAGAAGGTTGGCGTTTCGCCAGACCTCGCGAAGCGTGCCAGGTTTGGCGGGCGCGACGTTTTCATCGAGTTCGAAAACGGCCGCGCCGATGCCATACCCCTTCGAGATAAAGAGTCGGCTGTCGCCGACCGGAACCGCCTGGGAGCAGCTGGCATCGGAGTTGGAGTGGCCGGGCCAGGGATGTTCCCAGACTTTCCGTCCATCAGCCGGATCGTATCCAGCCACGTGCCCCTCGTTGACGCTCAGAATCGTCTGCTGGCCCCCCAGCATGGCCAGCTGCGGGGATGCATAGCTGATCTGTTCGTCACCGGCGATCCAACGCCGTTCGCCCGTCACGCGGTCAAAGGCCACGAGCGACAGAAACTCGGGATCCTGCGCCCCCCTGCGAGTCCGGGGGCCGCCGGCCGGCACGATCACACGGTCCGTGGTGACCAGCGGCGAGGCAGCCCGGCCCCACGACACCGCCATGGCGTGCGCTGCGGGATCGATGCCCAGTTCGTCGAGCACGTTCTTCTTCCAGACGACGCGGCCTGTCGCCCCGTCGATCGCGTGGAGCCAGCCGGTGGCGCCGTGCGTGTAGACCATGCCATCGACGATCGTGGGGGTGGAACGCGGGCCGACGCCCCCCATCACGGTCTCGTGCCGTCCCGCCACGGCCACCGCCCACTCAGGTGCGCCGGTGGCCAGCGAGCAACAGGAGACAATCTCCTCGTCACCCCGTTGTTCGAGCGTCAACGCATGATCGCCATACGTCGCAAACCCACTCCAGCCGCCGCCGATGGGCCGCCTCCAGAGCAGCCGCGGCGGCCGTGCATCCCAGTCGGGGTCGAGCACGGGACGGTCGATACCACACGAGCCTGTGGGACCGAGGAACCGGGGGAAATCGGCGGGCGATGCCTGCCATGCTGAGGGGACGGGGGCATCGCCCTGCGGCGTCGACGGCTCCGCAGGTTGCCGCGGCAGCAGCCGGTCGCGGGACGGACTCCAGCGGAAGGCGAACTCGGGCACGAGATCCCCCGAAACCCGTTCGATCCGCAGCACCGCGGCACCGATCGCCACCGGGCCGAGCAGGGCCCCGATCACGGCCCGCTTCCAGACGGTCGCATGGCCGCTTTCCCGGAGAAACCAGAGCAGGAGCGTCATCAACCCCGCGAAGCAGAGAATCAGCGTGATGATGTTCCGCACGGCCTGATCGACGATGCTGCCCACGATCGGCTCGAGCCAACCGCCCCGCACCAGGGCTACCGCGGCCGCCAGCGATGCAAGCGTGGTCCAGACGCGGCGGTTCGGCCAGAGTGGCCGTAGGTCTGGGCCACCCGCTCCCAACCCGCCCGTTCCCGGCGACGCAAGCCCCGGCGTTGTAAGCCCCGGCGCCGCGGCGATGACAGGCTTTTTCCGCTTGGTACTCATGCTGTCCGTGCTGTTCACGCTCTTCGAAAGGGTGCGACTCAGTCCCGGAGTGTAACGGGAACGAGGAAACCTGAGCAGTCGTTTTCGTCGTGATCCCGGCAGCGGCATGGGCCGCCGCCGCGGCATCTTCCTTGTCGGCACCCGCATCCGCCACTAGACTCCCACACACCAGCTTTTCCCGTAGGATTCGGCATGCTCACTCCCAATGTCACCGGTTCGTCAGCCTCCGGAGGTAGGGGCCCCTCCACGACGGCCGTGCACGCTGGCGAGGCCCGCCAGAAGCCCGGCTTCTCGATCACCGATCCGATCTTCGCGTCGAGCACCTACACCTTCCGCGACACGCAGGCGATCATCGACTTCATCGAGGAGAAGCAGCCCCGCGAGGAGTATGGCCGCTACGGCAACCCCGGCGAGCGGGTGGTCGAGGACAAGCTGGCCGCCATCGAGGGCGGCGAGACGGCCGTGCTCTTCGCCAGCGGCATGGCGGCGTTGGTGGGACTGTTGATGGCCCACCTGAACGCGGGTGAGGAGATCATCTTCTTCGACGAATGCTACCACCGCAGCCGCGAATTCTGTCGCCGCCACCTGACCCGCTTCGGGGTGGTCTTCCGCGAGGTTCCCACGTGTGACTACGCCGCGATGGAGGCGGCGATCACGCCTCAAACCCGCTTCATCGTCAGCGAGTCCCCGACCAACCCGCACCTGAGCGTGATCGACATCGAACGGTTTGCCGACATCGGCCGGCGGCACGGCGTGCTTTCGCTGATCGACGCCACGCTCTGCACTCCCTACAACCTCCGGCCGCTGGAGTCGGGCGTCGACTTCGTGCTCCACTCGGCCACCAAATACCTGGGCGGACACAACGACCTGCTGGCAGGGGTTGTGATCGGCAGCCAGGAGAAGCTCCAGGCCGTTCGCCACCTCCGCGGCATCATGGGCGGCGTCAATTCGCCCCACAATGCCTATCTTCTCGAACGTGGCCTCAAAACACTGGCGCTGCGGATGGAGCGACACAACGCCAACGGTCTTGCCGTGGCCCGGTTCCTCGAGAAGCATCCGCGTGTGGAACGGGTGCTCTACCCGGGACTGGAGAGTCATCCCTATCACGCATTGGCAACGCGGACCATGCGGGGTTTCGGCGGTCTGGTGACTTTCTTCGTGAAAAACGCCGACTGGCGGCAGACCGCCCGGGTGATCGATGCGGTCACAATCCCGCGGATCGGCCCAAGCCTGGGTGGGGTGGAGTCTCTCATCGAACAGCCGCTCGTGATGAGCTACTGGAACTATTCGCCCGCAGAGCGGGCCACGTTTCGTATCGCCGACAACATGATCCGCCTCGCCTGTGGCATCGAGGACTCCGACGATCTTATCGCGGACCTCTCCGCGGCGCTCGACTGCGGAAGCTAGGCAACTCCTGCCGGTCGCGTCGATTTTGGCGGAAGTTTCGGTCGTGCGGATGACGATATCTCTTCCGATTGAAGAACGGCGGTCGGGCCATCCCTACCGCGGCGCAGGATCGGAAGGAGTCTGTCATGAAGAACGTTTCGCTCGGTGTCCGACATCTTGTGGGCATGTCGCTGGCTGGCCTTGTGATGGGCGGCAGTATCACGCTGGCCCAGCAGCCAGGCACAGCGGCTGCAGCGGGCGGTCCAAGCGAACTGCGTTGGACGCCCCACCGCGCCGCCACCGCTCCAGCGACCGATCCCGCCATAGCTCCGGCTCCGGCCACCGCTCCGGCCACCGATCCCGCCACCGCTCCGGCTCCAGCCGCCGCTCCCGTGACCGTTCCGGCCACCGCTGCCGAGACAGCCCCGGTTTCCAGTGCCAGGGCATCCACGCCGCCCGCCTCGGTCGGTCTGCCCGCCGGCGTGCCGAAAGTTGCCAACAGCCAACGTCCCCAGGCATCGCGTCCGCAGCCGACCAATCCCGCGCGGTCCCGCACTGCAGGCCAGATCGGCGACTATAGAAGCGACAACCGCCTGCCCGGTCGCTTCCGCTCCAGTGCGGCAGCCGTTGGCCAGTTGGCCCTTCCCTCGATGGGCGACGTCACCATGTTCCGCAGCCCCCAGGGGGATACTGGCCGTCCGGTGCTGGCCGTCGAGGGCCTGCCGACTCGGCCCGCCCCTGGCCCCGTTTCCCCGCCCACAGGCGGAGGCCTGGCCCCGCGATTCAATCCCACTGCCAGACGTCCTGCCGGCCAGCGAGAAGAGCGACTGGCGATGAATGCCGACGGGCTGCCATCGGTCATGGCGCGGGCGCCGCAGGCCGCCGCAATCGATGACGCCACCGTTCCCGGGCGGCTGCCAACTGCCTCCGGCATGCCCAACACGCCCAACCAGGTGCTACCGTCCCCAACTCGTTCCGAATCGATCACGATGGGCGAGGACCCGTCGATCGTGATCAACACCATGCCTTCGGAAATGACCGACTATGGTGCGGATGGTTTCGCCTCCGGCGAATACGCCCCCGAGGGCTACGGCCAGGAAATGCAGTCGGCCGATGGCCA
>JBIIFB010000048.1:0-20985 GCA_044237545.1 Pirellulales bacterium
CCCTCGTCGGCCCACCGCGGCAACGGCTGGCGAAAATAACTGGCAAAGACTGTATGCGTGATCTCGTGCGGCAGCACCGAGTCGAGGATGCGTTGCTCGCTGCCCTGGATGGTCATCGTCCAGTTGAAGACCTCGCCATTGTCGAAGACGAAACTGGTCGCGCCGCCGGCTCCGAGGTTGGGTGCCACCTGAGCTTGGATCGGACAGGGCCGGCTCCACCGCGGCAGCGGACTGCCGGTCCACTCGATCGCCAGGTCGTGTCGATACTGTTCAGCGGCATCGCCGATCCGACGGGCCAGCGTCTCGGTCGGAGCCTCGACCACAAAGTTGGCGGTGCGATGGCCCGCAGCCATCGCGGCGGTGGCTGACCACGCGACGCAGAGAACCACCAGCACCATGCCCGCTGCCAGAGGGCGGCCCGGGGTCCGCCAATCGACACTGCTTCCGACCTGCATCCAACGGCCTCCTTGAATGTGTTCTCGATTCCGGGCGGGTTCGTTCCCGTCGGCATCGGCTCACGCCCGGCGGATTCCCCCCGGAACGCCGTGCGATCGGGCAATTTCCTGCCCGCGAGCGAGGCGGACACTAGCGGTGGCCGGCCCGCGGGAGCCAGACCGCTTTTCGCCTTCCCTGCATTGCCCTGTTTGCCGGGCACGCGGCGAAAACCGGCCAGTTGCACGCCGCTGCACGCTCCTCCAGCCTGGGCATCACCGCTGCGGTCGGTAGACCGTCGTCGCCCCTGCGATGTCGACCGCGGCGGGCTGCCCGGCCGCGGCAGACTGGAGGCGGGGCCAGGTCCGCATCAGCCCCACCGCACCACCAGCCACGAGCAAGACCCCGGGCCAGACTGGAAGGAAAAACGCCGCCCACACGATGCCGGCCAGCATGCCGAGCACGGGCCCGAGACGAGCGAGCCCCGCTCCCCGCGGCGACCAATGGCTCCGCGCCGCCATCCAGGCGAGTCCGCCGCATACGAGCAGCGTCACTGTGGCGATGGCCCGGCCCCGTGTGGTGGGATCGCGTTGTCGCACGGCGCGGATCGTGAGCCGACCGGCGTCGGGGCCGGTCGATGCATCCGCCGCCAGGATTCTCAGCGGCGGCGCAGGCGGCAGGGGGTTGGAAAGCGTTGTCAGCGGCCGTGCCCAGGCCCGTTCCCAGGCCCGATCGGCCAGCGGCATCGCTCCATCGCGGCGCGATTCGAAGAACCCGCGCACTCGCTCCTGCTGCCAGCCGGTGCTGCGATCTATAGCCTGTTGAACATCGGCCTGCAGCCGCTGCTGGGCGGCGTGTCGTTCGACCTGAAAATCCTCCGCCGTCACGAGCCTGGCCGGCGCGGCGACCCGCAGGGCGATGCCCGCGGGAACCTGCAGCGTCCAGATCACCTGCCGGCTCGGCAGCCCGACAATCACCGGCGGCGACAGGCTGAGCGGCTCGCCGTCCAGTTGCCTGCGGCCCCTTTCGCCGACAAACAGTTCACCGACCGATAGTTCGCCGACGAACAACACCACGATGGTCCGCGGCCGGCCCGCATCCAGAAGCTGCAACTCCCAGACGCCATCGGGATGCGTCGTTGTGGGGACAACGCAGTCAACGGAGCGACCGTCGACGGTCGCGTCGAACAGCCGCCATGTCCGCGGCAACTGGATTTGGACCGTCTGCTCCGACGGTACGAGTTCGAAACAGGCCAGACCCCACATCCGTCCGCGTTCGTCCGCCGACAGCCGGATGTCGGCCAACTCGACCCTCCCGGCCCCGATCGCGACATCCTCGGCCGATTCCCCCGGCGGCTCGGCCGACGTAGGAGTCGTCGCCGTCGTGCCGCCGGCCGCCGGTTCCAGCAGGTAGGAGGGCAGCGTGTCTCCGGCGATAAACTCGACCTGCCCGCTCCGCAGCATTGCGTCGGCGTCACGCCCGGCCGCACCGTCGGCTGCAGCCGGCTGCAGCGTCGCCCCGAGGCCGCCCTCCGCCCGCCATTCAATGAGTGCTCTCGATCCGTCCGCGAGCACAACACGCAGTCCGGGAAGGGTTCCCCGAGGGGCGGGGCGTCCTGGCAGGCGGGCATCGATCTCCAGCCTGAATCGCCCGGCCCGCGGGCGTTGGACGACCACGGTAACAGCCGTGTCCGCCGGGCGACTCCACCGCACATCGATGGCGCTGCGGTCCGCCGTTTCGGGATGGAGCATGTCGTCCTCGAAGAGTTCGATGCGATCGATGACGCAGGATTCGGGCACCTCCAGCGGAATCGCCACCAGCGCCGAGGAACTGGCATCGAGACGGGCATCGAGGTGGAGCAGCACCTGAGTCTCTGCAAATACGATCGATTCCCGTTGGGTGCCGCGAATCTCCTGACGACGGCGTTCGGAGGTGAGCCGGGCACGCGGAGCGGGCATGGGGACCGCGGCGCCGCTGTCGGCCCGGGCGACACCGCCGCTCCAGAATCGTGTCTCGAAGGAGGCCTCCCCTTCGGGAACGGCCGCATGCGTGAGCCCGGCAGGCAGGTCGATCCGCACCGCGAGGCTGGGGCTCGCGACGAACCGCACCAACCTCGTATCGACACCGACATCTTCGATCCATGCCTCGGGCACGTCGAACACACCGACGGGATCGGCCAATGCCATTCGAAACGGCATTTCAAACCGAAATCTTCCGCGTTCCGGCCGTTGCCGCTCCACGAGAAACCGTCCCTCGCCGAGCGCACGGATCGAGACGCCGTCGGTGCGATCTCCGCTGTCAGTCAGCCGGGACTCTTGCTGATCAAGTTGCTGCGGAGGCTGCTGCGCAGGCGGTGCGAGCCACTCGAGTCCGGCATCCGCCCTCACCACACAGGAGCGCACGATGGAGTTGCCGGCGTCCAACTCGTAGATGCCCGTCACCTGGCAGGCGTCGAGATTCCAGAAAATATCGTTGCGGCTTGTGGCGGTCGCGGGCAGCGGGGTGAGATCGATGCCTGGCACAAGCGACCGGCTCAACCGCACTTGCACCGACCGCGAAACGTCGAAGACAACGGCGAGTGAGTCGGTGTCGCGTCGTCGCGCCGCCAGAAAGAGACCCGGCACAGCCGCCTGCTCGCAGGCCATGCCGGCGGAGGCAGACGCTGCGGCCGCGCGGCCAGACGCTGACAGTGCCTCGAGCGTTGCCACGGGAGCTGGCGGGAGTGAGATCGTCGCCGTTTCCACGTCGCCGCGTCGCCGGACGGCCGGATTGACGTCCACTGTCACGGTGTGGCGACCGGGTTCTGGCACCAAGATCCGCAGCAGTCCGCCGCCTGCATCCCCCCGAGTGGCCGCGGCCCCGCCGTCGATCCGCAGCGAGCCGGGATCGAACCGCCCGCCGCTCGCGGCCTGATCGAGCAGCAGAAGGCCTCCGGTGTCGGCATCGATGTCGATCTCCAGACGCCATGCGGGCCATGGGCCGTCGCCATCGGAGGGGGCCGCCGCGGTCACGCGGACAGCCATCACCCGCACGGCTGCGGTGGCCCGACCGTCTTCGCCACGGATCAATGCCCGAAACAACTCCTCGGGCACGAGCACCGTCGCTTCGCCGCCACGGTCTGCCGACTGTCCGCCTTCGAGCGGCGTCACGAAGACCTGCAGCGGTCCGGCAGCCGGCCCGCCCTGCTCGTCAGCGGCACGCAGCGGCGTCACCATCTGGCTGAGCACGACGAGCAGCAGGATGAGTGGCCGGCTTCCCGACGACGCACCCGCAGCGAAGCCGGAAAAAAAACGGCCGTTGACGGCCCACGCGAGAGCGGCCAGGGAGGCCCACCAGGCCGCTCGTGCAATGCCGTCGAAGGGCGCGACGATCCAGAGTGCGGCTACTCCGGCGAGCAGACAGATCAGAACCGCTCCCCGCAGCCGGATGCGGGCCACGAGCATGGTGCCGAAGCCGACCAGCAGGGCGGCCACCACCGCGGCAGCGAACACGATGCGGGCCTGCACCACCACCACACGCACATCACCTCCGGCGGCCCCCTGAGGCACAACCAGCGGCACAAGAGGCACGACGCGATAGCCCTGCAGAAGTTCGCCGGCTGGTGCAGATGCCGCCCATTCCGAGACTGACGCGGGAGCGGGGGGTTGCGGCTGCAGGGCTGGCATCGGTGGCCGCAGTGCCGCGGCCAGAAGCCGGGCGGCCCAGTCGCGGCTCCCGCCGGCTTCCCCACCGATGCGGACCGAGCCGCCCACCACCGCGATCTCGAGTTCGGGAGGCAAGAGCAGCCGCCACTCACGCTGCAAGACGGGGATGTCGAGTTTTGGTCCCTCGGGATCGACCCGCCAGGCAGGCCACGGTCTGCCTTCGATCCGGCCTGCGACGGCCTCTCCATCGGCAACCGTTCGCACGAGGAGGGTCACGAGGGCCCGGCCCACCGGCAGTTCGATCGGCACCTCCCCCCCTGCGGCGATCCGCGCCCCGAGGGGCAGTCGTACGCCGTCGAGGAGCAGCCCCTGCAGTCGGCGGCCGGCCGGAAGGCTCAGCGACAGGCTGGTGCGACCACGATTGTCGATGTCGAAGAGCGACTCATACTCCGTCGCGCCGGAGGCATGGCACCACGACGTTGTGATCTCGCGCCACGCCCATGCCCTGGCATCGTTGCTGCCCGGCACCAGCTCTGCGGCGGCGATCCCACTCGGATCGGCGGCCAGCACCGGCGTGAAGGAAAACTCCACCACGGTGATTCCGCCCGGTTCGACAACCGCGGATTCGGGAGGCATTTCGGTGAGCCTTTGGTTGACCACCTGCGGTGGCGTGCGGCCGACGTTCCGCACGATGCAGTGGCCCACCGTCGACGTGGCGCCGTCCACCCAGGCCAACAGCACCGGTGTGGCCCGCACGAACGGGATCGTCCGGGCAGCCCGGATCGTCACCGGCCCGCGGGCCGGTGGATTCAGTTCGACGAGCCAGCGTTCGATGCCATTCACGCCAACCCCGCCAGGCCCTCCAGTCCCGCCTCGCCGATCGAAGGCATCCAGCCGACGCGCAGTGACAGTGCCGACCGCAGGCGGCAGCAGCGACCATTCGAGCGGATCGTCCACCGGTTCCGAAAATTGCACCACGATCGAATCGAGGTCCGATGCGGCGGGATGACACTCAAATGTCACCGACTCGGTGAGCTTGTCATCGCGGACTGTCAGCCGCACCTGGGTGCGGGCATCGAGGGGCGGCCGCCGGCGGACCAGCCGTCCGACCCGCGCCGGTCCGCGGAAACCGGCCCACAGCCGCGCCCGCGAAGCCCCCTCCTCGACGAGCACGGCCAGCCGGCCATCAGGCCCGATGGTCTGAACGTCAGACTGCGGAGCCTCCGCCGACGCAGACCGTTCCTGCGGGGGGCTGTAGTCGCGATTGAACTCCACCGTCGTCTCGGGACTCGTCCGCAGGTCGAGCAGCGTGGAACGCTCCGATTCGCCGTCGAAGCGGACCATGTCGAGCTCCGCCGTCGAGAATTCCTCCCGCAGGCCGATGCCGGCCCGGTGCCCCGTGATTCGCAGGCCGAGTCCTCGGGAGGGTGTGATTGCGGAGATCAGTCCGATCCGCAGCAGGTCGCCGCGGGTGTCGCGTAACACCTTCCAGTCGAGTCCTGCGGCTGGTTCCTCGGCAGTGCGGTGCCGCACCAGATCGGCCAGTTCAGCCGGTGTGGGCACCGCGATGGCTTCGACGGAATCGATGAACCAGCCCGGCGTGATCCGCGCCAGCAGGTCGAACGATTCGCCGCGATGCACCCGCACGTCGCATGCCGCCCTGCCGACCACGACACCCGGCGACAGATCGACTGTCGTGACGCGTGCAACGTCCAACTCCGCGGTCCGCGGCAGCAATGACACCGCCACCCTGGCATGGGGCCCCTGCTGCTCCACGAAGAGCCGGGCCGGCAGAACGTCGACGCCGGCAGCGGCATGCGGCCTGTCTCCGTGTGTCGGTGGGACGGGTTCCTGTGGGACGGGTTCCGACGAGACCTGAACAGCAGCCATCTCCGCCGAGCCGCTGGCAGCAGGCAGGGGCCACCGGGCGGCCACCTCGGGAGGCACGACCACGCACTGTTCGAGTTCAATGGATGCCAGGGAGAGCGACGCCGCCACGTCGATCGTGATGCCACCGCCGGCCCAGGCCTCGGCCAGCGGCCGTAGCAACGGCAACGTCGCACCGCGGTCCGAGATCGGAGCCACCGCAGTGATCAGGAGCGGCTCACGGCCGCCGACGCTCGCGGGGGGCAGATCGATCAGGAGCGTGGTGCCGTCAGCGGCGACCGTCCACGAGACCTCAGACTGCGGATCAGGCTGGCCGAGCCCCGCGGCAACGCTGGTCACCAGTATGGAGGCGTCTTTTTCGAGCCGAACCCGCCCGGGCAACCACGGCATCATCGGCTGCACGATCACGGCCAACGACGACTGCCGTCCGCGGATGCCGACGAGAGTCCATGTGGAGAGCATGGGAGCGGGCCGACCGTCCGCCAACAGGATCAGATCCACCGTCTGGCGAGGTCCTGTCTCGATCCGCCACGTCACGGTCTCGGGCAGCAACGAGCCGGCGCTGTCTGCCGCGTCGGCCGTTGGCTCGATGGCGTTTCCGACGCGGACGTCGCCCCGAATCACGGGCCGTATGCCGCGAGGCAGTGTGACGGTGATCGACGACGAGAGCGCCGGCACGAGGGAGAGCGAAAACCGTGTGGCAGCATCTGTCTCCGCCACAGCAGCGCAGCGGAACTCGCAGGCGTAGGTGCCCGGCTCCGGGGTCGCCATCGCCAGTGAGCCGTCGCGACGGCCGAAGACGACCGCTTCACCCATGCCCGCGGCCGTGCGCATCGACCCCGAACGCACATCGAGCCCGCCGAGCGGCATCTCCCGCGCCATTCCGCCCCGGGGCAATCGGCTTCCCCCCGCGGCCTCGGCAAAACCGCCGACATCGAATGAAACCGTGCCGACCAGGCTGCCGTCCTCGGCGCACGTGATCACATAGCGGGCGGCATCGGCAAGCGGAATCAGCAACGGCTCCACGGCCCGGCCGCGTCCGTCCGATCCATCCGTCGAGAGCCTGGCGACTCCCTCCTCGAACTCCCGGGCCGACATGGGCACATACCGAGTTGTCCCCAGCGGAATGTCCGAGAGCCTTCCGGCGGGCACGTGCACCCGCGTGAATTCAAAGGACTGATTTGGCGCTGACGGTTGGCCGGGCGCTGGCGGCTGCGGTCCGGTCGCCTTCGTCGAGGCGGACTCATCGGCCCGACTCCAGGCACACCCGCCGTCCAGGCCGCCACCCACACCGATGATGAAACCACCCATCAACGCGGCGAACATGCCCCACGCACGGCCGCTGGCACCACGGCCGCGCCGCGGCAGGAGACCGACTGCATGCCCGACACGGCGGAGATTCATGGGTGTTCTCGTCCGGCGGCCGTGGCCTCCTCCCGCTGCGATGGCGAGGAGGCCGCGATGATCAGGGACGGCAGCGGCGCGACCTGCGTCAATGAGCTGGCCGAGCCAAGCACCACCGCGCCGCGGGCCGGCAGCGAAACCCCGCGGCGGTCGACCATCTTTCGCAACACAGCGGCGAGCACCGCCAATGCCGCGCCGGGAATGGCCGCCTGCGCGACCAGCGGAGCCAGCTGCGGAAAGGCCGCCGCCGCGAGACTTGCCGCGACGGCCGTGCCCAGCACCCACGGAACGCTTCGCAGCCGCGGCCAGTAGACGCTCAGCACACCGATGGCGAGCACCGGCCCGGAGACACACAGCACCAGCAGCCATGTGGGCACAACCCAGATTCGGCCTGTCCCCGGCGACCCCACTCCCGAAAAGACGGCCCGCGGGCCAGCCGCCGGCAGATCGACGGGCAGCCCAGTCGGCGACAGCGAGCGTGCTCCGGGCACAGCCCCACCCGCTGCGGCCACCTGCTGGGCGACCGCCGAGCTGGCGGTCAACCATGAGGCAATTGCGTCGGATGAAACGATCGGCACGCGGTGCAGACCGAACGGGCCCCACTCCCACCGCTGTTGCGACGTCCACCCACCCGGATGTCCGATCGGGTGTTCATCGGGTTCGAGGACGAGTTCCCAATAAAACCGCCGCTCGAGCGTGCCGGTGGGAAACGTCGGCGGCTCGAATGACACGGCCGTCGGCAGCCCTGCCCACACACCGAACCGCCCCACCGCGTATTCCCTGCGCCGGCTGGCCGCCACCTCCACCAGCCAGGCCGCGTTTCCGGCCCGCTGCGGGAGTTCGACGACGACTGTGCCATCAGTCCGCGCGGCGCCGGGGAGTGACTGGCCATTGAGCCGCACCTCAACCGTTTGGGCATCCGTGCGTGGTCCGGCAAGAGCCTCCGCAGATTCGCCTGCATCCGCCGTGAAACTGGGCGGGAGCGTCAGGATGATCTGGTCGGCAGAACTGACGATCGCGTATCGATAGACGTCGTCTCGCCGGTTGTCGAGGAGTCGTGTCTGAAACCAGGCCGCATCGACCACCGTGTCGCCAATCGCTGATCTCTTGCGGGCCGAAATCGCCAGGGGCACCGACTCCTGCGCACGGGCTGTTGTCCAGGTGCGGCTGGGAATCGACCCCAGCGAGGCGACTTCCCGCTTCCAGGCATCGCCGCGGACGTCGAGCGACAACGTCTCGGGTACGGTCAGTGTGATCGATTGACGGCTGATCCTCGTCGCTGCCGGCAGCACGAGCGGCAGATCCTCGGCCACGGTCGACTCCGGCGCGATGCCAGGCGTTGGCAACTCATACTCGACGGTGATATCGCCCGCTCCCAGCAGCGGCTGGGCCAGCATCGCCCGCAGCCGGACCCGCGGCGTGGCCAGGCCTGTTGGTGAATCCGACATCGGAGCAACGGCCCCGACACCGTCCGCCGCTGGCTCCCCCTGATCGACGGCATCTCCATCCTGAGCCATCTGATCCGGATTGAGCAGCAGGCCGTTTTGCCGGACTTCCAGCGTGGCGGTCTGCATCACGCGCTCGGGCACCGACAGGGTCACAAATTCCAGCGGCACGTGGGCGACGTCGAAGCGAATCGTCTCCCGCACGATCGTGTCCGACTCGTCGATGTCGGCCTGAGCCGTCACGGACGCGTCGACCCGCCGGGCTAGAAAGCGACGGGTCGCCTCGAATGTGCCGTCCGTGCCGTCCAGCCGGTAGGCCAAGGCGACCCGGTCTGCATCGGAACGCGTGGCATTGGATGTCAGCTGCCGCACCAGTCCGCGGACACCGTCGGCATCCGGCAGCAACTCGATGTCGCTCTGAGAGGCGATGATGATCGCGGCGGGCCCAACAAGATCCGCCTGCGGCGCGGGAATCCGCCAGGCCACCCGGCTGCTGTCGTGGATGAGCGGCCGGCCGCAGCGGACTTCCACGACGGCGTCACCGGAGAGCGGCTGCACGAAGGGAATCACGAGCCGTCCGTCCTGCATCGACACGGCGGCGGAATCGACCACGCTGGCCGGCCCAACTTCGTCGATGTCCCAGGCATCGAGTGCCACGACGATCCGTGATACCGGCGCGCCACGCACCGAGACCCGCAGCCGCGCGTCGAGCGTCACCCGCGTGGCGGAGACGTCGTAGCGGTATTCGGGTTCGATGACCACGCGACTGCCGCGCGGCAGCACGCGGAGCGGCAGCCTCGCGGGCTGGGCGTCGTAGGCAAAGGCGGCGACGAATCCCGGCCGCCGCGCGGACGTGGGGGGATCGATCCGCCGATTGCTTCCCAGCCCGTCCCACTCTACCTGCCAATCCCCTTCCACGACGATGCTGGCCCGGCCCCACTGCCGCCATGAAGGAATGTTTTCCACAGCAAATCCCAGTGCCTCGAAGGCCTCCCGGCCGGCGGGATCGACAGGCCGTTCGCAGGTCAATTCCACGAGGCTCTTTCCATCGATCCCGCGTTCGATCTGAATGACTGCCTCAGGCTGGGCTTCCGAACCGGCCAGCTCCACGAGGGAAGATGGGCTGCCGATGCTCCGCAGGGTGGCCCGCGGCGGGAGGGTGACGCGAATCGTCTCGAGCCCGGCGGGCAGATCGTCGAGCAGGATGGTGGCCTCCGTGACCGCAACGCGACCATCGATCCGGACAAGGCTTTCGACCATCGCCTGTGGCACTGCAGCCCTGGCCGACTCGACGCCGATCTTCTCCACACCGGCCACGGCCCGCCGGTCGCCGATCCGAATCTGAGCCGCGCCGGCGAGGCCGACGAGCGTGACGATGCTCCCCTCGTCGCCGGGTCGGGGCTCGATCCGAGGCGGCTGCGATGCCGGGCGAACCGACACGTCGGGGTCGTTTCGGGAAGTCTTCAGTTCCACCAGCGACGCCGTCGCCCGCGGCATCGCAAGCGAGAGCGATTCATGGGTCGGCGACGCCTCGATGGCGATGTTGCCGGTGAGGGTGACGGCGTGCCGCACGTCGTCACCACTCCCGTTAGCCGTCCCTGTCATCCAGAGGCGATAGCCACCCTGCTGGCCCCCGGTCCGGCCGGTTGCATCGGCGGCGAGGAGCATTCGCCCCGGTCCTTTATAAATGGGAGCGGCGGTCAGCAGCAGGCCATCGAGCGCCAGTGGCAGGCTCACCCAGCCACTGCGAGACTGCCGGACCGTGAGTTCCACGGTGACCTCGCTGATCGCCGGCTGTGAGGCGGTGCCTGCCGCGGCCTCGGCTGCTTTCGACGCCGGGGCTGGCAACGTGGCTCGGAGCACCACGTTCTCCAGCACCGCTGGCGGCGGCTCCGGCAATCCCGGCATGCCCTCCTTGATGCGGAGGAGGTCGACAAAATCGCGGTAGCGGAATCCGGGCACCGGCACGAGTCGCCCCGTGTCGTCCTGCATGTAATAGATCTCAGGCGCGGCCTCGCGCACCGTGGCGGTCGGTGACGGTTCAGCCCCGCTGCTCTCCCGGCCCGGGAGCACGCTTGAGAGGACGCTTGCGAGAAGGGCCGAGAGCGTGACCGCAAGCCCTGTCGACACCTGCGCCGCCACTCTGAGCAGAAACGCCTGCCAGGTCGGCACGACTCGGAGGGAAAAACGTCGACGCGGCATCGGGCCGGAGGCTCCCGGGAACGGGGTGGCAAAAACAAGTATGGCCGGGCCATCGGGCGCACACCTGGCCTGCGGGTGGCAAGACGTTCCGGTTGCGCAAACCGTGACCGGCACCTCCACCCTACCCCTCAGCCTACCCGCAGGCGCAGGATTTCGCCGGGAATTTGCCCCTCAGCGGCATTCCCGCCGTTGCGGGCGGCACATTCGCCATACGTGGCCCCCCGGCTCCCGCCCCGTGGGCTCACCGTTTCCTCCGTGCCCGTCCCTGCCCCCGTGGGCTCACCGTTTCCTCCGTGCCCGTCCCTGCCCCCGTGGGCTCACTGGTTCCTCCGTGCCCGTTCCCTGCCCTCGTGGGGGCGAGTTTTTAACTTGCCCTCGTGGGGGCGAGTTTTTAACTTGCCCTCGTGGGGGCGAGTTTTTAACTTGCCCTAAACAGCGTGACCTCATCACCTGAAGGAAGTCTGGCCCGGAGGGCGTCGAGAAGGTCTTTGGTACTGGCCGCGATAAACGCCGGTTTGTCGAGCGGAACCGAGTCGATTGTTTCGGAACCGGCCTCAAAACCCGCCAGCAGACCGCCGGCCTCACGGAAGATGAGAAGCCCGGCAGCCACGTCCCAGCAGGCGATCCGGCGTACCCAGAAGGCGTCGAGCCGGCCGCAGGCCAGCCATGCCAGGTTGATCGCCGTGGAGCCGGTGCGGCGTGCAGAGTGCACGTGGGGCACGACGGCGAGGAAGTCGGCGACCGCGAGCGAGTCGGAGGTCACGTGCGGAGGGAAACTCAGTGCGACGAGCGCGTCTGACAGCAGCAGGCAGCGACTGACGGTGATGGGTTTCGCATTCAGCCATGCGCCAGCGGCACGTTGTGCCGTGAAGCATTCATCGCGGACCGGATCGTGGACGGTGCCCACGAGGATCTCGTCGCCCCGCGTCAGGGCCACGGAGACACACCAGGCGGGGAAGCCATGCACATAGTTGCTCGTGCCGTCGAGTGGATCGACCATCCAGCGGAGCGCCGGCCCGGCGGCGGCCTGGTGGTCCGCGTGCTGCCCGTCGGCCGCATGCTCCGGCAGTGATTCTTCGCCGATGAAGCCATGGTCGGGAAATGCCTCGAGCACGATCCGGCGGATCTCCCGCTGCGAGGCGAGGTCGGCCTCGGTCACGAGGTCTCGCGGTCCTTTATTCGACACCCCGAATCTGCCGACCCAATCGAGCAGCACACGGCCGCCCGCACGGGCCGCGGCCTCGCAGACTTCGAGGGCTCGAGCGGGCACGGCGGTTGCACCCGCCGGTTGCGGTCGAGATGCCGGCGGCGAAACAGATTGCGACGGTCGATGTTGAGACGGTGGATTCGAAGGCTGCATGGGGGCTCACGACCGGTGGAACGGTTGCCTGGGGTACGCGGTGATCGGGTGGCCAAACGGCTCGTGATCCTAGGCTGGTGGCCAGAGGCTCATACCACGAGTCGCGCCTCCCGAAACGCTGGGCTGATTGGACGGTACCATAGCAGCCGAACGCCCCGCCACCGCGGGTTCATTCCACAGACATCCTTTGCGTCTCTTCATGATGGAGCCTGCCCGCCATGCCATCCCCAGCCCCGCTGCCTGCTTCGCCAGCCGCTTCCGTCTGGGTCGCCATCGACCGCCGGGTGACTGACGCGGGATCTGCCATCCCAGCCAGCATCGACCTCGATCAGCCGCGGCGTGGGATCGCCCTCACACACCCAGGACCGGCCGCACCGGTCAACCTGCTCGGGCTGGAACTACCTTCGCACTCCCAACTCTCCGACTTCTGGCTGCGGGGCGACGACGTCACCGCCGTCTATGAATCTGCCGACGAATCTGCAGACGCCCGGCATCTCCGCACCACGGCCATGTGGCGGCTCTCCCCGGCGGGCAATGGCATGCGGGCCTGGGAGCTCGTCGCGTCGGCGCAGACCTCCCTGCTCCAGAGCGATGCCATGCTCGCCGTCGTCTCCGAGATCGACGCCGCCGACATCCTCTGGGGCACGCCTTCCGATGGCGGCGTGCACTGGCAACCGGATCACTCCCCCGGGGCGACCTGCGTGCTGCTCCACCGTGGCGGGCAGGCCGAATCGCACCGCACCTCCGTGCTGGTGGCCGCGCACCCGGGCGAGGCCCGACGGGTCAGCATCCGCAGGGATGGCCACAGAACGGTCGTCGAGTGCTGGCTCTTCTCGACGGATCTGGAAAAGGGCGTCTTGCTCCGCAGTCGGGTGCTGGCTGCCATTGGCCCCACCGCCGACGCGACGGGCTGGGCCGGCGACCTCGCGGCCGCGTTCGCAGCATCGCCCCCGTTCCTCACGACGTAAACGGACAAGCGGCCTGCCACGCGACGACTTTGACAGATCACGCCCGATCCCCCGGCGTGCATAAAAACCGTCATACAAGCCCGGAGCGTTAGCGATGGGGTCGGCGTGACGATTGACATCGCGCCATGCGTGGCATCCGATCCCCCGGCTTACGCCGGGGGCTTGTATGGGAGCAGGCAAACGAAGCCCGGAGCGTCAGCGATTGTGTGCCCTCTCCCGGAACGACACGGCCCCGCGTTACCGACCCCGACGGAGGTGCCAGCGGGTTGCCAGCTTGCGATAGGTGAACATGAAGAAGAGGTTCGGCCACGAAAACAAAAGCCGGGTCACGATGCCCCAGAACCCTCGCTTGTGTTCGTATTCAATATGCTCCCGAATCTCGGTGACGTCTGATGCCACCGGCAGGAAGGTGTGCGTGTGTTCCCACTTGGCGGCCGGGCCCTCGGCCTGAATGTCGGTGAAGCCCTGGTCGCTGACGTTGCGATGCACCGCGGTCCACTTCAGCGGCAGCGGCCCGACCCAGAGCGTGAATTTCGACACCGACCCTTCCCCCAGCGGCTGAATCGAGTGGAGCTGCACGATCGTCGGCGGCGGCGTCAGCTTCTTCAGGGCACTCGTGTCTCGGTGAAAGTCCCGGACAGCCGCAAGGGGCGCGTTCACAGTGAAGGCGTAGTCGAAAATGGGCATGCAGAACCAAGACTCTTTCGTGGGCGACTGGAACGCCGGCGTCGGGGTGCCGATCGCGTGTTTCCCTTATTGTGGCCTGACCAGTCTCTGCTGTCTGCCCGAGCCGACTGACCGTCAGAGTCGGCTGCGGGTTGTAACGGCAACAAATGGCTGATTTTCCAGTGGGTCCGGCTTCCGATAACCGCCGGCTGCTCTTTTTTTGCAGGGTTGAGTATCGTGAAGGAGACACGTTCCAAGGCTCCCACTCCCGGCCAGCCAACTGGCGTTGGGTTCGTGTCTGGTGCAGTCTGTGCCTTGTGCACTCTGACACCAGACCCGACGCCCCAAGAATCCCACTTCTGATTCGCACCCCGGACTTCAGCTTAGACAAGCATGGATCTATCCGACGCCACCGATCCCCCTGACAGGCCGCGCTTGACCGGGTGGTTCGTGACGAGTCTCTGCACGCTCGCCCTCATGGCGGCAGCCGCGCCCTTCATCGCGACGAGTGCCCTCGGCGTACTGGCGGTGGAGGCGACGACGCCGATCGACTGGGTGCCGCGGCAGTTTGCACCCCGCCAAGCCTATGAGGAGTTTGTCCGGGAGTTCGAAAGCGGCGACGTGGTGGTGGTCTCCTGGCCGGGCTGCGAGCTGGGGTCTCCGGCTCTGGCACGACTGGTGGAGGCCGCCAACGGCGAGCGGTCGCCGCGGGATCGGCAGGGCAGGCCCTGGTTCGAGGCTGTGGCCACGGGCTCGACCGTGCTCGACCGGCTGATGGAGCCGCCACTGTCGCTCGATCGTGAGACCGCCATCGAACGGCTCACGGGCGTGCTCGTTGGACCGGACGGAAAGACGACGCTGGCCGTGATCGGATTTACCGCCGAGGGTCTGGCCGACCGCAAGCATGCCGTGGCCTGGATCCGTGACACCATCCGGCAGACCGCCACCATCGACGATGCGTCCGTGCACATGGCAGGCCCCGTGGTCGATAACGTCGCGGTCGACGTCGCGAGCAACGACTCGCTCAACACGTTCGCGGCACCGGCGGGAGTCCTGATCCTGCTGCTCACATGGTGGTCGCTCAAATCGTTTGGGTATGCGTGCCTCGTGTTCGTCGTCTCGCTGTGGTGCGTCGGGCTGGCATTCGCCACGATGTATGCCTGCGGCGACCGGATGAATCCTGTGCTGATCGTGATGCCGGTGCTGGTGCTTGCGCTGGGTGTGTCGGGCGGCATTCATCTCGTGAACTATCTCGTCGAGGCATCCGCCGCGGGAGGCAGACGGGGCGTGGCGGCCCGGGCGCTCCGGCTGGGCTGGCTGCCCTGCCTGCTGTCGGCCGGCACCACCGCCATCGGGCTGATATCGCTTGTCGTGAGCGAGCTCGAGCCGATTCGCACCTTTGGGTTTCATGCCTCGATTGCAGTGATGGCCACGCTGCTCTCCCTGTTTCTCGTCGTGCCCGGGGTCTTCGAGCGGTGGCCGATCCACAGGAAGGTGAGTCAGGCGAGTCTGGACACTGCCGCCGGCTCCGGTGGTGATGCCGATCTTCCTGGCGGGCATGGGCATGGGTTTTCGCACGGCTTCGCGGCCCTGGTCATCCGCTATGCGCCGGCGATCGTGGTCCTATTCTTCGCCGCCATGATCGGATCCATGGCGGGCGTGCCGGGCATCCGCACGTCGGTGCGAATCGACACACTGTTTCCGCCAGACAGCAGGGTGATTGCCGACTACCGCTGGCTGGAGAAACATATCGGACCGCTCGTGCCCATCGAGGTGGTGCTCGAGTTTGCGAAAGATTCACCGGTGCCGCCGGCCGAGCGGCTGGCGATCCTCGAACGTGCCGCGGATCGTCTTGGCCAGACGGTCGACGCGAGCACGGTTATGTCGGCCGCGCTGTTCCTTCCCGAAACGCCCCAGGGGTCGGGCCCCTTGGCATCGGCGCGGCGGCGGGTGGTGGCCCGCAAGCTGGAACGTAGCTTGGTCGCCATCGACGACATGAAATACATCCGCAATCACGAGGGCGGGCAGCTCTGGCGGGCGACGGCCCGCATCTCCGCACTGCGTGAGGTCGATTACGGCACGCTGCTCGAGCAGGTCAAAAACGACATCGCTCCAACCGTTTCCGAGGCCGGAGGGTCGGCCCGCGGCATCGGTGTCGCATGCACCGGCATCATGCCGCTGGTGCATGCAATCCAAAACACGCTGCTCTCCGACCTGTTCACGAGCTTTTTGTCTGCCTGCCTGCTGATCACAGTGGTGATGATGGTCGTCGAACGCGGCGTGTTTGCGGGGCTGGTGGCGATGATCAGCAACGTCTTTCCGATGATCCTTCTCTTTGGACTGCTCGGCTGGACGCAGATACCCCTCGACATCGGCAGCGTGATGACCGCGTCGATCGCCCTCGGAATGGCGATCGACGGCACGCTGCACTTTCTCACCTTTTTCCGCCGGTCGCTGAACTCCGGGCTCGAACCCGCCGCGGCAGTGCATGCGGCGTTTGATCACTGTGCCGCGGCAATGACCGAGAGCACGATCGTCTGCGGCCTCGGGATTCTGATCTTCTCCTTCAGTTCCTTCGCCCCGACGAGCCGATTCTCCTGGATGCTCGCGCTTTTGATGCTGGCGGCCTTGGCCGGCGACCTGGTGCTCCTGCCGGCCATGCTGGCGGGGCCGCTGGGCAGATGCTTCAAGCCCCACCGGCGGCCTTCAGCCGATCCCGTGCCGGATGGCCCAGACGGCGGCCTGCGTGCGGTCGCCGAGTGATAGTTTGCGGAGCAGATTTTGCACGTGCTCCTTCACCGTCTCGATGCTGATCTCGAGTGCGTCGGCAATCTCCTGATTGGAGAGCCCCATCGCCACGAGCCGGAGCACCTGTGTCTCTCGCGGTGTCAGCGGCACGTCGACGTCATCGGGCACCGTTTTGTTCGCCATCGATCCCACGATCCGCCGGAACTCCCCCGATCGGGGCGGCGGCGTTCCCTGAGCGGCATTGGTGACTGCCTCGATCAACTCAGCACGGCCTGCGGTCTTGAGCAGATAATCATGGGCGCCCGCGGAAACGGCCCGGGCAATATAGGTGGGGCTGTCAAACGCGGAGAGCATCACGATGCGACTGCCTGGTGACGCTTCATGAATTTTCTTGATCGCGTCGAGTCCATCTTCGGAGCCCAGCCGGACGTCGAGGAGGACGACATCTGGCTGGAGTTTTCGGCTGACCCTCACCACCTCGACGGCATCGGCCACCTCGCCAACGATGCGAATATCGGAATCCTTGAAGACGCTGACCAGCCCCTGACGAACGACCTCATGGTCGTCCGCGATCAGCACGCGGATCAGAGACGAGCGTGAGGAAGGGGGTGGAGGAGGCATGTGACTCTTGCGAGGCTGCGTGTGAGCAGGTTCTGTGTGATCATTCCCCGCGGAAGACCATCAGGGGGGAAACACCCCTGCCCAGTCAGACGCATGAGAAACTATAACAGGAAGCTGTGTCCGATACAGTGCGCGGCCAAGGCCCCCCTCTGGCGGCTCCCAGACCGCCGCCCAGCCCGGCGGGCTCGGCCGCTTGAAGCCGCATGTCGACGCTCCTTCTACCCTTGTTTCCTCTGGATCCTGTCAGGATCGTGACGGGATCGTGTGCCTGAATGACGTTCCCCGATGACACCGCTCAAAACCTGATCCGAGTGCTTCAGGAGGCGGCCGGTGTGGTCGCAATCTGGAAGCCTGCGGGGCTGGCGACGCAGGCGCCCCCGGGAATTCCGTCGGCGGAATCGTGGCTTCGGCATCGGCTCCACGGGGAATCAGGCCTTGGGTATCTCGGCGTGCCGCACCGGCTCGACCGCGGGGTATCGGGCGTGGTGCTCTTTGCGGCCACGCCCCGGGCGGCCAGGAAGCTATCGCGGCAGTTCGAGGCACGGCAGATCCGAAAGTCATATCTCGCAATCGTGACATGCGGTGCGATGGCCGGCGATGCCTTCGCGACGCTGACACAGGCCGAGGCAGCGACATGGCGTGACATGGTCGAGAAAATTCCCGAAGAGGCCCGGGCACGGATCGTGCCGCCTGACGAGCCGGGGGGTCGTGAGGCCGTGACGCTGGCGCGATTCCGCTGCCACCTGCCAGATCGCAGGCTGCTGCTGGAACTCTCGCCCGTGACGGGGCGGATGCATCAGCTGCGGATCCAGGCTGCCGCCCGGGGCTTGCCGATTGTCGGGGACGATCTCTACGGAACGGCCGACGAGACCTGGGCTGGCCCGCTGCCATTCGGAGCGACCACCGACGTATCGGCCGACGACCCGCGCCGGCATCCGATCGCGTTGCATGCCCGCCGCATCGCCTATGCCGACCCCGACACCGGCTCCAGTGTGACGGTCGATGCGGCGTTGCCGGGGTATTGGCCGACCACGCAGGATGGCGGTGATGCACCGTAGGTGATGGTTGTCTGTGGGCCGGCCTGCACACGGTGACTCATCACCGCAGTTCCAGTTCCGGGCCCCCGTGCGATGGCTTCCTACCGGCCACCCATCCAACCGGTGTGGAGAAGCCACTGCTGGATCCAGGGTGTCGTCCACGGGCTCCACGTGGGGAAGGCCACCGAGATGACGGACAGCCCCAGCAGGGCGAGCGCGAGCCCGCGGCCGATGCGGCCGCGGGCAAGCCGATCGGCCGCGGGCACGGCCGCCGTCACCCACAAGGCCGCCAGCCAGAACGCCCAGCGAAACCCGCTCGAGGTGCCGCCGTAGTTGCGGTCGAGTTGCGGCCGCGACAGATAGAAGGCCACCACGATCACCGACACCGCCGCGATCGCCCAGGCAAGTCGCTGCTGGCCGGTGGATCCTCGAGTGGCTTCCCACTCCGCAGCCGACGCCCCGCGCCGCCGAACACTCGTCCGTCGCCTTCCGGCCGAGGCAGCCAGCATGCCGATCCCGGGAATCGCCAGCAGCCAGGCGGGCGTGAGCGAGAAGATGCCGTGGTGGCCGAGCAGGACATGCCAGGCATAGGTCGCAGAGGAGGGCTCGCCGCGGTCGACCCCCTGCGGCGCATTCCAGTAGCTCGTCAGCAGCTTGCCATTCGGGAGCCTGAGCGAGTAGTCGTACCAGTTGTCGGGGTTCCAGGCTTCACCCTCGCGGAGCACAACACCCGCCGGCAGCGGCCGCGATGCGGCGGCGCGGTGGGCATAGGGAGGAGAGATCGTGCCGTGCGCCAGCCAGTTGGTTGAAAATGCCGCGACGGCCACGAGGACCGCCGCAGGGATCGTGGCCGTACACGTGCGGCGGAGATCGCAGGCGGCGAGGATCGCGATCACCGCCGCCAGCCAGGCCAGCGCCGGCAGTTCGAATGCCGCCGCCAGCGCCGCAGTGAAGCCGGCCGCGGCAAATCCTGAGCGTGAGCGGAGGCCGTCGACGGCGATCCTGTGCGCAAACCAGGCGCTGGCCGCCGTGCAGGCCGCCGCGGGGACGTGGTTGGTGAACACGACTGCAAACGTATTGAGCAGTGTGCCCCCCGCCGCCAGGCCGGCCGCCCAGATTCGGCCCCAGTCGGTCGTGCCGATCCGGTCGATCAGCCGAAAGGTGAACAGCATGAAGATTGCCAGTGGCACAAGGCCGTAGACCACCATCAGCAGCCGGCCCAGTTCGAACGGATGGTCGCCCAGCGTCCAACCGGTGATCCGGTGCAGCAGCCAGTAGGGTCCGGCGCCGAGCACGGCGAGCAACGGCGGCTTGCTCGAATAGAGCCGTAGATTTCCGGCGGCGTCGGGGTGGACCACGGCGTCGATCGTGTCCCAGCCCGGCTCGACGACCACGTCGTCGATGGCGAACGTGCCCCGCTCCACCAGCCCCCGGATCGTGAGCCAGCGGCTGCGGTCGTTGCCCGACAGGAACGGCCGAATGAGACGTTTCTCTTTCTCGATTCTTGCCCGGATCACTTCCGCATCCGGTTGCTCACCGGCGGCCTTCGCCTTCGCCACGGCATCGGCGACCAGTTTTTTCTCGAGGCCGATCCGGTCAACACTTGCCACCGCCCCAATGCGGCCAAGCACCGAGGCGAGTGCCATCGTGGCCATGATGGCATACACGCCATGCCGCAGTCGGGATCGCGATTCGACACGGCGGGGAACCGACACCGGCCGGACCCGTCCCCAGACCCGCGTCGCAACCCGCGTGAGGTCGAAGAGTCCGTGGAAGAAACGGGCAACGCCGTATTTGGAGCTGCCGCGGGTCCGCGGCCGGTGGTGCACCGGCATCTCGACGACACGAAATCCCTCCGCCGCCGCCAGCACCGGAATGAAGCGGTGCATTCCTTCCGTCAGCGGGAGCTCGCGGATCACGTCACGGTGAAAGGCCTTCAAGCCGCAGTTGTGATCATGGAGCCAGAGGCCTGTGAACAGACCGACCAGCCAGTTGAACACCCGCGACGGCATCGTCTTATGCCATGGGTCGAGCCGGGGCGTCTTCCAGCCGTTGACGAGGTCGGCCCCGGCCAGCGGAGGCTGTGAAGTCAGCGGAGGCTGGCCTGCGACGGCCGGGGAGTCGCTCCGGCCCAGCAGGCCGAGCATCCTGGGAATCTCCGCGGGGTCGTCCTGCCCATCGCCGTCGAGCATCACGATCCGTTCTCCCTGGCATGCGGCAAAGCCGGCGGCCAGGGCCGCTGATTTGCCCTGCCCGCGCTCGAGGCGGATGCCGCAGACCCGCGGGTCGGCCGCCTCGATGCCAGCGATCTCAGCCCACGACCCATCGGTCGAACCGTCGTCGACGAGGAACAGTTCCCAGACGATGTTCGCGGCGTCGAGCGCGGTGCGAATCTCGGCGACCAATGGGCCTATATTGCCCGCCTCGTCTCTCACGGGAACGACCAGCGATGTAGAGGGCATGGGCATGGCGGTCGCGGCAGGCGGGAGGGTGGCGGGGAAAACAGCAGCAGGATACTGGTGAGGCCTGGGATTCGCCATGCGATTCGAAGCCCTGAGACGGCATGCCGGC
>JBIIFB010000197.1:0-6305 GCA_044237545.1 Pirellulales bacterium
TCCCGCACGGCGGCCGCATGATCGACGAGCGGCGCCGGGTAATCGCGGCCGACGATACAGCCTGCCGCCTGCTGAACGTCCGCCGGCATCGTCCACGGCATGTGGACGTAGGCCGGCGGCAGACCCACCAGTTCCGGCACCCAGCGGCGGATGAATATCCCGCGCGGATCCTGGTCGATCGCCTGCTTCGTGGGGTTATAGATCCGCAGCGTATTGATGCCCGTGGTGCCCGACTGCATCTGCAACTGCGACCAGTGGATTCCTGGTTCAAAGTCGAGGAAGTGACGGGCCAGATGCAGGCCGGTGGGCCGCCAGTGCAGCCAGAGGGAGTAGCTCGCGAACGACACGAGCAGAGCCCGCATCCGAAACGTGAGCCAGCCCGTCGCCAGCAGGCTTCGCATGCAGGCATCGACGAGCGGGTAGCCGGTGTGGCCCGACTGCCAAGCGGCCAGCCGCTCTGGGGCAACCTCGCTCTCCCTCAGGCCGTCAGCCGCCCTGAGCATATTTTCAAACTCGATCGCCGGCTCGTCCTCCAGCTTCTGCATGAAGTGGCAGTGCCAGTGCAGCCGCGACTGCACGCCCTTGAGGCTCCGCTGCCAGGCCCTGCACTCTGCCTTCTCCCGCGGGCTCTCAGCCGTGGCGAGAGCGGCCTGCACGTCGAGCCGCCGAGCCTCGCTCGCCTGCCAGACCCGCCGCATCGAGATCGCGCCAAATGCGAGAGCGGGGCTCAATCGGGAGCAGCTTGTCGCGGCCGACACCGGGCTGCTGATGCCGCCGGAATAATGGCGGCCACGCAGCGTGAGAAAATCGTCGAGCACCTCGCGTGCCGCCCGTTCGCCCCCCCGCTGCCGGTCTTTCGTGTCGGCCGGCAGGCCGAGCTCGCGGCACCCGAGAATGCCGACTGAACCGAGCCGCTCGACGACATCGCCCCCGCCGCGTCCGGTGCTGCGCGGCACGCTGGCACATGCGGCCGTCATGCGTTCTTCCCAGAGACGGTTCCACCCGTTCCGCGTTGCGAGCCTCCGCACCACCCCGGTCTGAGGCACCTCGAGCATCTCGACGCCGGCCGTCCGAGCCCAGCGTCTGACACGCCTGTCACGGGCATAGGTCACGCCCGTGCCGGTCTCCTCGTGGGCCACGAGCAGCCCGAAGCCGGTCTCGCTCCGCAGATGTTCGAGGGTCGCCACCGCCTCGCCCCGCCGCGTGACAAGCCGGATACTCTTTCTGCGAAGGGCGGCCTCGAGGTCTGCAAGGCATTCGGCCTGAAACGCCGTGTGGCTCGAATCCCACTCGGGCTGCGCGAGCACCTCCGGTTCGTAAACGAACACGGCAAACACGGCGCCGCCCCGGGCCCGGGCCACCGCCTCCGCGAGCGCGGCGTGATCATCCACGCGAAGATCGCGCTTGAGCCAGACGCAGACGGGAGGGCAGGAGTCGGGCATGACGATCAGATCCTATTCACGGACATAACCGGCGTTAGGCCCGGCAAAAGTATAGGGCCTCACCCGATCCGGCGATCTTCTTGAGGCGCGGGCCAGCAGCTCCGGCTCGACGCAGATCCCCCGGCTTACGCCGAGGGCTTGTATGGGCAGGGGCATACAAGCCCGGAGCGTAAGCGATGGGATTCCTCGTGCTTCCGATCCCCCGGCTTACGCCGGGGGCTTGTATTGGGCAGGTTTATACAAGCCCGGAGCGTAAGCGATGGGACTCCCCACGTGGGATCCGACCACCACATCAACTACACTTGACCAACCACACCTCAGCATTTCTGGAGACGCTGTATGACGGTCCTATCCACTCCGAAGCGATCGAATCTGGCCTGGACTGTCTTTTCGCGGGCTACCAATCTGTTCACCGCCTTGAGCCTGCTCGCGGCATGCGGCACGAGCCTCCGGGCGGATCCCGGCGTCACCTTCGAAAAGAAGGTGCTCACCAACACGTTTCACGCCGAGGCCGCAGGGATTGGCGACATCGACAAGGACGGCCATCCGGACGTTGTCTACGGCCCTGCCTGGTATGCCGGCCCCGGATTCACCGAGCGGTTTGAGATCTACCCGACCAAGGACTTCGATCCCAACCAGTATTCCAATAACTTCATGACGGCCGTGGCTGATGTCGATGGCGATGGCAGCCTCGACGTGCTCGTCAACGAGTGGCCCGGCAAGGCCGTCCACTGGTTCAAGAACCCCGGCGGCCGGGCCGATGGCTGGGCGAAACACCTCGTTCATCCCACCGTCGACAACGAGTCACCGAACTGGCTCGACCTGACAGGTGACGGCCAGCCGGAGCTTGTGTTTCACACCGGCGGCGTGCTCGGCTATGCAAAGCCCTCGGAGAAGACCGCCACCGAGCGGTGGACGTTCACCCCGTGCTCACCACCTGAAAAATGGGGCCAGTACCAGCACGGACTCGGCGTAGGCGATGTGAATGGCGACGGCCGGCCGGACCTGCTCATGAACAGTGGCTGGTGGCTGCAACCGGCCGCCGCGGCAACCGGGCAGACGCCGCCGCTCTGGGAGAAGCAGGCGGCCGACTTCGGCCCGGGAGGCGCCCAGATGTATGCCCTCGACGTGGACGGCGACGCCGATGCCGATATCGTCACGAGCCTCGCTGGGCACGGCTACGGGCTTTCCTGGTTCGAGCAGGTGCAGAAGGACGGAAAGATCGAGTTCATCGACCGACCGATCCTGCCGTCAAAGCCCGGGGAGACGCTCGACGGCGTGCAGTTTTCGCAGCCCCACGCTGTCGCGATGGTCGACATCGACGGCGACGGCCTCGAAGACATCGTCACCGGCAAGCGGTTCTGGGCCCACGGGCCGAAGGGCGACCCCGATCCCGCCGGCACGCCCTACCTCTATTGGTTCAAACGGCATCTGGCAGACGGCAAGGTCACCTGGACGCCCCACAGAATCGACGATGCCTCTGGCGTCGGCACGCAGCTCGCGATCGGAGACCTCAACGGCGACAAGCGGCCCGACATCGTCGTGGGCAACAAAAAGGGCTGCTTCGTCTTCATCCAGAAGCCCGCAGGCTAAAGCGCGAAGCTCCGGCTCATGGAGCCGCGAGTGAGCCAGTCGTCACTCGCTTGCCATCGGCAGCCGACTGTTTCGCGGCCTCGAGCACCGCGATCGCCCGCATCCCATCCTCGAAGTTCGGATGGATCGGACGATTCCCGATCACGGCCTGAATAAAATCAGCCACGGCATGCGTGAAGGTGTGCTCGTAGCCGATCACGTGCCCGGGCGGCCACCAGGCGGCGATGTAGGGATGCTCCGCCTCTGTGACGAGGATCGTCCGAAAGCCCTGTTCGCCGGCCGGCAGGGTGGCGTCGAAAAACTCGAGTTCGTTCATCCGCTCAAGATTGAACGCCACTGCCCCCTTGTCGCCATAGATCTCGAAGAGGTTAGAGTTCTTGCGGCCCGTCGCAAACCGCGTGCTCTCGAACGACCCCAGCGCTCCGTTCTCGAATGTCACCGCCATGATCGCGGCATCCTCGACGGTGACTTTGCCTCGCGGTGCCGCGGCCGACGTCCCACCACCGGCCTTGAACGTGCCTGCCTCAGCCCCCGGCAGCGGCCGCTCCTGAATAAAGGTCGTCGTCAACGCCTGCACGGAGTCGATCTCGCCCACGAGGAAGCGGGCGAGATCGACGGAATGGCTGCCGAGATCCCAGAGCGGGCCAGCCCCCGCATGCTCGGCCTGCAGGTGCCAGGTGAGCGGAAACTCCGGATCGATGATCCAACTCTGCAGATAGGCCCCCCGCCAATGAAAGATCCGACCCAGCCTGCCGGTGTCGATGAAGTGCTTCGCCAGCATGACGGCCGGCACACGGCGGTAGTTGTGGTTCACGTAGGCCGTCACGCCCGCCGTGCGAACGGCGTCAGCCATCCCGCGGGCCTGCGCGACATTCAACGCCAATGGCTTCTCACAGAAGATCTGCTTGCCGGCCCTGGCTGCGGCGAGTGCCATCTCGTAGTGCAGGGCGGTTGGGGTGGCGATGTCGACGATGTCGATGTCGTCCCGGGAGATCACCTGTTGCCAGTCGGTGGCGATCTCCTCCCATCCCCAGCGATCGGCGAACGACCGCAGCGAGGCCTCGTCGCGGCCGACCGCCACCTTCAGCACCGGCTCGGCCGGCAAATCGAAGAACTTCCGCGCTTGACTCCAGGCATGGCTGTGTGCCTTGCCCATGAACTTCGTGCCGATCAGGGCCACGTTGAGTTTCTTACCCGGCATCATTCACTCCCTCACAGAAAAACGGTCACGCACAGAGGTCTTCCACCGCGAGCCCAAACACGCTGCCGATCATCCGCAGGTCGGCCATGTGGTCGCCCACCATCACAAGCGCGTGGTGTGATGGCAGCCGTTCCATCATGCGGCGTCCATCCCGCACGCGGATCACGCCGCCATTCAAACAATCACTGCCCGGATAGCCGACATACCCGGTCAGCTCCGCGGCCGTCGCCACGAGCGAGTCGAACGTGGGCAGCAGCTTGGCCATCGTGATCGGGCCCTCGGGTAAACGGGCGTCGATCGCCGTGGCATTGTCGTCGACGATTGCGAGCACCTTGGGACTGAGCGTCCACGACGTGGCCATCGAGCGGGGGATCACGCCCATGTAGCCGCAGTGCGCGACGAGAATGTGGTTCTCTGGATCCGCGACGGTCGGAAACGCCGCAATCCGTTCGTGCTTGAGCGCAGCCTGCCCCATCAGAAACGGATAGAGGTTCGTCATGATCACCGGGGCCCCGGTCGACCGCCGCAGGATGTGCTTTGTCAGCATCGCGACCGTGTCGGCCTCGCAGCCCCAGATCAGCCCCCGTTCGTCATGCAGAAGGCTCCAGGCGAGGCAGGGGGTGGTGTCCGAGAACATCGACTCATTGAGGCAGTTGATCCCCATGCCCCGGATCGCGGGATCGGCATCGAGGTCATCCCGCAGTGCGAGATACATCTTCATCGCGCTCGTCACCGGCCGGCCGGCGCAGCCGCTCACCGGCTGCTGTTTCTCCTTCCAAGCCCGGTCGGCATCGGCATCGGCGATCGCCTTGGCCCGAGCCCCTAACTCGCGAAAACTCCGCTTCTCGATCGTGAGCCCGAATCGATCCCGGATCCGCTGCGAACACTCGTCTTCCCACCAGTAGAAGCGTTTGAAAATCGGAGCCTGCATTCCTTCGCCGGGATCGTCCTGATAAACGACGAATTTTCCAGCGGTCAGTTCCCGACGGACCTGCAGGGCGGCGCAGACTTTACGGGTCTGGGCGAGGTCGTGGGCCGCGATTGGCCGCACGCCCTCTGCCCGCAGCCAGGCGAGGATCTCCCAGTCCCACATGGAGAGCGTGCCGAACTCGCTCGTCACCACGAGGATCGGCACCTTGATGCCCTTGAACGCATCGAGCCGACGGTAGGCGTCTCCCAACACCTGCGGCAAGATGACGGCATCGCACTCGGGCAGCACGCCGCCGAGCACGGCCGGCGGCAGGAGTTCGATGCGGTCGCCCAGGAGCCGGCGGATCGCCTCGCTCTGCATGCGAAATCCGTCGTCGGGTGTCGTGGAAAACGACAGCGGTACGACGCGGGCTTTCCCCATCGCTGGCGGCTCGAGCTGATGAGTCGACTGGTTTGTCATTTCGTATGTCTCACATTGTGGCAGCCGGGATCGGCGGAAGCTCGACGAGCGTGGGCGTATCCTCGCCTCGCGAAGGAGACTTCTGCCGGCCCGGCGGATTGGGCTCGAAGTTCATGCCTCGGCTGCGATCTTCTTGAGCGCGGCGACACTTTGGGCGACGGCTTCGTCTTCATCGGCATAGTCGGGGTGGAGGAAGTCGGTCTCGACCGCCAGAAAACCTTTGTAGCCGGCCTCCTTCAGGAGCCGGGCCAATGCGAGATTATCGACGAACCCGTCCCCGACGGGCGTCGACGAAAAGAAGAACCAGTCGTCGACGCTGGCCTGGGGATTCACCTTCAGATCCTTGATGTGGGTGGCGAGGACCCGCGGGGCGAGCTTCCGCATGCCTTTGACGGGGTCGTCGAGGAGCCGGGCGAAGTTGGCCGTGTCAAAATTCACGCCGAGATGATCCGAGTCGACCTGGTCGAGCAGCTGCACGATCTCGTCGCTGGTGAAATCGATGTGGTTCTCGATCGCCAGCTTCACACCATGGTCGGCGGCAACGCGGACGGCCTCGCGAAACATCCCGGTGAGCCGCTCGATCTGCTCCTGATGGTTCTCAAACCGAAACATCAGGCTCGAGCCCACCACCCGCATCACGTCGGCCCCGAGCCGCCGCGCGTGGGGGATCATCTCGACC
>JBIIFB010000049.1:0-20491 GCA_044237545.1 Pirellulales bacterium
GGCCGCCGTTCACACCAAGGAATGTGCCATGCACGATTTTCTCTCCACGCGCGCCGCCGATTTGTCGCGGCTCACCATGACGATTCAGACGAACCTCGACTCTGCAGAAGACACGATTCAAAACATCAACCGCACCCTCGCCGAATTGGCTTCGCTGGGGGTGCAAGATTTCCAGATCACCGGACCCGTGGTCTACGTCAGGCCGGCAAGGGCGTCGAGTGACGAAGACGATACGTTCACTCTCTTCCAAGCCGTTCTGCTGATGCCCGGTGGTATCGGAGGAGCCGTCTGGGACTCGGTCGAATACACCGAATACCTTGGACGGCCCCACGGCGAGCCGACTGACCTCCGGCCCCGGTTCGTCCCCTATGCAGACTGCCTACCGCTGGTTCGAGCGATGCTCATCGCCCACGTCGGCGAAATGCTCGATCGACTGATGCGGGATGTCCGCCTGCTCGGATAACGACTGGCTGGCCAGCGACACGCTGGCGACATGATTCGGTTTTTCGCCTCGCCGCCTCTATCGACGGCAGGCATGGCCGCCGCGGGTTGTTCTCGCGGCGATGCCTCGAAGAACTGACCCTTTCGCAACCGGGGGCGTGCCGACTGGGGCCGATGCGGCTCCCGGGCACGCCACCGGTGTTTTATTCATCCACCAGAACCAGACACATGCCAAAGAATCCAACTCCCTTCGAATCCCCGACACCCGACGACAGCGAACCCACAAAGCAGTTCGCTCGAATTGACATCGACCCGCCGTATTCAGCAACGCCTCCCCGCGCAATCCAAAACTTTCAGAAACTACTGGCAGAATTGATTGCCCGCAGGTTTCTAGCGGATTGCGACGGACCGTCGGGTGCGCCGGACAATATTAACGACTAACTTGTTAACAACGTTATTAACACTCTTGGAGCCGGCTCGCTGCCGGGCCGGCCCCAAGAGGTATTGCATCGCCGATTTGTAAGAACCCTGTAGTGGCAGAAAACGCTTGCTTTTCGGAGCCGCAAGAGCGACAATTGTGGTTTCGCACCAATCCGAATGGATCGCCAATAGTCTCAAGGAGCGGGACATGACAAGATCGTCTTCGGCCACGAAACGGCAGGGCGGTAAACGGAAGCCCGCTGTCAGCAAGGCGAACCCGGAGTTCGTCGCTTTCCTGGCCGGGCTCTTCGGTCAGATGAGCCACGCCGCGGACCTCGTGATCGCCTTTTTTCGTCAGCACGGCATGCTGAACGGATCGGGTCTGGCACCTGTACCGATGCCGACGGAGTTCCTGCTCGAACTGGCCGCCCTGCTCCAGTTTCGCGAATGGCATCAGGCCGGCGTCATTCCCTGGAACGACGCCGACGGACTGACCATTAACGATCTCATCGCCGACGCCGTCGGCCGACTCGGCGACGATCCTAGCGCCGTGCAATCAGAGGGACGTGGGATGCAGTCGATGGTCGACATGCTGCGACGCTGGAATGAGACGTGTGCGCCCTTGTCGCGCGAGCACTTGGATGGAGATATCGCGGTCCACTGGGATCGGCAGCTCGACATCGAGATGGCGGTCCAATCGTTCGCTGACTTTTTGTGCCGGCATCGCCGTGCCGGCAGCTACCAGGAGTAATCCCGATGGCAATTCGCGCACACAACCAGGCCCGCGTCTATCTGCGGTGCAGTTCGGCACGCCAAGAGTCGTCGCTGGCCACACAGCTGACGTGGGCGATCGCGGCGGCGGCGGAACGGGGTATTCGGCTGCACGCGTCGCTCGAAGACCTCGGCTACATGAAGTCGCGCAGGCTGTCCAAATACAAGGACCTGTATGTCGATGATGCCGTCAGCGGCACCCGATCGAGACGCCCTGGCTTCGACGCGATGCTTCAGGAACTCAAGGCGGACAGGCGTATTTCTCACTTGCTCGTGTACAAGCGCGACCGCCTTGGCCGCCCGCGGAATGCCGTCCACATGGTGTTCGTCGAGAACGCGCTTCAGGAAGAGGGGATCGTGATCGTGACTTCGGACGGGACTATCGATCCCACCGCAACAGGTCTGGTACGCCATGCACAGTCACTCATGTCAATTCAGGGGTTCTACGAAAGCGGTGAATTCAGCCGGAAGCTGTCCGAGCGCATCCTGCTCACGCATATCAGCTTGGCCAACAAGGGCTATAGCACCGGCGGTCGTGCGCCATACGGATTCGGTCGCTTTCTTGAGAGGCCCGACGGATCGTTTGAGGAGATTCCGCGTGGGAGAAGGGTCAAGGAAAAGAACTGCCACGTCCGGTTTCGGGTCAACGATCCGCAGAAAATCCAGACCTGGATTCGGATACTCGAATGGCTGGAGTCGGGCTGGAGCGTCAAGCGCGTTGCAAACGAGCTCAATAAACTCGGCATACCAACACCAAGCGCCGGGGACAGAAGGCATGACGACGGCGTGGAGCACGAGGTTTCTGGCGTGTGGCAGGACAGCACCATCCTGGCCATCGCGAAAAACCCGATCATCACCGGAGTCAAAATGTATGGCCGGTTCGCGGAGGGCGTTCATTATCGACTCGGGCCGAAAGGTATCCGTCCCGCGGAAGAGGATGAGGTTTACAAGAGCGGGGCAGGCCGGATCATCGAAAACGATCCGACGATCTGCATCCGTGCCGAGTCCGGCGGGGGCGTGCTTTTCGATGCTGAGCGATGGCAGCGGCTACAGGAAGACCTTGAGAGCCGAGGCATGTCGCAGCGCGCGAAACGCCGGGCAGCCGATCCGGCTGCCTACCCGCTGACATCTTTCGTGTTCGACATGACCGATGGGTGCGGTGGCGTGATGCACGGCGTTGTCAGGAAGGATCGTGGTGCCGGCAAGCCGCTGTATCGATGCAGCATCTACACGAAGACGCAGGGGGCCAAGTGCCATCACAACACTGTCCCTGCCGAAGCATTGCTTTTGTTCACGATGACGACACTCGTCAGAAACCTGAGGCTGGTCGGCGGGCCTGACAGGATTCGGGCAGCCGTCGAGGCCCGGCTCGCACAAGTGACGGCAGAGCCAATGACGGCAGACGAGTCATTGCACGATCAGATTCAAGCACGTGTGCAGCGACTTCGCCAAAAAGTGGATCAGGCACCGAAGCGGATTCTCGAGGAGGACGACGACGAACTTCGTGCCGACCTTCGGATCGCGCTGCGAGAACTCAAGACGGAACTTGCCGATGCTGAAAAAACGCTCTCCGAGGTTGGTTCGCGTGTCCCAGATCGCGCCCGTGGAACAGATCCCGAAACCGAGGTCCGAAACGCACTCGCCTTGATGGACCGAATCGAGGCCATCTGTTCCGATCCCACAGCCAGGGCGGAACTGCCGGGGCTCTTCAAGGAACTGGGCATTCGAATCGGACTGAACTTCCGCGAAGGTCGCCGCAACAGTCGTGCCGTGCGATTGGTATCTGGCGGCATCATGGCGTTCGGAAACCGCCCGCTGCCCTGCACGCTACGAAACACCAACGGCAGACCGCTGGCAGGAGGATTGGCACCAGCAGCCGTCGACCAGGCGCATCACGGCAGTTGCTGCAATGGCCACCGAGAGAAACACCCCGGCGAGGCAGAACGCTCCGTCGGCGGCAAAAAAGCCCCTTCCAATCGGAAGGGCAAATCGACCGAACCGAGCAGCGTGTCGCGGGGCGGCACGCCACACTCGGCGGTCGATTCAAAACCACCTCGTCAACCGGCGAGACCCGGTCGGTTATACGAAGCAAGTCGGGGCGACACGATTCGAACGTGCGACCTCTACGTCCCGAACGTAGCGCTCTAGCCAGGCTGAGCTACGCCCCGATGGGTGCGACCAACGAACTTCAAGACCTTCCGTCTTCGCACATGGGAGAGACTTGAAGATTACCCGCCCAGCCCCCGCAGGACAACGCCGCTGCCAGACAGGCCATGAAAACCCCCAGCAAGCCATAAAATGACGCGGAGCAGGGGACTTTTTCCGTTGAGAAACGCGGGGTTCTCTGTTCTCATTCCGCCAGCGACACGCAGACCAGTTCACGGTCGTTTCGCACGAAAATGCAGCGGTTGGCAAATGCCGGGTGGCTCCAGACCACCTCCCGCCCAAAGCACTCGTTGGTGGGCTCCAGTAGATGGACGCGGCCCAGCTCCTCGTAGGCCGTCGGCGTGAGTCGGGCCAGAATCAGGTCGCCCGTCTCGCTGAAGAGCCAGGTGCGGTCATCCGCGGCCGCATCCCCCTGCCGTACCAGAAACGCGGTGCCATGCCTTCCCCGGCGGTCGCCCAGCGTCGGTACGCCCGTCTCCCAGAGCCGTCTGCCTGTGGCGAGATCGACCGCGGTCAGGAAGCCCGTCTCGCAGTCGCAGCCGTAAAGTGTTTCGTCCTTGATGAACGGCGTGCTGTTGGCACAGTAGACGGCCGACTTCGGATCGCCCCGCCACGCGATGCTCGCGCCGGGCTTGTCGGCGGCGAGCGTGTAGAGCGCCCCCACACGGCCGATGCCGCTGGCGAAGAGTACCTGCCCCTGCGGCGTGGCCGCCACGCGTGGCGCCATGATCGACATGCCGTAGGCAGGCTTGAGCGGCTGAGACCAGAGCACGGTGCCCGTCGCCGGATCGAGCGCGTTGAGCTTGTCGGCATCCCAGATCACGAGCTGTCGCACCCCTGCCGATTCGATGATCGACGGCGGACAGTAGCCCGACTCGCTCGCCGAGAGGGCCCGCCAGAGTTCGCGGCCCGTGTCTTTGTCGAAGGCCACGGCCACGCTTCCCTCGCCGCCCACGAGGCAGACAAGCCGGTTGCCATCCACGAGGGGATGACCGCAGAAGCCCCAGAGCGGGGTCGGCGCGGCATAGTCGATCTTCAAATCCTTCGACCAGATCACCCGGCCCGTGGCTGCGTCGAGGCAGAAGAGATTCCCTTCGGCGCCGAGTGAGTAGACCTTGCCATCGGCCACGGTCGGCGTGCACCGAGGCCCCGAGGCATACGAGATCGCATAGGGGCAGTCGTAGTCGTGCTTCCAGATGAGCTTGCCGCTGGCCGCATCGAGGCAGAGCACCCGTTCACGGCCGGCAATCGCGTTCCGTTCGTTCGGCGCATTGGCGACCTCGCCCTCGCGGTGTTCGTAGTCCATGAGATAGACACGGCCAGCGGCGACGGCCGGCCCGGAGTAGCCTCCTTTCACCTCCACCCGCCACTTCGCAGGGAGGCCCATTGCGGGAATCTTTTTGACGATGCCCGGCTCCCGCCAGACGCCATCCCGCCGGGGCCCCATCCACTGCGGCCAGTCATCACCGCGGGCGGCCGGAGAGAAGACCGCCACGAACAGGGCGAGGACCACCACCGGGATATGGGGGGCGAAGAGGGCAGGGGGGTGGGGCTGGAAGTTCGTCGTCCAGATCTGCATCCAGGTCTTCATCGGGGCCGTTATCCAGGTCGTCATGATGAGTCGCGATCGTGAGCGGGAGTTTCGGTTCGTTCAAAAAGCGGCTGGAAGCCGGTGCGCTTGAGTCATATGGAAAATCGTACAGCGTCGACTTGCCGACAGCCAGCGTGAGCCTGGGGGACGGCGGGATGCGGCGGCCGGGGTTTCCACGGCTGCGTCAACTCACGGACAGAGTGAAAAACGTGCCGCCACGAGGGGACAGGAGCGTTGCATGCCGTGTGCTCGGCCCTGTGCTCGGCATTGATCCCGATTCGGGCGATTGCTATCGTCCCGCCCCACTCCCGGAGACGACTCAATGGCACGCTCCAGCGCACCCACGCCTGTCCACCTCGGACGTTCGGTCACCCGTCGGCTCATCGCTGGAACACTGCTCGCGGCGGCCACGGGCATGTCCTGCCCCGCGTCCACGCAGGCACAAGCACCCCCCGCGCAGGAGAATGTGTCACATCCCGCCCTTGCCCGCTGCCCACGGCATACCGCAACGAAACACGGGCGGCAGGGCGACCCGGTCAACGTCGCCTTTGTCGGGACTGAAGAGGAGCTGCATCGTGCGTTGGCAGCGGCGGGGTGGTACGCGGCCGATCCGATCACCATGCAGACCTCATTCCGGATCGCTGCCGATGTGGTGCTTCGAAAGCCCTATGAGCATGCCCCGGTGAGCCCCCTCTATCTTTGGGATCGCCCGCAGGACGCGGCGTTTGAGCAACCCGTCGGAGACAGCCCCAAGCAACGCCACCATGTCCGCTTCTGGCGTTCCGCGGAAGTCGATCACCATGGAGAACCGCTCTGGCTCGGAGCAGCAACCTATGACGAGCGAGTGGAGATCAGCCGCACCACCGGCGGCGTGACCCACAAGATCAGCGCCGACATCGACAAGGAAAGAAACAAGGTCGTCTCCGATGCCCACACCTCGGGGGCGTTGACGGGCTTCTACTGGATCGACCAGTTCCATTCCGACAGGCATGGCCACAACGGCGGCGGCGATCCCTATTTTACCGACGGACGATTGGCTGTCGGGGTCATCGACGTCAGGCGGTAGCTGACCGGCTGGAGGAAAGTTCCACGCCTACGTCGATGCCGTCCGGACGCCAGTCGATGATCTCCATCTCGGCGGTGCGGCGGCCGCGGAACTCGTTGATCTTCGGCTTGAAGGCGACATGAAACGGTTGCCCTGGCACAGGGAGATGCGAAAGCCACTCGGCCCCTCCGAAGGCCACGCCACGGACCTTCGCCCCATGCTGTGTGAGGTTCATCGAGATGTGCCTCGCGCCGCCGCCGATCGTCCGCGGTGGCTCGACGAGCCGAACCCCCGATGCACAGAGGATCGGCCGTCGGTTGCCCTGGCCAAACGGCGCGAGTCGCTCGAGCTGCTGGACCGTGTCGAGCGTGAGGCCGGCGAGCGTTGTCTCGCCATCGAGCGTGATCTGCGGCAGCCGCAAGTGCACCGGCATGCGTTCGGCGACCGCCTCCAGAAACGCCGCGCGAAAGGCCTCGATCCTGCCGTCCTCGATCCGCAGGCCGGCCGCCGCCGCATGCCCCCCGCAGGTGAGCAGATGCTTCCGGCAGGCCATCAGCGGCTCGTGCACGTCGAAGCCCGGAACGCTCCGCACGCTGCCGATGGCGGGTCGGCCTTGGTGTTCGTCACGGGAGATCATCACGATTGGCCGATGCCACCGCTCCGCCAGTCGCCCCGCCACGATCCCGATCACGCCGGCATGCCAGCCACGATCGGCCAGCACCAGGGCCGAGTCGGCCTCGGGATCGAACTGCTCCTTCGCCTGCTTGGTCGCCGCCAACTGGATGCTCCGCTCCTCCGTCTCGCGGCGGCTGTTGAGCTCGTGGACGTAGTCGGCCAACTGGATGGCTCGTGCCGTGTCGGTCGTTGTCAGCAGTTCGATGCCGCAGGCCGCCTGGCCCAGACGGCCTGCGGCGTTGAGCCGGGGCGCCAGCCGAAAGGCGACGTCTTCGCTGTCGAGCTGCGACTTTTCGTGCAGCTTCGCCAGCTCGAGCAGTCGGGCAATGCCCGGCCCGCCCCGCTTCCGCAGGCACTCGAGTCCATGCTTGACGTAGATCCGATTCTCATCGAGCAGCGGCACGACGTCGGCCACCGTGCCCAGCGCCGCGTATCCGATCGACCTGAGCAGCATCTCCCGCAGCCGGGGCGTGACCTGCTTTGCACCACACGATCTCGTGGCGATGGCCCATGCCAGCTTGAAGGCCACGCCCGCGCCGCAGAGTTCACCGAAGGGATAGTCGCCCCCCGGCAGCCGCGGGTGCACGAGGACAGCGGCTTCGGGGAGCGTCTCGGCAAAGCTGTGGTGGTCGGTGATGATCAGTTCGAGGCCCAGCTCACGGGCCCGCACCGCCTCGGGCACGCTGGCGATGCCGCAGTCGACCGTGACCACGACCTGGGCTCCGCGGCCCGCGAGCGTCTCGAGTGCCTCGGCGTTGAGACCGTAGCCCTCCTCGAATCGGTCGGGAACATACCAGCTGACGCGGGCGTCGATCGCCTCCAGGCAACCCATCAAGATCGCAGTTGCGCACATGCCGTCGGCGTCGTAGTCGCCGTAGATCACGATCGGCCGGCCGTCCCGCGCGGCCGCCAGGAGACGGTCGGCTGCGGCCGGGATGCCCGGGAGCAGGTCGGGGTCGCGGAGGTCGGCCATCGTGCCGCCGAGAAACGATCGTACCGACGGAGAATCGGTCAGTCCGCGTGCCGCCAGCAATCTCGCGGCGATTGCGGAGACCCCGGCTGACCGCTCGATCGATTCCACCAAGGCTCTATCATGCGGAAGAATCCGCCAGCACTTCGGCACGGCTCGACTCCCTTCGGAAAATGTCCCGGTGGAGTATACGGGAAACCGGGGGCGGGCTGCCGTAGCCGCAGCACGCTCATTTGTGATCCCGGCAGAGGGCGGGTCCCAGGAGGTCTTTCGCCAGGCTTCGGCGAGGGACTTGTGTCTCATGACGATGCCCTACGCGGTTGCCGAAACGATCCGGAACCTCGCCGGCTTTCCTGCGGCGGTAACTGCCACGTGGCTGCGGCTAAGAAGTCAACTCATCATCGCCGATGACGTGCTGACGATCGACAGGCCTGCTGTGTTCCCAGTCAGCAAGGACCGGCCGATTCTCTTCAGCGTCCTGGCGACCGCAGATGTTCTTTTGACCCTCGATCGCGCCGATTTTGGCCGCTTACTCGGAAGTGGCTTCTATGGCCTCGCCATCATGACGCCAGGAATGTGGCTCATGCGTGACCGTGAGGCCGGGCACGCCCGCCTTTCATGAACGGTTGAAGTATCGAAGTTAACTCGTCTCTGTATATTGGGCGAGGAGTGAGTCAGATGCCGATCAAGAAACATGATTCGGTCGGGTTTCGCGTCCTTGAGATGCGTCGGATGGCGGGGTCAGCCCCCGGGAAGTCTTGACAACCTGTACACTGGTCATGTACAGTGGCCTTTTATGAAGATCACTGCATCGCTTTTCAAGGCGCAATGTCTGCGACTGCTCGATCAGGTCAGTCGCACGGGTGAGGAACTTGTCATCCTCAAGCGGGGTCGGCCCGTGGCCCGGCTCGTTCCTGCACGCGAGGAAAAACCGTGGGTTGCGCTCCGCGGCAGGGGCGACTTCAGCGGTGATCCGTTCGCGAGCGTTGTCAACGAGGCAGACATCGAAGCCCTGCAATGACAAGGCGCTGCAATAAAAAAGCGCTGGAATAAAAAGCATTGGGATGACGAAACCGCCTCTTCTCGACACGCATGTCTGGGTCTGGTGGATGATCGGGGATCCTCGGCTCTCGAAGCGGGAACGCGCGGCATTGGATGACCTGCCGAGCGGCAGTCGGCCTAGGCTCTGCGACATCAGTCTGTGGGAAGTGGCATTGCTCGTGCAGCTGGGGCGGCTGCGGCTCGACGACGATCTGGAGGAATGGCTTCGGATTGCCGCCTCAATGGCCACGGTCGAACTGCACTCGATCACTCCTGCGGTGGTCGCGGAAATGACGCGTCTTCCATCGACGTTTCACCAGGATCCGGCCGATCGGCTGATCGTGGCCACGGCGAGGGCGGCGGGCCTCCCTCTGGCCACGCATGATGCCCGCATCCGCCGTTCGCGGCTTGTGGTGCTCTGGTCGGTCTGACCGCGGGAAATCCAGGGCAGACCGTGGACAAGCCTCGTCACGAACCGTAAAACCTAGCTCAGCGGCGGACCCTTTCGCGTACGTGCCCCACGGTTCCAGCCCGCTGCTGGCCGTGGCGTCCCCGGAGCCTATTACCATGTCGATCGCCGATATCGTCCTGCCGAAGATGCCCGTCAAGCCGAAGCGAGATACCGTTTCGAAAGACAAGGTGCTCTGCGAATACTGCACGGCGAAGTGCTGCCGCTATTTTGCGCTGCCGCTGGAGACGCCGACCACGCGGGAGGAGTTTGAATACATCCGCTGGTTCCTTCTCCACGACCACGCCTCCGTCTTTACCGAGGATGGCGATTGGTATGTCTGCGTGCACACCGTCTGCAAGCATCTGCAGGATGATCACCGCTGCGGCATCTACGAGACCCGCCCGCAGATCTGCCGGGAATACACGACCAAGGACTGCGAATACGAAGACGACTGGGTCTACGACCAGTATTTCGAGACGGCCGAACAGGTCGTCGAATACATGGACGCGGTGCTCGGCCCGGGCGGCATGGAAGTCGGCGACGGCCGCAAGAAGAAGAACCGCAACAAGTCGATCCGCAGCCAGAAGCCGGCGCTTTTGCCTTTGCTTTCGTAGAGTGACCCGAGCGGTGTCGGCACTAGCGTCGGCTTTGGGAGGCCGCATGATCTCGTTGCCGGTTCGCCTACGGCCGGTGTACCTCGCCGCGCCGAAGAACTTCGTCGTCCGCTTCGATGCGGAGCCTGCGCGTTCTCCCGATCTGGCTCCCGAGGCGATCGTGCTGGTCTCCTGCGTTCGCGATGAGATGATCCGGATCGCCCAGTTCCTCGACCACTATCGCCGGATCGGTGTCGACCACTTCGTCATCGTCGACAACGCCTCCGAGGACGGTACGGCGGAATTTCTCGAGCAGCAGTCCGATGTGTCGCTCTACCGAACGACACAGTCGTTCGCTGCTGCCCGCTGCGGCTGGGCATGGATCGAAACGCTATTGGATCGCCACACTACAGGCCGCTGGTGCCTCGTGGCGGACGCCGACGAACTGCTTGTTTATCCCGGATATCCAGACCGCAGTCTGAGGGACGTGATCGCGTATCACGAAGCGCATGGCTTCACCGCCATGGCCTCCCTGATGCTCGACATGTATGCGGCGTCGCTCTGTCCGCCGAAAGAGGCCGTCGGCAGCCTCTTCGACCTCTGCCCCTACTACGACTCGGACGGTATCCGCGTCGCGTGCCGTGTGCTGCTCGACCGCGCCCAGGATCGGCTTGTGGGCGGATTTCGAAAGCGTGTGCTGGGGACGCGGGTGATCCTGAACAAGATCGCCCTTTTCCATAACGGACCGGGCGTCAGGCTCTCGCTGAGCAATCACGCCATCCTCGGGGCCCGCTGCTCCGACCTGCGGTCGGTGCACCTGCACTTCAAGTATCTGGCCGACTTTCGCGAGCGGGTCGCCGTCGAGATGGCCCGGGGCGAACACTGGAACGGCGCATCGGAGTATCGCAGCTACGCACGGGCGCTTGGCGATCGCACGACGCTCGATGTGCTCTACGCCGGAAGTCGAAGGTGGGCGGGCACGAAGCCGCTCATCGACTGCGGGCTCATGCGGAAGTCGCCCCGGTTCGAGCGGTTTGTCAGCCGTGGCTCGTCGTCGGGGGCGTGAGGTCGGCAGGACCGTGAACAGGGACGAACCTGCCGGACTGCCGATCGATCGGCAGCTTCCAGCTGATCGTCGCACCCTCGAGGAACTGGCGGAGCCGGAACCAGCGGGGCGGGAGATGGTTGAGATCGACCACCGGCCGGCCGGTCAGCCAGCGACGGCCGAGCGTCGCCAGCGGAGCGAGGCCGCCGATGCCTGCCAGACGGATCATCTTTGCGTTGACGGCGCCAATTCCTCGCATATATCCGGCGACGAGTGAGCGGCATGATGTCCAGTCGCGAAAGCCGTGGTGGATCACTTCGGCGGCTGGGGTTTCCGCCACGGCGAAGCCCGCGTGCAGCAGTCGGACGATCAGGTCGGTGTCTTCGCCGGACGCAAGCGACGTGCCCGCCCCGAGCCAGTCGTCGAATCCATCAAGCTGCCGCCAGGCATCGACGCGAACGGCCATGCAGGCGCCGATGCCCTCGGCCCGGGCCTTGTTTGCAAGCCCCCGCATGACGATGGATTTGTGAGCGTTGTAGGCGGGGATGATGCCTGTCGTGCGATCATAGGGGGCCGCGCGGACGGTTCCGAAAACGGCGGCGATATCAGCGGCACCGGCGAACGCCGCATCGAACCCGCTCAGCCACGACGGCTCCGCGACGCAGTCGTCGTCGGTGTAGGCGATGATCGTCGCTCCGGCCGCCGCGGCGGCCGCTGCGCCGACGTTGCGGCCGCGGGAAAGCCCGACGGCGTCGTGACGAATTCGTACGAACCGAGCCAGCCCGTCGAATTCAGCCAAGGGATCGGCCGTGTCGGTATCAGCCTGATCGACGACGATCACACGCGAGGCCGCCGGACGCGACGCGAGCGCTGAGCGGACCGCATTCGCGACGGACGGAGGCCGGTGGCGGGTACAGATGACTACCGCGACGAGGGGCAGAATGTCGGGCGTCGGAGGTCCGGAATCCATGGAGACGAGGCTACCCTAGCCGATCAGCCTGTTGGGGGCGTAGGCGAGGCCTCCCAAATGTGCTTGGATCGCCGACGCACTCAGAGTAACAATACCCCATCCCGCCGGACAGCGATGCATCAGAAGGTCAGATGGCCAAACACGCAGACCTCATTTACGACGTCGGTTTTCACCGTGGTGAAGACACCGCCTTCTACCTGAAGAAGGGCTTTCGGGTGGTAGCGTTCGAGGCCCACCCGCGACTGGCCGAACAAGGCCGTGCGATGTTTGCCGACGCGGCCCGGAATGGCCGTTTCACCATGGTGGAAGGCGCCATCATCAGCCCTGACGAGTGGGTCGCCGGGAGGCGCGAGGTCACGTTCTACGTGAACGATGTGTTGGATACGGTGGGCAGCACCGACCAATCGTGGACGGATCGCTTTGCGAAACGCGGTGCCACAACTCGTCGGGTGTCGACGGCGGCAGTCGATTTTGTCGACTCCCTACGGACTCTGGGCGTTCCCCATTCCATGAAGATCGACATCGAGGGTTCAGACCACTTCTGCCTGGAGTCGCTCGGGCATGTCGCCGAGCGGCCTGATTTTCTGAGCTGGGAGTTGGAGCGGATCGAGATCAGCCGGGCGCACTCCGAACTCGAACTGCTCGTATCTCTCGGGTACGATGCGTTTCAAGTCTTGCAGCAGTCGCAAGTACCCTGGCAGAAAGTCCCGAGCCCATCGCGCGAAGGAAACGACTGTAAGCACCGGTTTCATCTTGATTCGTCGGGTCTTTTTGGTGCCGACCTGCCCGTCGACGGGTGGATGGACCGGGCGGCCACCGCCGCTACCTACGATCGAAACTTCGCCCTGGTGCAGACGTGCGGCGATCGCTCGTTTTTGAGCCGCATGCCCGGCATGGGGAGAGTTCTCTGGAACATCGAGAAGTTCACAGGTCTGCCATTGAGGGGCTGGACTGACACGCACGCGAGGCTCGCGCCAGCATGAGCCAGCGGGGAGGCTCGCGGCCGGTAGCGGGGGCATATGAACACCGCGACGTGTGGTAGAAACTCTGACGGCGCAGATTCGGCTTCGGAGCAGGTATGCACACGATCCTTTTTGTTGATGCCGCCTGTCCCAGACCATACAACGCCGATCTCGACCGGCAGCGGGCGAGGGGGCTGGGCGGTACCGAGGGAACCGTAGCACGATTGGCCATGGGGTTGGTGGAGACGCACCGTGTCATCGTGGCCCAACATAATCGCGATCGCGACGAGATTTCCGGCGGGGTCGAGTTCGTCGCGTTAAGGCAGTTGAATCGCGACCTACGGCCCGATGCGGTCGTCGTATTGAGGCGACCAGAGCGATTGTGGGGCATGAGAAAGCTGTTCCCACACGCGAGGTTGTTTCTGTGGATGCACGACTGGCACGAGCCTCCTTCCAACTGGTTCATGCACCCGCGCAATCAGGCTCGGCACCTCAGGATGGTGCTCGCCCTGCTGAATACGGATTCGACCCTCGTATGCGTGTCAGCGGCCCATTTGGCGAATGTCGAACAATTTGCGAGGAGGGGCCTGATCCGCATTGGGCACCTGCTCAATCAGGTCAGAAGGACGTACGTCTACAATGTGGTCGCTGTGCCGGAGAACCTGCGCAACCCTGCGACTCGTCGGCCGACGAACCCCAATAAGCTGTTCTTTGGAAGCGTCTGGAAGGGGCTCGACCTGGTGCTCACAGCGTTCGAGCATGTCCGTCGCACGCTGCCACACGTGGAACTGCATGTCTCTTTCTATGATCCGCCGAACATGAAGAGGCTCTCCCCAAACATCGTCAACCTGGGGCATCTTTCGCACGACGAGTTCTGCGAGCATGTCGCGGATTCGTTTTGCTACTTTTATCCGGCGTATCGGGTTCCGGAGACGTTTGGACTGGTCTTCGGCGAAAGCCATGCGGTCGGCACGCCTGTGCTGGCGCATCATTTCGGCGCGGCTCCGGAGTTGCTGTCGCCTGCAGAGGTCATCGATGCGCGCAACCTCGATGCTGTGGCGAACCGGCTTTCCGACTGGTGCACGAACGGCCGGCCGACAGTTGAACCCCGCCCCGAGTATCTGATCGCGAAAGTGGCCCGCCGCTGGAGCGAACTTTTCGATGGTGCCTGACAGTGCTATGCCAGCCATGATCGTCGCGTGCCTGGCCGTATTGGGCCGGCCGGCATTCACCGCGCATGCCCATCTACCAGCCCTGCATGGCTAACAGCTCGGCGGGTACGAAGTTGGGGACAGCGGCAAGGTGCCCCGATGCTACACTCTCCTTCTGTCATCACCCCAAAAACAGGACACCATCGCGACGTGACCGAATCCCGCAGCCTCATCGAACCCCGCACGCTCAAGGGCTTCCGCGACCACCTGCCGGCGCAGGCACTGGCCCGCGAAAAGATTCTCGACATCGCCCGCCGCGTCTACCGCTCCTACGGCTTCGCGCCGATCGACACGCCGGCACTTGAATACTTGGAGATCCTCACCGGCAAGGGGAGCGACGAGACCGATAAGCAGCTCTACCGCTTCAAGGACCATGGCGGCCGCGACGTGGGCCTGAGGTTTGACCTCACCGTGCCCTTCGCCCGGTTTTGTGCCCAGCACATCGGGGTGCTCGGCACGCCCTTCAAGCGGTATCACATGGCGCCGGTGTGGCGGGGTGAAAATACGCAGCGGGGCCGGTATCGCGAGTTCATGCAGTGCGACTTCGACACGATCGGCACCACGAGCCCCGTGGCCGACCTGGAAACAGTGCTCGTCGTGCACGACCTGCTCGCTGCGATCGGCATCGGCGGCTTCACAATCCGCGTCAACGACCGCCGCGTGCTCTCTGGCATCCTGCAGGAATGCGGCGTCGCCGACCGCTCGACCGACGTGCTGCGTTCGCTCGACAAGCTCGGCAAGGCAACGCCCGAGGCCGTGGCGGCGGAACTCGAGGCGCATGGTGTGTCGGCCGACGTGCGAGCCAAACTGCTCGGCATGGCGCAGCTTGCTGGCGATCCGGTGGCTGTGCTTGCAGCTCTCGACGGGCTCGTCGGCGGTTCTGAGACAGGGCGGGCTGGCGTGGCCGCCCTGCGGAGCCTCCTCGACGGCGTGCAGCAGGCGGGCGTGCCGGCTGGGCGGGTGGTGATCGATCCGTCGATCGCCCGCGGCCTCGACTACTACACCGGCATCGTGCTGGAGAGTTTTCTGGATGACCTGCCGGCGCTTGGCAGCATCTGCTCCGGCGGCCGCTACGACAATCTCGCCGGCCTCTACACGAAGCAGTCGCTGCCGGGCGTTGGGGCGTCGCTCGGCATCGACCGCTTGCTCGCGGGCCTTGAGGAACTCGGCCGACTCGATCTGAAAGAGACATCGGCCGAGGTGTTTCTCGTGCACTTCGACGAGGCCCACCTCGCCGACTACATCCGCATCGCTGCCCGGCTACGTGCCGACGGCATGGCGGTGGAGTTTTACCCAGAGGCGAAGCGGGTCGGAAACCAGCTGAAGATGGCAGCCAAGAAGGGATTCCGCGTGGCGCTCGTAATCGGCAGCGACGAGTTTGCCGCAGGGACGGCGCAGCTCAAGGATCTCGCCGCTCAGACCGCCAGCACGATCGACTGGCAGGGTGATCTCCACGTGCTTTCCGACGCAGTCCACTCCCAGCTTCAGGTGATGAAGGCCGGCAGGTGACGGCACGTCCCATAGAAGCCCGGAGCGTAAGCGATGGGATGCGGCGGCTTTGTTCAAAGATCCATCCCCCGGCTTACGCCGAGGGCTTCTTTGCTACGAGCCGCTGCTGAGTTGCTTCTCGAGCGCTGCGATCGCGTCGGCCACGGCCCGGGCGGACGGCGGTCGGTCGGCCGGATCGTGGGCGAGGAGCTGCATCACGAGATCCGACACGTCCTCGGGCACCTCGGGGGCCACGCTGCGGAGTGGTTGTGGTGAGCCCCGGGCAATGGCGGCGAGCATGGCCATCATCGAGCTGCCGGAAAAGGGCAGCCGATCGGCGAGCAGCTCGTAGAGCATCACGCCCAGTCCGAAGAGATCGCTCCGGGCGTCGATAATCTTGTCTCCCATCCTTTCGGGAGACATGTAGGCCGGCGTGCCAACCACCGCCCCGTCGATCGTCACGTTTGCCGTCAAAGGATCGTCGCCGGCGTTGCGGGCGAGGCCGAAATCGATGATCTTCACCTGACGGGTCGGCCCCTCGAGGATGATGTTTTCGGGCTTGATATCGCGGTGGATGAGGCCTCGATGGTGGGCTGCCGCCAGTCCTTCGGCGACCTCGCGGCCGATCCGCAGCGTCTCCGCCAGCGGGATGCGGCCCAGCTTCGTGCGGTAGGCCCCGAGCGTGTCGCCATGCAGGCACTGCATGACAATGTAGGGAAGCCCGTCGCGTTCCCCCGGGTGGCGATGCTCACCGACCTGATGGATCGCGACGACGTTCGGGTGCTCGACCGCGGCCGTCGCGCGGCTCTCGCGGAGAAACCGACGGCGGGCCGCGGGGTCGCCCGCCCGTGACGGATGCATCACCTTGATCGCGACGCGTCGTCCGAGGGTTTCGTCGTTCGCCAGATAGACCTGCCCCATGGCACCCCGGCCGATCGACGCGAGCACTTTGTAGCCGCCGATCGTCGTCGGCAGCCTCTCCCGCAGGGGGTCGTCCACGAAGGCCGCGATCAGCGGTGGGTCGGTCCCGATCCCGCTCGTGGAGCCGTCCGTCGAAGGCGTCAGCACGATGGTTTCCGTGAGCGACGAGTGCGGTTCATGGGTTTCCGTGGCGACGTGCTCGATCACGAACGAGCAGAACGGGTCGCCCCGCAGCAGGCAGCTCGGCTCCTCGATCCGGATCGTCTCCCCGTAGTGGGCAGCGATGCCACGCATCAGGCCGGTGGCCAGTGGGCAGAGCCGCCGGGCTGAGCTGTAGACAAGGTGGAGTTCGTCTGGGCTCTGACGCACCGCTTCCAGCACCGGCGGCGTGGCGCCGGGGTTCGTGGTGCGGATCATGGCATGGATGATCGCCTCGGTGTTTTCGATGAGGTCGAGCGTGCGCCATGCCGGATCGACGACCGAGCCCGCCACCTTGACCAGGTGCGGGGCGAGAAAGTGGCCGAACTCCTCGAGGATGGCAGGGAGGGGCCGGCCGGTCGTCTCGGCGATGGTCGAGAGGATGGCGACCGCGTCGGCGTCGGGGTAGGTGCCCGATGGCAGGAATCTGGAGGCCGACGTGGTCACGCTCGACCGGATTCCCTGCCACGAGGTGCTGCCGGCGGCCGCGACATCGGCAAACTTCTGAAGATAGAAGAAAATCAGGCCGTGCACGAGTGAGACAAGTCCCCGGGAAGCGGAAGAAGGGTCACTGAGTAGAGCCGCAGACCCTGTCGCTGTATAGCCGCAGTCCGTGGGCCGCGTGGTAGAGGGCGCCACACTCCACATCCACGTCAGAGGTCTGTTCAAGAAGGGTGACCAGTCGGTCCGCCGCCCGCGTCATCCACGGCTCGGCCAGACGCGTGTCGTCGAGTGCCAGGGTGAACGCCTCGAAGATATGGCCGGTTGCCGACAGCCGGGCGAACACGTCGGCCGATGTGCCGGGCCGCTCGAAGGAGTGGATCGAGAAACTGCCGTCGGCCTGTTGAAACTGCCGGGCGCGGTCAACGCACTCGTCGATCACCTCCTGCGCGGCCGCCCACCCACCCGAGAGCTGTTCCGGCGAGCGGCCGGTCGCCGACCGGTATTTCCGCAGCGCGGTCACGAGCCCGTAGAGGCGGTGGGCACCGCCGCAGGCGCTCGAAAAGAGATCGGCATCGGCTTCCATCTGCACGACCCGCTCCGTGGTCCACGGTGTGCCGTCTCCGGCAGTCCAGGCCGCGTCGCTCGGCAGGTAGGCGGACAGCGCCATCAGTGTCCAGGTCGCCTCCTGCCCGGGACGGATGTCGGCCTGCGCCTGCGACAGCAGATCGGCGATGGTGAACGCCTTGGTGCCGACCACGAGCTTCGTGTCGAGTGGAAGTCCCTCTCGCCCACACTGCGACAGATAGCCCAGCCACTGGTCGGGATGCCCCTGGCCCGTTGTGCTCCCCTCTTCGACCACGGCCACCACCCCTGGCGACCCGGCCCGCAGAACCCAGCCAGTGAGCCTCCCACCGTCGAGCAGGTAATCGACCGCGGCCGACTCCGTGCCGCCGTGGCGGAGAGGGAAGTCACGGCCGAATGCGAGGATTCCATGCACCACCTGCCAGGCACCATGAACGGAGGCGTCCAGCCGGCGGCCATCCCGGGCATGGGCCAGCACCGCGTCGATCCTCCGGCAGAGCTGGCGGCGGTCGATCGATGTGGCCGCAGTCGTGTCGTCGCCCGCCACGGGGGCTCCAGCCGGGCCGCTGGTCTGCGGTCCGCAGCCTGCCAGCAGGATTGCCGCTGCCAACACCATGCCGGGCAGGAATGATTCGGTGTGCGGGCGAACAAGCGGCCGCCTGATTGCGTAGAGAGTTGCCATGAACGTGACGAATGTCCGGGATCTGGTGGGGCGGATCGAAGCCGGTGGCCGGCTCCGCTGTTAGAATACTTTCGAGACGCACTCTCTGGGGCAAGGGTCCCGATTTCGAGGAGTTTTTGAATACCATGCCGTTTTTCTACTTCGATCCGATGTACATGCTCGCGATTGCCCCGGCGATGCTGCTGGCGATGTGGGCCCAGTGGCGTGTGCATTCGTCGTTCGCGGCTGCCTCACAGGAGCCAGCCCCGCTCTCGGGGGCGGCTGCCGCACGTCACATTCTCGACTCGGCCGGCGCAACCGATGTCGAGATCGAGGAGGTGCCCGGTCAGCTCACCGACCACTACGACCCGCAAACGAAAGTGCTCCGCCTCTCGCAAAACGTCTACGGTAGCCGTTCGCTGGCGGCCGTCGGCATCGCCGCCCATGAGGCGGGCCATGCCCTTCAGGATCATCAGGGCTACGCCATGATGTCGATCCGCAATGCTGCCGTCGGCGTGGCGAACTTTGGGAGTGGCTTCGGCCTGATCGTGTTCATGATTGGCCTGGCGATGGCACTGAAGCCGGTGGCCTGGCTGGGGATCGCGCTCTTTGGGGCAACGGTCTTTTTCCAGCTCGTGAACCTGCCGGTGGAGATTGATGCGAGCAATCGGGCGAAGGCGCAGCTCGTGGGCCTGGGGATCGTGCCGTCGGAGTCGATGTCGTCGGTGAATAGTGTGCTCAACGCTGCGGCGTGGACCTACGTGGCCGGCACGCTCCAGAGCGTGCTCACGCTCCTCTATTACGCAAGCTACATCACGGGCGGTAGCAGCAGCGACTCCGACGGGTGAGGCTTCGTGTCGGGGGCGATGCAGCCATTGGACGGATGGGGATCGGAAGCCACGTGGGGCGTTGTGTCAAACGTGGTGCCGACACAATCGCTTACGCTCCGGGCTTGTATGGGCGGAATCCCATGGTCGCGTCAGTGATTGAGCGAATAGAGCAGCACGTTGAGGGCGATCTTTTCGGCGTCGTCACGCGCGTAGCCGGTGCACTCGAGTGAGTTCTGCTTTTCCAGCGCGCAGGAGAGATCGTACGGGGAGAAGATCACCGCCCACCGGTCCCCCATCCGAACGCCCTCCAGCTTCGGCGGGATGGACCGTTTTCGCACGTTCATCGGTCCATTTCCCCCGGCCGGCTCACGGAGCGTCACCTGTCGGATGTCGTAGCCTCCGTAGGCAGCCGCGGTGAAGATCGGGTCGTCGGCTGGAATCTCCTCCAGTTTCTGGGCCGGGAGTACGGCGGCGATCTCTGAGCGGAGGGCCGCCGTGAACGTCGGCGAGGCGCAGATGCTGTCGGCCAGCAGCATGCCACCCCGCTCGAGGAACTGCCGCAGCCGCTCCCGGCGGGTGGCATCGAAGGCGAAGCCCTGCCGGCCGTGCATGAAGACCAGATGGTATTTGAAAAGGGCGGGATCGGCGGGATCGATCTGGCTCGGCGTGTCATCGACACGAACACCCAGTTCGCGGGCGGCAGCGCGGAGAATATTGGCAAGCGCTGCCGGGGCCGCATCGCACATGCCGGAATGCTTGAGCTTGGCAATGGCGATCTGGCCCCGCTCGAACGCGTCGGTGGCCCGGGGCGAGTCGCGGTCGAGCGCAAAGAGTTCGTCCTTCCGCTTCAGTTCGCGGTTGGTTGCATAGGCGATGACGTTCGTGCCGATGGCCAGTGCCGCATCGACCTCGCGGCGGACGGACTCGGGGAGACTTTTGCTCGACGCGCCGCCGATCTCCCACAGGCAGGACAGGCTCGGCATGGCGGCTTCTTTGGGCCCGTCCGGTTTCTGTG
>JBIIFB010000198.1:0-6276 GCA_044237545.1 Pirellulales bacterium
GGCCCGAAGCCCGGCGAGGAGCTGCCCGTCGACATCGAGCCGGGCAAGACGCTCGTGATCCGACTGCTGACCGTGGGCGAGCCACATGCCGACGGCACGCGGACGGTGTTTTTCGAGTTGAACGGACAGCCGCGGAGCGTGTCGGTGGCCGACAAGAGCCTGGAGGCGAAAATCCAGCGGCGGCCGAAGGCGACGGTGGGCGACGCGCGGGAGGTGGGTGCGCCGATGCCGGGCCTGATCGTGACGGTGGCTGTGCGGCCGGGAGACGCAGTGACGAAGGGGCAGAAACTCCTGAGCCTCGAGGCGATGAAGATGGAGACGACGGTCTACGCGGAGCGGGACGGCAAAGTGGCCGAGGTGCTCGTGAGCCCCGGCACGCCGGTCGAGGCGGCCGAGCTGGTCGTCCGCTACGCCGACGCGTGACGCCGCCGGGCTTCATACAAGCCCCTGATACAAGCCTTGGGCGCAGGCGACGGGACCCCCCGCTGCTGGGCTTCATAAAAGCCCTGAGCGTAAGCGACGGGATTCCTTGCTGCCGATCCCCCGGCTTACGCCGAGGGCTTGTATGGGAAGCGTGAGCGACGGGATTCCTTACTGCCGGGCTTTATACAAGCCCTGAGCGTGAGCGACGGGACTCCCCGCTGCCGATCCCCCGGCTTACGCCGAGGGCTTGTATGGGAAGCGTGAGCGACGGGATTCCTTGCTGCTGGGCTTCATACAAGCCCTGAGCGTAAGCGACGGGATTCCCCGCTGCCGATCCCCCGGCTTATGCCGAGGGCTTGTATGGGAAAGCGTAAGCGACGGGATTCCTCGCCGAGCAGTCTGGCGGCGTGCCCTTTTCGGACTACTTCACCCGGCTACTTCACCCAACTACTTCAAAAGGTCTTTGAAGACCTTACGGACCTTCTCGACCTTCGGTGACACCACCGACTGGCAGTAGGGTTGGAACGGATTGTTGGCGAAGTAATCCTGGTGATACTTCTCCGCCGGGTAGAACGTGCTCGCTGGCGTGACCTCGGTCACAATCCTGGCGGGAAACACCTTCGCCGCATCCAGCTTCGCGATCACCTCTTCGGCCGTCTTCTTCTGGGCGTCGTCATGATAGAAGACACCCGAGCGGTATTGCGTGCCGGAGTCGGCCCCCTGCCGGTTCTTCGTCGTCGGGTCATGGGTGCTGAAAAAGATCTCGAGCAGTTTTTCGTAAGGCACCTGCTGCGGATCGTATTCGATCTCCACCGCCTCGGCGTGACCCGTCTGGCCGGTGCAGACCTGCTGGTATGTGGGGTTGGGATTTTTCCCGGCGATATAGCCGCTGGTCACCGAGTGCACGCCCTTAATCTGGGCGTAGACCGCCTCCGTGCACCAGAAACAGCCGCCGGCAAACGTCGCCTTCGCCGACTCGCCTTCCGCCGCTGCTGCCAATCCGCTGCTCATCATCATGATCGCTCCTGCCAGAAACAACCGGACCATATGTGCCGTCATGTTCGTCCGCTCCTCGAAGGATTCGATGATCGATTCCCCTGTCATTCTAGCTCGGTATCGGCCAAAGCGTACCACTGGGGAACACGGCCGCTTTCCTCGCCACGGCAGAGCCGAAGAACGGACAAGTTGAAAACTTGCCGCCACGGGGGCGAAGGAGTTTGCCCCGTGGCCACGAGTTTTTAACTTGTGGAATACGCGCCCGGACACGGACAAGTTGAAAACTTGCCGCCACGGGGGAGCCGGGATCGATCAGGGGGGTCTCCGATTACCCGACTCAGCCAGTGATCCGCTTCGGATCGACGACGAATCGCAGTGGCTTCTCCGCCCATACTCCGGCGTAGGCCACCCCGATCCGCGGCGTCCGCTCGATCAGCCGCCGTGGCACCGTGATCCCGCCGGCCTCCAGCCAGAGCCCGGTCCGGCGGCTGGCCGGCCGGCCGTCGAACGAGCGGTCGATCCCCAGCGCCTTCGTCAGCCGTCCCGGCCCGACGTGCTCCCCGACCCCGCGGATCAAGACCGCCGCCGGCACCCCCTCCTTTCCCGTGACGATATTCAGCATCCAGTGCATGCCGTAGCAGAGGTAGACATACCAGGAGCCTGCCGGCCCGAACATCGTGGCGTTGCGCGGCGTGAGACCGCGGGAGCCGTGGCAGGCGAGATCGTGGGCCCCGAGATAGGCCTCCGTTTCGATGACCAGGTGCCGAACGAGCCGACCATCTGCAGCCCGCACAACGAGCGCCGCCCCGAGCAGTTTGCGGGCCACGCGATCGGCCGGCTGATCGAAAAACGCCGCGGTCAAAGGCACGCCACTCACCTGAAATTCACCGCATCTATGATGATTGGAGTCTTTCGACCATCATAGTGCTTTTCCCATCCTCCGGAACAATAGTTGCAGTCATGGAAGCAGGCATCGTCGGACTCCCCAACGTCGGCAAGAGCACGCTCTTCAACGCGCTGACCATGTCGAAGACCGCGCAGAGCGCGAACTACCCCTTCTGCACGATCGAGCCCAATGAGGGAATGGTGAGCGTGCCCGACAGCCGCCTCACGCTGATCACGAAATACATCCCACCGCAGAAGGTGATTCCCGCCGCTCTGAAGTTGGTCGACATCGCCGGCATCGTGAAGGGTGCCAGCGAGGGCCAGGGCCTCGGCAACAAGTTCCTGTCGCACATCCGCGAGGTCGACGCGATTCTCCAGGTTGTCCGCTGCTTCGAGGATCCCGATGTGATCCATGTGGCGGGCAAGGTCGATCCGGTCTCCGACATGGAGACGATCGAGATCGAACTGATGCTCGCCGACATCCAGCATCTGGAAAACAGCCTGCCCAAGCTGGAGCGGTCGGCCAAGGGGGCCGACAAGGATGCCAAGCTCAAGGTCGAGGTGATGAAAAAATGCCTCGCCCACCTGATTGCCGAAAAGCCACTCCGCACGCTCGTGCTGGATGAGTCCGAGAGGGCCGCCGTCAAGGAATTCGGCCTGCTGACAGCGAAGCCGATTCTCTACGTGGCCAACGTCGACGAGACCGATCTCGAGGGCAATGGCCCACTCGTGCAGAAGGTCCGCGCCGCGGCTGCCACGGCCGGCGCGGAGGTCGTGCCAGTCTGTGCGAAGCTCGAGGCCGAAATCGCTGAACTCGACGAGGCCGACCGGGGCGAGATGCTTTCCGGCGCGGGGCTCACGGAGCCGTCGCTCGCCGCGCTCGCACGGGCCGCCTACAAGACGCTCGGCCTGCAGAGCTATTTCACGGCGGGCGAGAAGGAGGTTCGCGCGTGGACGGTATCGGTCGGGGCCACGGCCCCGCAGGCCGCCGGCGTGATCCACACCGACTTCGAGAAGGGGTTCATTCGGGCCGAGATTTACTCGCTCGCCGACCTCGAGACCTATAAGACCGAGAAAGAAATCCGTGCCGCCGGTAAGCTCCGCGTGGAGGGGAAGGAATACGTGATGCGCGACGGCGACATCTGCCACTTCCTTTTCAATAAATAGCGGGCAGGAAATAGCGGGCAGGGCCATCCATGGCCGCACCACGTCCCATACAAGCCCGGAGCGTCAGCGATGGGATCGTAAATGCGATCAACGCCGACCGTGACCCCATCCCCCGGCTCACGCCGGGGGCTTTTATGGAACGGCCACATGCCGTCTCAAAAAAGCCCGGAGCGTCAGCGATGGGATCGTCCCCATCCCATACAAGCCCGGAGCGGTAACGATGGGACTCCGTGACTACGCGCTGATCGACTCTGGCCCCGGCTGTTCCCTGAGATGGTCCGGCAACCATTCCTTCTCGGCATCATCTGGATCGACCGAGCTCACAGCAGTCCCCGGCGAGTAGCCTTCGGCATATTCCTCCACATGCTCCTCGCGGGCGCTCGTTCCGAAGAAGGAATACATCACCGGCACCAGCACCAGCACCAAGAGCGTCGTCATCGCCAGCCCAAACGCCAGCGAGGTGGCCATCGGAATCAGGAACTGTGCCTGGAAGCTCTTCTCGAGCAGGAGTGGTAGGAGGCCGCCGATCGTCGTGATGCTCGTCAGCATCACGGGCCGAAACCGCAGGCATCCCGCCTCCCGCAGGGCGAGCCGCAGCGGATGCCCCTCGCGAACCCGGATATTGATGAAGTCGATCAGACAGATCGAGTCGTTCACCACCACGCCCGCCAGCGCGACCAGCCCGAACATGCTGAAGAGCGTCAGCGGCATGCCCATCAGAGCGTGGCCGAACACGGCTCCCGCACAGCCGAACGGGATGGCCGCCATGATCAGAAACGGCTGAAAATATGACTTGAATTCCATCGTGAGCAGCACGAACATCGCAAAGCTCGCGACGACAAACCCCACGCCAAGGCTCCGCAGCGACTCGTTCGACTGCTCCCGCTGACCCTCCCAGCGGACCCGCACGAGTGGATAGTCCTTGACGAGGTCTGGCATCAATCGCTTCTCCATGTCGGCCGTTACCAGCGCACTGGTGAGCGAACTCTTCGCGACGTCGATGTCGGCCGTCACGGTGATCGAACGTCGCTGGCCCAGCCGGTTGATCTCGGAATAGCCGCGGGCCACCGTCAGGTCGGCCAGTTCGCCGATCGGCCGCTTCACACCGTCGGGGCCCGTCACCCGGATCTCATCGAGCGTGGCAAAACTCCGTCTCTCAGACCGCGGGTAGCGGACCATCAATTTCACTTCGTGCCGGCCCCGCTGCAGTCGCATCACTTCCTCGCCGTAATAACTCGCCCGGATCGTGGCGGCGAGTTCGGCCAGCGACACTCCCATCGCCTCGGCCCGCGGCTTGACCTTGAGCTGGTATTCCCACTTGCCCGGCCGCGAGTCGTCGTCGATGTCGATCACCCCGGGGTATTGCTTGAGCCATTCCTTGCACCGCTCGACCGCGGCCTCCAACTGCTGTACGGCGTCGGATCCGGACTGCGCGAGCAGTTTGAACTCGATCGTCTTGCCCCCCGGGCCGATGTTTTCAGTGCCAAAGATCAGCGACTCCGTACCGGCGAAATCCCCAGCTTGCCGGCGCCATTCGCTGATGAACTGCTCGCTCGTGACATCGCGGAGTTCGCCCTCCACCAGTTCGACCGCGACCGCCCCCACATGGCTGCCGCTCATGCGGGCATCAGGCCCCACCTCACCCAACGTGGACACCTGCCCGACCGCCCGGTGGATCAGTTCCACGATCGGAGGGGCTCCGGCCGCGAGATTCTGCGACGCCGTAACGGCTGCCTTTTCGAGTCTTTGCGTGGCTTCTTCCGTGACGCTCGCAGGCGTGCCGTCGGGGAAGACGATCTTCGCAAGCAGCCGGTTGGCGTCGATCTTTGGAAAGAGCAGAAACGGCGTGATTCCGCTGCGAACAATCCCGCCGGCCAGCAGCAGAATGCACATGGCTACGGCCATCACCGAAAGGCGGTTGTCGAGCGCGAAATCAAGAAACGGGGCATACACGTTCCTGACAAACCACTTCAAGCCACTGTCACAGCCACGCTGGAGCCAGGTGACCACGGGCATAAGCAGTCGCAGCGGATAGAGCACGATCCCGAAGATCGTGAACACGAGGTTCTTTTCGTGTGCCAAATGGCCAGGCAGGACGAGCAGCGACTCCATCAGTGACATCAGCAGCGTCGAGATGAATGCAAACGGCATCACCGCGATGAACTTCCCCATCACACCTGACACGAAGCAGAGCGGCAGGAAGGTGATCACCGTCGTCAGCACGCTGGAGATCACGCTTGGAACCACCTCCACGGTGCCGTCGATCGCCGCCGCCATCAGGCTCTTGCCCATCCGGCGGTGCCGGTCGACGTTGTCGCTGACCACGATGGCGTCGTCCACGACGATGCCGATCGCCATCAGAAACGCGAACATCGAGAGCATGTTGAGCGTCTGGTCGGTGCCGTACATGATGGCCCCGGTTCCGAGCATGGAGAACGGGATGCCCATCGCCACCCAGAAGGCGATCTTGAGATCGAGAAACAGTGCGAGCACGACAAACACGACGACCAAACCCTGCAGTCCGTTCGAGATCAGCATGTCGAGGCGGTCTCTGACGTCGACGGACTGATCGGCCCAGACCGTCAGGTCGTAGCCCGGGGGCAGTTTCGCATCGACCATGTACTGCTTCACGGCGGCGACCATCGCAAGCAGGTCTTCGCCCGAACTGCGGTCGATCGACACCACCATCCCGGCTCGGCCGTTGATCCGATTGGTGGCGGCGACGTCGGCAAACTCGTCACGCACCTCACCGAGGTCGCCGACGGTGAGCACGAGGCCATCCGGGAGCGTGACAAGCGGCAGTTT
>JBIIFB010000279.1:0-2872 GCA_044237545.1 Pirellulales bacterium
CGGCAGGCACCGGACCGCCGCCACCGCCGCCACCGCTACCTCGACGAAAACGCCGCCGCCGGCCGCCGTAGCCACCGCCACCGCCGCCGCCACCACCGTAGGGTTGTCCCTGGCCCTGTCCGCCACCCCCGTAGCCGCCCGAGGCCTGGCCACCTGGCCCGCCGCCCTGGCCCTGCCCGCCGCCCTGGCCCTGGCCCTGGCCGCCAAACCCGCCGCGGCCGCGTGATCGCCTCCGTTTCGACATGGATACAACACACCCCTGTGGAGAAGGAAAAACCTGTGGAGAAGGAAAAAGAACGGAAAGATCCGTTTGCACGGTCCGTTCACACCGCCCGCTCGTCCCGCACTCTGCGGTCAGTAAGGCTGGGACGGTCAAAAAGACAGAAGGAACGAGACCCCACACACGAGGATCCAAACGGAAGAGCCCAAACGGATGGACCCAAACGGATGTACCCAGACGAAAGGAACAGCCAGAAAAACCAGCCAAAAAACCGGCAAGGATTTTGCGAAGACTTGGCGAAAATGCCGAGGCTTCGGAGCCCATAAGCTGGGTGTTGACACCGTCAACACACTCTTTGGGAGACCAAAGCACACCCCGGAGGAACCGCTGGACGATTCACAATCTCCAAAAGCGTTTTGGAGATTCCTCGGGAGCGACACGGCGGCTTGGCCGCTTACGAAAACCCTGTTGCAACGTGTCGCGACCAGTATCCTCTGCTTCGCCCGGAATGTCAAGCGGCCGGAAATGGCCAGGATCGACCCGAGCCGCCCAGCTTCAAACCAGCTTCAAGCTAGGGGGTTTGCGGAGCCGGGACAACGTGTCCCGAGCCCAATTTTCGGGGCGCGTTGTTTTCGATGCGATTCCTGCGACCGTTTCGACCGATACATCTTCCGGCTCGCAAGGTGGCCACGTGCCAAGGCCGCCCGGCATGCAGCCGGGCAGAAGAGCCCACTGCGGATTTCCCGCTTTCGTTGGTGCCAGTTGAACCCCAGAGGCTGGAGTGATGCTTTCCACCCGCGTGTTGATTTCCATGACAACTTTCATGACGACTTCCGTGACGAACTGTCTCCGATCCTGCCATCGACTTTTCATGGCGGCGCTGCTGGCTGTGCTGTCGAGCTGGACCGCGGACGTGACGGCCGCGGTGCCGTGGCACGCCGACCTCCCTGCAGCCAGCCGGGCATCCGACGCCAGTAGGCGGCCGGTCCTGGCGATCTTCACGGCGAGTTGGAGCTCGTCCTGTTCAACGCTCGACCGGACAACGCTTGCCAGCGACGAGGCGGTCGCCCTCGTCGCGGCCTGCTTCGAACCGGTATGCGTGGATGTCGACACAAACCCTGAACTGACACGACGGCTCGGCATTACGAAGGTGCCCAGTGCCTGCATCATGACAGCGGATGAACAGGTGCTGTCGAAGTTCGAGCTGCCCGAAACACCTGCCGGATTCGTGGCGGCAGCGGCCCGCGCCGCCCAGGAGGCAGCCTTTGCCTCGGCCACGCGGCCCGAACCCAACACCGGAACCACCACCCGAGCCACCGACACTCAAGCGAACATGCGGCAGTTCGCCGGCCTGTCGGTCCAGGAATCGAGCAGCCTGCCGGCCTTTGGGAGCGATGACAGTCGATCGCTGCGTGCCACTTCGGGGGCCGTCCGCGGCACCGTACCGCCGGGCGGGCAGGCGATCAATGCGGTCGCGGCAAAGGTTCGCATGCTCTCCGACTTCGCCAGCGACGCCGACCCGACCGTCGGCAACAGCGCCGCCATCGCCGCATCGTTCCGGGAAAGCGACCCGTCGCTGACCACTGGTTCATCAGCCGCGCCGGTTCCGAAGCCGTCTGCGATCGCAACTGCCAACCCGACACAGCTGGCGACAGCGCACCAGGCACCACTGTCGACAGCGCACCAGGCAGAGCCGTCGACAGCGCACCAGGCGGCCGTGCAGCCTGAGTTGCCAGCCTTGCCGTTCGCGGCCCCGGTCGCCCGACCGGACGTCTCGCCTGCTCAGTCGACACTGGCTTCATCCGCCCCGCCGACCACCGAAATCGTTCCGGAGACCGCCACCACCACCCCGCTTGCCAGCAACACCCGTAGTGGCACGGTCTCGCAGACGCCGCTGAGCATCGAGCCCGCTGCGGTTCCGACCGCCACCATGGCCACATCTGCCCCATGGCTCAACGCACCGCCGCGTGAGCCGACGCCCGCCACGGCAGCGACGCCGTCTCAGTCGAGCCCATCCGGGCAGCCTGCCTCCCAGACCTTCGCAGACAGCCGACCGGCTGTACCGGCTCAGACCCCGACCGAATCAAAGCCGATCGTACCGCAGCAGCCCGGCCAGCCGACCAACGGCGGTAGCCCGACTGCCCTTGCCCAGACGACTCCTGAAGCAGCCCCCGGCACACCCACGAAGACCAAGCCCCAGTCGGCGGCGGCCGCCGCGGCCTCGTCGCTGCTCGCAACGCTTCAGAAGCCTTTTGGGATGTTTACCAAGCAGGCCAAGCCACAGCCGAATCCCGATACCAAGGAGCTGATCGCGGCCGTTCCGCCGCAGGATCCGGCCGCTTCACCCACTCCCGCCACGGGCGCCACGGCCGATACCTACGGCTCGATGCCGGTCGGCCTGGAGGGCTACTGCCCGGTGACCCTCGCGGAGCGAGGGTCGTGGGTCGAAGGCCGCGCTCAGTGGGGCGCTCGGCACCGCGGACGGACCTACCTGTTCGCGAGCGCCGATCAGCAGCGGGCGTTTCTCGCCGATCCTGACCGGTATGCCCCCGCGCTCTCCGGCGACGATCCCGTCCTCGCCTTCGACGCTGGCAAGAGCACCCCCGGCCAACGCCGTTACGGGGTCACCTACCAGGCACGAACGTATCTCTT
>JBIIFB010000063.1:0-17529 GCA_044237545.1 Pirellulales bacterium
TTCTCGACCACCGAAACCCGCGATGCATTCGCCGCCAATCCCCAACGCTATACAGCCGGGGCCATCGTCGCCGAGAGCCGCCCCCAGACCGCCGGCCCAGTGGTTCGGTGAGTCGTGAGGTGAGGCGTCACGGCTGCCGGGCCCAGCCGCGGCAGCGATCGACGGCGTTGCTCCATCGTGCGAGCAGCTGCGTCCGTGCCGGCTCGTCCATCGTCGGCTCGAAGATCCGCTCCACGCGTCGTGCCTCCTCCACCGCGGCCTGATTGGGGAAAAAGCCGGTGGCGAGACCTGCAAGGACTGCGGCCCCCAGGCTCGTGGTCTCGAGCACCGCCGGTCTCTCCACCGGGATTCCAAGAATATCGGCCTGCATCTGCATCAGCAGATCGTTGCCGCTGGCGCCACCATCGACCCGCAGGCGGCCGAGGCTGACGCCCGCGTCCCGCTGCATGCAGACGACGACCTCGGCCACGGAGAACGCGATCGATTCGAGTGCCGCGCGGGCGATGTGGGCCCTGCCCGAGGCCCGCGAGAGACCGATCAGAAGACCCCGTGCAAAGGGATCCCAGTAGGGCGCCCCCAGGCCCGTCAGCGCAGGCACGAGCATCACACCGCCGCTGTCGCCCACGCTCCGCGCAAGGGGCTCGATCTCGCGGGCGTGGCTGATCATCCCGAGGCCGTCCCGCAGCCAGTCGATGAGGCTGCCGGCCACGAACACGGATCCTTCGAGAAAATACCCTGCGGCCGCTCCCGGCTGGCCGGCCGGGAGCGTGCATGCGGGAGTGGTCAGCAGGCCGTGCCGGCTGGCGACCGGCTCCCGTCCCGTGGCGAACATCAGAAACGCGCCGGTGCCATAGGTGGTTTTCGCATCGCCTGCCCGCACGCAGCCCTGGCCAAACGACGCTGCCTGCTGGTCGCCGGCGCAGCCCGCGATCGGGATCGGCGCTCCGAGCCATGCGGCATCGGTCTCGCCAAACCCACCGCTCGACGGCCGTACCTCCGGCAGCATCGACCGCGGCACACCGAAGCGGCTGCAGAGTTCCTCGCTCCATTCGAGCCGATGGATGTCGAAGAGGAGCGTTCGGCTGGCGTTGGTGACATCGGTGGCGTGCACGCGGCCGCCCGTGAGCCGCCAGATCAGGAACGTGTCGACCGTGCCGAAGAGGATCTCGCCGGCCTCGCAACGCGACCGTAGCCCGGGCATGGTCTCGAGCAGATGCATGATTTTCGTGGCCGAAAAATACGGGTCGAGCAGCAGCCCCGTGCGTCGACGGACGTCTTCCTCGATCCCCTGCGCCCGCAGCCTGCCGCAGATGGCCGCGGACACGCGACTCTGCCAGACGATCGCCGGCGCGACCGGCCGCCCGGTGCCACGATCCCAGAGGATCGTCGTCTCACGCTGGTTGGTGATGCCGATGGCGGCCACCTGTTCCGCGGTGGTGCCGCTCGACTCGAGCACGCGGCGGGCACAGGCCAACTGCGAACGCCAGATGTCCTCCGGGTCATGCTCCACGATCGACACATCCCCGACGTCATCGCCGGCGCCTGCCCCCTCCGCCCCGCCGACAACCGCAGGCGAACGCTCCGTCCGTGTGATCTGGGGAAACTCCTCCTGCGCCGTCGCCAGTGGGACGCCGCGACGATCAAAGAGGATCGCCCGGCTCGACGTGGTGCCCTGGTCGAGCGCGAGGATGCATGTCTTGGATGGTCTGGTGTGCATCGCGGCATGTGTCATGGTTGGCTCCCCCGGTCTGGTGCGGTTCGGAAGGCTAGGGTGTCAGGTTGTCATGGTGCCGTGGTGTCATGCTTCGACTGCGGCGGCTGTCTGCGGGATCACACGGCCATACCGTGACGCAAGCCGTGCGACACACCCATCGACGGCGTGCTCCACCTGCTGCGGGGCGAGTGCACCGGCCCGGGCCAGGGCATCTGCCACGTCCACAATTGCTTCGCGGCTGAGACCTTCGTGAAACACGAGCATCAGCCGCCGCTCGATCAGGTCATCGAGCGTGGCCGCCCACTCTTCGCGGACGCAGAAATCGACCGCGGCGGCGGGGAGGCCGGTCCCGCGAATCAGGGTTCCTTGTGATCCCGGCCAGACCGCCGCTGCCCGCGTTCCAAACAGACCGACCATCCGCTCTGCGACCGCAGCGACGTGGGCCCGCGACACGCCCGCCCGCTCGGCCAGGTGCCGACACTCGAGCACTGCGGCGTCTCGCGAAGCCCCGTCGCAGTTGCCCGGGAGCGGCCGTTCCCGCGACGTGCCACGGACCGGCAGACCGAGCGTGGTGAGCACCGTGGCTGCCGTCGTTTCGGCGAGGCTGCGGCAGGTGGTGAGCTTTCCGCCCACGACCGACCATAACGGCAGCGACGCGGCTTTTTGACGCACCAGCTGGTGGCGGCGGGTGACACTCGCCGGCGACCGCGAATCACTCCCCACATTCGGCAGGGGCCGCACGCCGCAATAATGCTGCTGCACCTGATCGCGGCCGACGCCCGCCGACGGAAAGATCCGCGCCGCCGCGGCGACCAGATAGTCGATCTCGGCTTCGTCGGCATGTGCCTCCGCCGGATCGCCGGCAAAGGGAATGTCGGTGGTGCCCACGAGCACGAGCTCAGGGCCGAAGGGGAGCACGAACACGGGCCGCCCATCGGCCGCTTCCGCATAGACCCCAAAGTCGCCAAGCGCGGCCCGCAGCACCGGCGACCGCATGATCGCATGGCTGCCCTTCGTGCCACCAAGAAGCCGATCCGGGCCGGGACGATCTGCAGACGTACGACCATCGGACGCTCCGGCTATTCCCTCCGCGAAAAGTGATTGGAGCGTGCGGTCGACCCAGGCACCGGTGGCGTTCACGACGGCGTCGGGCCTTATCTCGAGCGGGCCGCTGCCGTCGGGCGACGGTTCGATCGCGAACGTGCCGTCGCGGTCGAGCCGCATCTTCCTGTGCGTGCAGACATCGAACCGCGTGCCGGCCGCCGCCGCGATCTGGCGGGCGTCGACGAGCAGTTCCACGGTCAGGCGCTCGGGGAAGAGCAGCTGCGCATCGTGATAGAGGCCCGCCAGGGGAAAGGCCCGGGTGTCGACCGCCGGCATGCCCGCGGCGGTCGCCCGCACCATGCGATGCCTCGGCCAGTCTGCGTCTGCCGCCAGCATGTCGTAGAGCGAGAGACCAACCCCGACGGTCCAACTGCCCCGCCGCCCCTGCCCCTGCCAAGAACGGGCCAGCGATTCGCAGCCAACCAGCCGCGCCGCGGCTGCCCAGAGGCCACCCCAGCGTCCAGCCAGCGGGAGATAGAACGGCAGCGGCCGCACGAGGTGGGCCGCCAACCGCACGAGACGGTTGCGTTCAACAAGGCTCTCGCGAACGAGTCCGATCTCGCCATATTCCAGGTAGCGGAGGCCGCCATGAATGAGCCGGGTCGACCAGGCCGTGGCCCCCGCCGCGATGTCGCCCTCGTCGACGACGACGACCCCCACGCCCGAGAGCGTGAGTTCGCGGGCGATCGCGGCACCATTGATTCCAGCCCCGAGCACAACGATCGTTTTTTCAGCTGCCATGTCGTCTGTCGTCGTTCCGGCCGCCGGCTGTATGCTCCGGAGCAGCCCCAGGAGCCCTGTCGTGCCACTGTCCGAACCATGCCCGTCTGCGCTTGAGACTACCGCAGCCGGGCTGGTTGCGTCTGCCATGCCGGGGGTCCGCGGTCATGCCGCCCGCATGTCGATGACCCGCAGACGACTGGTTTGCACGCTGGCCTGGATGCTTCTGGGCGGTCTCATCGGGGCCGCGCGGCCCTGCCCTGCGGCTGACCTCGACGCCCCCATCACCGCGACGTGGAGCGGCATCGGCCTGCGGGCATGGGCCAGCCGTCTCAGCGAATCGGCCGGCCGGCCGGTGCTGGTGGATCGCCGGCTCGATCCTGATGCGGTGATCCGGCTCGACTGCCAGGGTGAACCGCTCCTCGAAGTGCTCGGCCGCGGTGCAGCACTCGCCGACGGCGAACTGGCCGTGCTGGAATCGTCGATCTGGATCATGCCCCGTGGACTTTCCGCCAGGCTGCTCCGCAGCGAGGCCGCCCGCATTGCCCAGATCGCCTCGTTGCCGGCCCGACAGCGATCGAGACTGACCACCACAAGCCCTTGGTCCTGGTCCGCCGGCGCTCGCCCTCGAGATCTTGTGACCGGCGCTGCGGCTGAGGCGGGCATCGACATCAGCGGTATCGACGGCGTGCCGCACGACCACCTCCCCGCGATGTCGCTGCCCGAGTTGACGCTGGCTGAACGGCTCGATCTGGTCCTCGCCCCCTTTGACCTGCGTGTCGAATGGCGGGCGGCACCGGCCGCATCGCGGGGGCAGCCCGTTCCCACCGGCAAGATCATCGCCATCGCCGCCGGTCTGCCGCCCGTTCCGGCCGCAGCGAGTGGGGGCACGCAGTCACCGGGCCGCGCCAACCCCACCGGAGCGAAGACGAGCCCCACCGGAGCGAAGACAAGCCCCCCGGGGCCGAAGACGAACGTGGCTGGTCAGACCTATTCCCTGCAGGTCGCGGCGCCGCTGGAGGAGTTGCTCGCGGCGATCGCCAAGCGTCTCGGACTGACACTCGACCTCGATCGGGAGTCGCTGACAAAAGCCGGCATAGCATCCGCGGAGATCGTGCGGCTGACGGTCAAGGATGCGTCTCGAGACGCGTTGCTGCATGCCATCCTCGATCCGCTCGCACTGCGCTGGGCGATCGACGGCACCAGGCTCCATGTCTTTGCCCCGCCACCGCCGCAGATCGTTCCGCCGTCACCGTAGCGGATGTTTCGCAGCCCGGCATTGTCCTGCGGACCGCCACGAGATGTGATCGCGATCACCGACCACGCGACGCCTCGCCCGCCGCCAGCCGGCGGGCTGCCTCGAGATTCACGCGGGAGGGCTTGTCGCCCGGGCTGATTCCCAGAGCTGTCTCGTACGACTCGATGGCCTCGCGATACCGACCCTGCCGCGCCTGGGCCACGCCGCGGTTGGTCCAGGCGCGGACGTCCTTCGGCTTCTGGCGAATGGCCTGATTGAAGTCGAACTCCGCCTTCCGCGGCTCGTCGGTGGACAGATAGGCCAGGCCACGGTTCAGGTAGGCGAGCATGCAGGTACGGTCGCGTCGAATGGCGGAGGCATAGGCATTGATCGCCTCCAGCGGCCGGTCGAGCTCGATGAGCGTCAGCCCTCGCCAGAGCTCCGGTCGGGGATCGTCGTAGGCGAGGCCGGCGGCTTCCTCGAAGTCTTCGAGGGCGATGCCGTTCAGGCCGAGGTGATACCAGGAGATGCCCCGCCGCAAATACAGCTCCGGCTCCAGGGGATCGATCTCGATCCCCTTCGAGCAGGCGTCGACCGCCCCCCTGAAATCGCCGAGTCGCCGCAGCACGACCCCCAGTGCCAGGTGACCGATCGTCAGCGTGGGCTCCAGTGTGACCACCTCCCGAAGCAGTTCCCTGGCCTCCGGGAGTTTGCCCTGCTGTTCCAGCCGCTCTGCCTCGACGAGTTTTTTCTCGGCTGCAGACGGTTTTCGTTCCGCCTCTTCGCCCGGCTCGTCGAAGCCGCCAAACATCCCGTCACGCGGCGGTCCATCCGGAGCGCGGACAGGCACCCGCACGGCCGGAGCACGGACAGGCCCGCGGAGCGAAGGACGACCAGCGGGGCGGTCGGTCGGCTCGGTGCTCTCCGGAAACGGAACCGGCAGCTTGGGACGGGGCCGCGGCGTGAGCGGCTCCGCCGGCGGTGCCGCGAGTGGCCTTGCTTCGGCCTGGTTATCCGGCCTCGCTGCCGGTGGAGTCACCGTTGCAGACGGCCGGGGCACACCGGTTCCAAAGGGGTTGAGTTCATCGGCAAACGGATCGTCGTCCTGCATCAGCGCGGCGGCAACAGCGGCGGCGGTCGCCCCGCCGATGACGATCATCAAAAACCCCGCGAGCACGCCGGCCTGCAGCCGACGGACCGTGGTCCGGGAATGTATGACCTTCATCGTGTGTTCCGTTCAACTGTTCCGCGTCTGCCGCATGAAGCTTGCGAAGGCAACATGAGGCTTGCGGTAGCGCCCACCAACTCGTCGGGCATCGTCCAACCGCAGACCGCCCGAAGAGAAACTGCGGCAGCGACCGCGTCAGCGTTACGCCTGTTGCGACCCAATCAATCCTCCCAGACGTTCCTCGATCCCCTCGCGGATACGACCGGAAAACAGGGCCGCCATGCCGGGAACCTGCAGCCCGACAACCAGTTCCTCGACGAGGATATCGAGCGTGCCATCGAACTTCATGCCGCTGACGGTCAGGTTGACGCGGAGTCGGTCTTCCCCTTCCCAAGAGGCGTCGATGTCGCCCACCGTGGCCGCGTACTGCTGTTTGGCCCTGACGAGAGCCTCATCAAGACGGCGGCGGACCTCGTCCCGCTCGAGCGCGTGCGGCACGCGTACTTCAATTGATTTCAAGCCCATACTCCTCAGAAAGAAATTGTCCGAAAAAAGCCCTGGTGAAAAGACCTCGACAGAATACCCAACCACACAGAGACCGGCGACCATCACAGACAGGAAAAGCAGACAGGAAAAGCAGGCCAAGCATGCACCGGTGATTCAGCCCACTGGCGCAGCATGGAGCCGTCCGACGCTCCGCAGCATGGCCCGGCGGACGAGTTCGGCCTGAACCCTGCCGTCCCGACCATTGAAGCATACGGCCGACCGCAACGCGACAACGTCGGGCCGCAGGCCCCAGGCCGCCGGAATATGGTCCTGGCTGATCCTTCCGGCCACCGCCACCTGCAGCCCCGCGGTCCGGGCCGCCGCCACCCAGACCGCCGGCAGTCCGGGCTGGCAGCAGTCGAACAGCCCACCGGCGGATTTATCGAAGGTGTCGATGAGCAGCGTGGAGCAGCCCAGGCCGGCCGCTGCCGCGATCACTTCGCCCGGTGTGGGTGCCCGTGCCAACGCCCAGTCGGCGTACGCCACCGCCACGCGCTCGCTGTCGAAGGGGAGTGATTCGAAGACCGTCAGCAGACGTCGCCGCCAATCCGTTCCCGCCGCCCCGGCCAGGCCGATTTTCACGGCGGCGGGCGGCATGGCCCCCTCCGCAAGCAGCGACCACACGCGATCGAGATGCCGGGAGATCGCTGCCCCGCCCGTAGCTTCCGCCTCACCACCGACTTCGCCACCAGACTGGCCACCGAGTTCGCCGCAGGCCATTGTCCACGGTCGACGGGCTGCCACGACGCGGGCCACGGCTACAGCCGCCGCCGGTTCTGCCCGGCCCAGCGATCCCTGCCGCGGCTCCTTGACGTCGATAATGTCGGCGCCCCCTTCGACCGCTTCCACGGCTTCGGCGGCATCCCGCACGCTCACGAGCAGCCCCTGCCAGTTCACGGCACGCCCTCCGCTGCGGCCTGCCCTGGCCCTGCTGCGGGAGTTGTCCCGGCGGCAGACCGTTTGGCATCGATGAGCCGACGTCCAAGGTGACGGGCAAGCTCCGCCGACAGCGGCTCGCACCACCGGCCGTCGAACACCACGTAGCCGTCATCCCACGTGCCCCAGGGGGTGAACGTCGCCCGCGACGAACACTCGGCGGCGCGTTCGGCCAGCCGCAGCACCAGCGTGTTCACGCGGAACGACGCACGCTCGCCACAGGTCGGCTCACCATTCCTGGCGATCGGGTTGGAACCCTGGAAAAAACATTCGACGGCAGACAGGGGCACCTCGTGCACGGCCGTCGGCGACAACCGGATCCGGAGGCGGCCGCCCACATGCTCCAGCCGCGGCCGCGCTGCGGCGCGGGCGAGCAGGCCGACCATCGCCGCGGCCAGCCCGCAGCACGTTGCCACGACCAGTCGCTGCAGGGTGGTCGATGCCGCCATGGTCGTCGCCGCTACGAGCCCGGCTCCCACCACGGCAACCACCACGGCCAGCCAGGCCACGGGCCGAACATTGCCCCGTAACCAGATCTCGCTCGGTTGGCTCCCTGCGTTTGTCATGGCGCTTTCACGATCAGAGCCGGTTTCATACTATTTCTCGCGGCGGAATCACGCTGGAGCTTTTTTTGATGCACGAACCCAAACCACACCAGACCGCCGCAGAGGTATCAGCCGCAGCGTCCTCAGCAACTTCCTCAGCGGCACGTTCCGCTTCCTCTTGGGCCGTGGCCGGCATCGTCATCCTGCTGGTGGCCTATGCCGCCGCAGCCGCCTTCGGCTACCCGCAGTATGGTCGTGATTTGCTGGTGCGGGCACAAGCCGCCCACGGCGCGGTGGCTGATGACCAACCGCATGGTCACGACGACGCGGGCCACGGCGGAATCAACACCTCACCCCCTCCGCTGACCGTCCTGCCGTTCGCCCTGCTTCTGGGTGCCATTGCGATCCTGCCGCTGACGGCAAAACTCTCGCACTGGTGGGAGCACAATTCCAGCAAGCTCCTCGTGGCCGGCGGGCTCGCGCTGACCACGCTGGCCTACTATGCATTCATGCACGGCCACCCGGTCGACATGCACTTCCCCACGCACGCGGTCGTGGCACCAGCCGCAACAGGGCCGTCGTGGGGCGTGGCCGGCGCCACGCTCGTCAACGCCATGCTGGCGGAATACGTGCCGTTTATCGTGCTCCTGTTTGCACTCTACTGCGTCACCGGCGGCGTGCGGATCGAGGGCGACCTGCAGGCCACGCCCACCGTCAACACCACGTTTCTGGCGGTCGGTGCGCTGGCTGCGAGCTTCATCGGCACGACGGGCGCAGCCATGCTGCTGGTGCGGCCCCTGCTCGAGACCAATCGCGAACGGCGGCTGGTGGCGCACACAGTCGTGTTCTTCATTTTCATCGTCTGCAACTGCGGCGGCTGCCTGCTGCCAATTGGTGATCCCCCCTTGTTTCTCGGCTACCTGGAAGGCGTGGACTTCTTCTGGACCCTGTCGCTCTGGAAGCCATGGCTGTTCACCAACGCACTGCTGCTGGCACTCTACTGGCTCTGGGATTCGTTCCTGGCATATCCACGCGAACGCGCCGGCGACATCCTCCGTGACATCCGCATGGCAGGCCCGCTGAAGATCAGCGGCCTCTGGCCCAACGCGCTGTTGATGGCCGGCGTAATCACGGCGGTGGCGGTGCTTGACCCGGCCAAGGCCGTGCCGGGAACGGACTGGCACCCCTGGATATTTCTCCGCGAGGCCGTGCTGCTGGCCCTCGTGGCCCTGTCGCTCACCCTCGGCCAGCGTGAGATCCGTGAGCGGAACGGCTTCACCTACGGGGCAATCCTCGAGGTTGCGGCATTGTTTCTCGGCATCTTCGTCTGCATGCAGCCGGCGCTCGCGCTCCTGCACGAGCATGGAGCCAGCCTCGGCATCGCGTCGCCGCAGGCCTTCTTCTGGTCGACGGGCTGCCTCTCCAGCGTGCTCGACAACGCACCGACCTACCTCGTCTTCTTCAAGGCCGCCCAGACGCTGCCTGCCGCGGGGGCCACCATGGCCGGAGTGGACGTGGATCGACTGGCTGCCGTCAGCCTAGGCGCGGTGTTTCTCGGGGCGATGACCTACATCGGCAACGGCCCAAACTTCATGGTCAAGGCGATCGCCGAGCAGGCCGGCGTCAAGATGCCAAGCTTCTTCGGCTATTGCGGGTACAGTCTGGGGGTGTTGCTGCCGGTGTTCATCCTGGTCTCGCTGTTCTTTTTGTGACCTGTTGGCCTGGCTCTCTGGCTTAGCTTTTTGTCCTAGCTCTTTGGTCTGGCTCTCTGATCTGTTTCCACACTCCCTCAGCCCGCTCTCCTCTGGCATTCAACCACGTGACGCAAGCCCACTCCTCCGATAACGCCTACGATCTGATCACGACCTCCTCGCAACTCGCAACGCTTGTGGAACGGCTCGCCGGACATTCCCACGTCGCGTTCGACACCGAGTTTGTCTCGGAACACACCTACCGGAGCCAGCTCTGCCTGATCCAGGTGGCAGCGCCCGACACGCTGGCTGTGATCGACACGCTCAAGGTACCGGAGCTCGATCCGTTCTGGCGGCTGCTGACGGAGCCCGGTCGCACCACGGTCGTCCATGCCGGCCGCGAAGAGATGGGGTTCATCCTGCATGCCATCAAGGCCCGTCCGTCGTCGCTCTTTGATGTGCAGGTGGCCTCCGGCCTCGTTGACCACGACTATCCCGCTGGCTACGCCTCGATCGTGCGACGGTTCCTGAATCTGCCGACCAACAAAGGCGAGACCAGAACCGACTGGCGTCAGCGGCCGCTCACGCCCGCGCAGCTGGAATACGCCCTCGACGACGTCCGCCATCTGGAGCAACTCTGGCGGAAGCTGGACGGGAAGCTGGCCGCCTCCGGCCGGACCGACTGGATGCGGGACGAGATGCAGTCTTGGCAGAACGATGTTGAGGAGTCGTTTATCCGCAAGCGTTGGCGGCGGGTATCGGGCCTGAGCGGCCTTTCGCGGCGGGAGTTGGCGATCGCGCGGGAGCTCTGGCACTGGCGGGACAGTGTCGCGGAATCCCGCGACATGCCGCCGAAGCGGGTGCTTCGCGACGACCTGCTTGTGGAACTCTGCAAGCGGAAGAGCGCCGATGAGCGGCAGATCTCGGCCATCCGCGGCATGCAACGGTCGGATCTGCGACATATTCTCGGCGGGCTGTCGGAAGCAATTCGGCGCGGCCTCGAGCTGCCGGAGGAAGAGTGCCCGGGCGGCGAACGGCACCGGGCACCACCGCCCCAGCTGGCCGTGCTGGGGCAATTTTTGGCGACTGCGGTCGCGGGCGTCTGCCGGCAGATGCATCTGGCACCGGCACTTGTCGGCACATCGTCGGACATGCGGGACCTGCTCGCCTATAAACTCGGCTACTTCGACGATGAGGACGACCGGCCGCCACTGCTGGCGACCGGCTGGCGGGCGGATGTGGTCGGGGCTCTCGTGGACGATCTACTCGCCGGCCGGGCTTCGCTCCGGATTGGCGATATTCGCTCAAACGATCCGTTGGTCATCGACCGCCACGGCGGCTGACGCCCCAGTCGACGGCCCAGTCGACGGCATGGCATGCACCGACCGCTGATCAGTTATTCCGGTGGCTTTCCAGCCAGGAGCGGTTGAGCCGGACGAGCGCCGCATGAAGCCGGCTCTTGACGGTTCCCACGGGAATGCCGAGCACGACGGCCGCCTGCTGGTACTTCATGCCTTGGTGGTAGACGAGGACCAGCGGCGTTTTCATGCGCTCCGGAAGTTCTTGAACCGCCGATGCCATCCATCGCATCGACTCTTCCCGGGCGGCCTGGGCGTCGATTGTGGCCTCATCGGCCGACATCAGATCGCCGAACGTCGGTCCCTCTTCGCGGCCGCGGAGGCTGTTGTCGAGCCCCACCATGCGATGGCGTTTGGCCCTACGGCAGGCGTCGATGGCCTGATTGGTGGCGATCGCATAGAGCCACGGTCGGAATCTGCGGCCGTCAACAAAGGAGTGTCGCTTGATGTGCACGCGGAAAAAAGTCGCCTGACAGACATCCTCCGCCATGTCGGCATTGCCGAGGTAGCGGCGGAGGTAGCCCAAGATCTCCGGTTGATAGCGGTGCATGAGCGACTCGAAGGCGGCCTCTTCGGCCCCGCCACAGAACCGACTCATCAGATGTTCGTCGGACGGTTCCGGCCCACTGCCGCCGCTGGATTCAAATCGGAGTGACTTTGATGCAACACCCCGTAGTGCGACGGCTCTCATGCCATGTCTCTCCATGTTTGCCCGCGTGTTCGCCCCGAACAAAGGCTCAGGAACCCGACACGAGCCAGGTGCCATGAAGAGACAGGCACACGGCATGCCAAACCCGCACCAAACGTGAAACCGTTAGAATCGGCAGTTGTGGCGATACAGGGCAGTCGCCGGGAACGGGCCATCCCGCAGCGGAGTGCCGCATTTTGCAAAACTCTGCCTGCAGAATGCGGCATCGTTTGCAGGAAACCGCCCGCGACAGGCTCTGCTGGCCGTCAGGCGTTCCAAGGAATCAGGATTGCTCGAGACGCCTCATTCCATCTCGGGATTTTTCTCGGCTTTTCTCGGAGCGGAGGGCATGGGATTCGAACCCACAACCCATTGCTGGGCATCTGATTTCGAGTCAGACCGCTGGCCAATTCGCTTACCCTCCGAATCGCTCGCCCCTAATGTAGGTCGCAGCGTCGGTGCGCTCAAGTTCAGCGGCATCTTCCCGACTCTCAGCGGCAAAAGAATCGACCGCGGCCGTCGCGGCAGGGTCGGCCTGCAACGCTTTTAGCGAAAAGACGCGGCATACCGGCGACGCACTTCCGTGACGGCCACGACCGCCTACCCCCACCCTCGCTTGAGATACCGCCCGTTTCTGCCGATTCCAACCACGTGGCATGTGGGCCATTGCGAACGCCTTGCCCGGCCGTTCTCACCTCGTCAGCAGCGGAGCAATCAATTGGCAAAAGATACCTGGCGGATCGTGACCCGAGGCGCTGACGGCGAACTCATCATCCGGGACTTCGACTCACCCGAACAGATCCTGCGAACACACCTGCAGGTGGGCACCGATGACTGCAGCACCGACCTCGACCTGCGGGGGGCCCCTGTCTTCCGCTCGCTGGTCGGACCGATGCCCGAGGGCCGCAACGTCGTTCGCTACGAGTCGCCCGAGGTGTTCGAATGCCTCACCAAGGAGTGGGCCGTGCCCAAGGCACCGCGGAAGCGAATCCGCAAGACGGCCGCCACCCGACAGGCCGAGGCTGCCGCAACGTCGCCCCCGGAAGCATCCGATGACAGCGCCGGCTGAGACCATCTTCTCGAAGATCATCCGCCGCGAGATTCCGGCCCGCATCGAGCACGAGGACGACCTCTGCCTCGCCTTCCACGACGTGGCACCGCAGGCCCCTGTCCACCTGCTCGTGATTCCAAAGCGGCCGATCCCCTCGCTGGCCGATGCCACCATGGCCGACACCGATCTCCTCGGGCACCTCGTCGGTGTGGCGACGCAACTCGCACGAAAACTCGATCTCGGCAACGGCTATCGGCTCGTCATCAACTGTGGCCGCGACGGAGGCCAGAGCGTCGACCACCTCCATCTCCACCTGCTCGGCGGACGCCCGCTCGGCTGGCCACCCGGCTGACAGTCCTACTGCCACCACCGGCGCACGCGATCGAACATGCTGCCCGACCGCTCGGCTGGCTCGGCAGGCCCACTGGCCGGACTTTCCGGGCCACGAGCAGCCTTCTCGCGAAGCGCCGCAACAGCCTCGTCCGAGACGAAGGCGGTGAGAAACTGCGGCCAGTAGGTATCGAGTTCGATCAGGCACGAGCCCAGATCCCCAGCCGCCAGCCGTCCTTCCATCACCGACAATCGCCGAGACAACTGCACCCGCTGTGATTCGTCGAAGGCCAGATCGAACACCCGCACGCCATCGATCTGAACACTGCCCGGCCCCAGCAGGTCAAACCGCACCCGCAACGACTCGAGCCCCTCGGACGGCAGGTCGTCGACCTGAAGCACAAACTGCGACCAGCCGGCCGTGAGCGGCTTGCCGCCGGTCAGGCCGCCCACCGGAGCGCACCGGTAATACTCCCGGCCAGCCTGCACGCCCTCGATCGCCAGCCGAAGGGGCGGCTGCGACTCGCCGTCGCCGATGCGGAGCCAGACCGCCACGCTTACCCGCCCCGTGGATGGCGGCGGGAACGGATTGCTCCGCAGTGTCGACAGTCCGTTGATCGAGGAGAATCCGATCCCGCGGTCCGCCTCGCCGGTCACGCCAGGCACGAAGACCACCGCCCCGCGGCTCGCCTCCACCAACTCCCAGCCGCCGACGCCGCCCCCTGCACCGCGTCCGCCGGCATCGAGACCGCCCGGACCAGCCAGTTCAAAACCTGGATTATCGAGCACGTCGAGCGGCCGCGGAGTCTCGAGAACGGAACGACGGCGATTCAAGTCGGCTAACCGGACTCCGATCGAACGCCTGATGCTGTCGTCGAATTCGACCGTCGCGGACTGCACCGCCACGCCACCGTCGAGCATGAGCGTGCGAACCTCCCACGGAGCAAGCGGCACGGCGGCGCCGCCAGTCGGGTCGAGCGGCAGCCGCGTGCCGTCGATGGCATCGACCACGGCCGATGGAGAGCCTGCGAGGGCGAGACCAGCGCGACACGGCGCGGGGCCGGCGTTGGCAACGCTCACCACGGTGAGTCCCTGATCGCGACGGCTACGGACCACGAGCGGCGCCACCAGAGCGTCAGCCAGTTCGAGGCTTCCGCCCGGCAGCGCGGAGAACGCACGCAGGCAGCGGTCGTAGGCTGGTTCGACGCGACCGAACAGCAGTCCCATGTCAAACACCACCTCGACATCCGACACGACGAGGGATTCCGCGATCGGCCGGCACCTCGCCGCGCCCTCGGCCACCGCATGAATCGGCACGCTATCGGCCGTCGACGCCCCGCCGAACGGCCCATGCGGAACAACCGTGTTGACCGGCATCATGACCGGAGTCTCCACCGCGATCACGCCCCGGCGGGCAGCGCAGGCAACGCCCCGCGCAACAGCGAGCGAGCGGTTGGCGTTGTCGACGATGGAACGGTCCAGCAGCGAGTCGGCCACGGCATGCACATGCGGCGACACAAACACGATCCGCCGATCGGCGGTGATCCGGCCCGGATCGAGTCCGATCTCCCGCAGGACGTCTGTATCGGCGGCCTGCTCGGCAAGCGCCGGCCGAAATCGGGCGGCGAGTTCGCCCTGGGCGAAGAGCGACGTCGGCACGATGTGCAGGCTGAACCGCGGGTCGTGATCCGCAAGCGTGTCGGCCAGACGGGAATGGAACCGGGCCAGCGACGCCGCCCGCCACTCCAGCCACTGCTCCCGGAGCGGCCCCTCCACAAGGCTGGCCCGATGGGCGAAGCGTTCACCGCCAGTCGCCGGCTCCTGGCCGCCAACCTCCGCGAGAAATCGGGCGAATGTGGCGTCGTCGAGCCCCCAGGCCGTTCCGGGCAGATGCATCCAGCCGTCGTGGGGCAGCACGATCGCCACTCCATCGGCGGCAGACTCGCCGCGAATCCGCCCCGCCAGTTCCCGAACGACGCCTTCGACCGCCTGCTGCACCCGGGGATCGAGCACATTGTAGTGGCAGCCGCGGCCGCCAGCGGTCTGCTTCGGCCTGCCATCGCGGCCCACGCAGGCGATGCCGGCCGTGTCGGCCGCTTCGCCAGCAAGGATCATTTCGAGCGCCGGCAGCGGTGCGTCAAAGGAGACGGCCGGCAGAATGCGGAGTCCTTCCCGGGCGTGGATCCGGCAGAGCATGCCCAGAAGATCCTTGCGAACCGGGTCGAGCCCCGCATCCGACGTGGCTCCAGTGTCCCACCGGGCCGCCCCCTGCGTCAGGTGCGAGGGCCAGATCGCGGCCCCCTCGCGGTAGACGACCACCATGGCCCCAGCCGCCCCCTGCGTTGAAAACCATTCCGCAGCATGGGTCGCGCCGGTGAGAAACGTTTTCCAGTCGGCGAACGACCGGCCCGATCCACTGGCGGCCCGATCCGCTGCGCCGAACTGGGAGAAGTCGGGGGACGGCAGATAGGCATGCACCCGTCGACCACGGCCGGCGGCAGCGGCCGGAAAGATCCGGCCCTCGCCCCCGGCAGCCTGCGGCGGCAGCCGCACCGGCCCAGCCGAGACCCGCACCCGGCCGAAGAGCGCCGCCCCGTGCGGCGATGGATTGGCGATCAGCACCAGCGGATTCCGCGTGGTCGGCCAGAAGATGAAGCCATGCCGCCCCAGCCCCGTCGGCTTCGCCTCGGCGGCAGCCATGGGCGGAGCCACCTCGAACCCGCCGCCGGAACGGGCCTCGACCGACGTGCCTGCCGCATCGGTCTCCAGCACGGTCACGCCGACGACCGCCCGCTGGTCGAGCGGAAACTCCACCTCCACCAGATGCGGCATTCCCGGTTGCGCACCGGCAATCACAATCCCCTCCCAGGCGGGTTCGCTGGACGAGCGGGCGGGCGGCAGCCGCAGCATCGGCCCGAGCGCGTGCGCCTCGACGGTGGAGTGGCCCGCGGCCAGCAGACCACTGAGCCGAGGCACCATCGACGACACCGACGGCAGGTTGACCGAGGGCAGCGGCACACCGGGCAGTTTTGGCATGGTCGGCATGTTTGGCATGCTGACGTTGGGCATGCCCATGCTTGGCAGCGACATCGACGGCATCGGCATGGCCGGCATCGGCACATACGACATCCCCACGCTCGGGAGGCGGCGCAGCCGCTCGTGCAGCCGGGGGCTTCCGGGATCGAGCTCGTGGATCACCTTCCAGCCCTCGCCACGTTCGGCGGCAGCCACGCCCGCGTCAGGTGTGACGTCGCCCACCGCCGCGACCTGCACCGTCCGCGATGCGAGCGGGCGCGACCACCGCAGGCCGCCGCGTTCAACCGCCTCCAGCTCGATGTCGTAGGCGGTTTCGCGGGCCGGCAACGGCACGTCGAAATACACCCGCTCAAAGCCTTGAATCTGTGGCGCCGCCGCCACGAGATCTTGGGTGGGAGTCTGGGTGAGGACAATCGACTGCACCGCCAGAGGCTCAGCCTCGTTCGCAGCTTTGAGCCGCATGCGGAGTTCGACCGCCCCCGCGTTGGGCGACCGCTTCGGCAGTAGCGGATCGACCGCCACGCGAACCGTCTCCCCCGGCCTGAACAGGGCCGAAGCGGAGTGGCCGCCCCCGGGAGCCGCGTGGCCTGAGATAAATTCCACACGCAGGCTGTCGCCGGGAGCCGACTTCAGCGTGAGCCGATTGCCGTCCCGATCGAGCACCTGTTGCCGGGGCTCCAGCAGCAGTTCGGCAATGGAGCTCTCGAAGGTCGATGCCGACCGTTCCTCTCCGTCAGCAAACAACCTGACCTCGATCCGCGTGCCCCGCCAGCGTGGGATCAGCAGTTCGACACCATCGGCGCCACGGCGACTCGGCTCGTGAACGGAGATCGTGCTGCCGACGGCATGGGCCGTCGCGGCGGCATCCGCATCGCTGCAGAGCGTCTGCCACTGCAGGTCTTCGGTCGGGCCGGCACCTTCGGCGGCCGGTACCAGCCGGATGAATCCCGACCAGGCCCGCGGTTTTCCGCCGCCCCATTGAATGCGGATCGCAACAGGCCGTTCGGCCAACGCTGCGTCGCCAGCGGCGGCAGCCCAGCCCGTCCAGCCGACTAACACCCAACCAGCCATCAGCCAGACGGCCACGAGCCAGCTGACGAACCGCCAGCCGCGGAAGCGGACGAGCACGGTCCGCCCCAGCGTGGAAGTCAAGGGGCTGCGGACACGAGATTCAACAGGGTGTGACAACGACCGCACCATCCGGGGATGGTAGCGGGGGGTATCCGGGATAACCAAGCTGTTTTTTACAGCGGAAAAGGGGCTTTGGACACGCTATTCCGCCGCCATCGCGGGAAGCCGTGCCAGCCAGGCAGCCCGGCCATCACCGCCGCTGGCCTGGTTTACGATCTCTTCCAACGGCATCGCCACACCCGCGCAGCGATTGGCCACGTCGGCCAACTCGAAG
>JBIIFB010000050.1:0-20364 GCA_044237545.1 Pirellulales bacterium
CGCGTCACGTTTCATACCGGTAGCGGCGTTCGAGCAGCCGCGACACGGCCGACAGAGGAAGCGTCAGCATGAGGTAGCCGGCTGCCAAGGGCAGATAGCTTTCGAGCGTCGAGTAGGTGAAAGAATTCACTTCCTGAGCGGCGAGCGTGAACTCGGAGACCGCGATGACCGAAAGCAGGGATGAATCCTTGATGAGCGACACGAACTGGCCCGCCACCGCGGGCAGCACGAGGCGGACCGCCTGCGGCAGGATCACGAGACGGAACGACTGCCAGGGGGTGAGCCCGATGGCCCGGGCGGAATCCCGCTGCGTCTGCGGGATGGCGGCGAGTCCGCCGCGGAAAATCTCCGCCATGTAGGCGCCGCTGAAGAGCGCAAGCACGAGCACGCCCACGACATAGCGATTATCGAGGCCGACGGCACTGGCCACCACGTAAAAGCCGATCAGCAGTTGCACCAAGAGCGGCGTGCCGCGGATCAGCTCGACGTAGACGCGACCGACGGCCTCGAGCAGCACATGCTTTGACCCCAGCAGCACCGCGGCCAGCATGCCGATCAACGTGCTGGCGACGAGCGCCGCAATGCTCAGACCCACCGTGACGCCAAAACCCGTCAGAAACTTCTGCCGGTATTCCCAGACGCCGGCCCAGTTCCAGACATAGTTCACCCGCGAAAACGCCCATGCGATCAGGGCGGCGAACACGGCGACGACGATGGTGTGGGCGAGTCCGCGGGACATGCAGTTCAGAAATAGAAAGGGATGCCCTGCGCCTTGAACGCGGCTTTTTCCTCGGGCAGAAACTCGTCGCCCAGGGACTCGAAGCCACCTTCGGCACGGAACTGTTTCAGAAATGCGTTGACGTCGTCCCGGAGGTGCGTGTCGCCGGGCCGCATTCCCACCGCCCATGTCTCCTCGCGAAACGGCTGCAGCAGACCACGGGTCGTGTCAGGATGTCGTTTGTGATTCTGGTACACCGACAGGGAGTCGTAGATGAAGGCGTCGGCCTTGCCCTGCACGACCTCCAGCACGGCAGCCGACTCCTTGTCGAGCACGAGCAGCCGGGCCCGTTTGAAAGTCGTGGATGCAAACTGATGGCCCGTGGTCCCTTTTTTGACGGCGATCCTCCGACCGGGCATGTCGAGATCGGTGGCCGACTGCACGGGTGACCCGCTACCGACGAGCAGCGCCAGCCCGGTCTTCAGATAGGGATCGGAGAACGCGATCGACCGGCTGCGTTCCGGCGTAGCCGTCATCGAGGAGACGATGCAATCGATCTTGCCGGTTTTGAGCGCCGGAATCAGCCCGTCGAAGGCGATATTCTCGATCACGACCTCGCGTCCAAGATGCCGCCCGAGCGCTTCGGCGAGCTTCACGCTCACGCCCGTGGGACGACCCTGCGGATCGGTCATTTCGAAAGGAGGGTAGGACAGTTCCATGCCCACGCGGAGCGGCACCGCGGCGAAGGCCGTCGCCGTTGCACACAGCAGGTGCAGTGCGGAGAGCAGCGACACGACAACCGTTGACACAGGAAGACGCATAGTTCTTTTCATACCCTGCGGCGGGTGGGTTCGCCAGCCGGCCGGGAGCAATCGCTGCCGATCACCCGATACACAATCGCTTACCTGCCCCATACAAGCCCCCGGCGTGAGCCGGGGGATCGGAAGCCACACACAGCGTCACACCAAACGATCCGTTGACACAATCGCTCACGCTCCGGGCTTCTATGCCCCTCCCCATAAAAGCCCCCGGCGTAAGCCGGGGGATCGGAAGCCACACACGCCGCCAGGTCGATCGTCATGCCGACACAATCGTTCACGCCACGGGCTTATAAACGCATCCGTACACAATCCCACGGCGGGCGTCCGCAGCCTGACGCAACAACGCCGCCTCGACACTCTCCGCAAAGCGGCATCCCAGCCCCACCAGCCAGGTCTCATGCATCGACCGATTCTTGTGATAGTTGTTTGGCAACAGCGTGACCTCGCGGCCAGCATGCAGCCCGGCGATCGCACAGTGCAGCCGATCGGTGATGATCCGCCGATAGCGGGCCGCCAAGCCCATGGCTTCGGCGGGCGCATGACAAAGAATGGCGGGATCACGGGCCAGACGGAGCCGACGGCCTGTGCGCTCGTGGTCGCACCGCATCAGGATGCCGAGGTCCTGGACCGGCCGACTGGCCACGGGCCAGGACAGTCCGAGCGCGAGATCGGGAGCCAGCACGCCATCGGACCGCAGGCCAAGGCTCGCCCTCTCGCGTACGAACACCTCCGCAAACGGTCGATCCTCACGGTCGGTGAACGACTGCGGCAGGACGACCACGGGCGGCCCGAGCGACAGGGCCTGGGTGCGGAGCGCGTGGTTGTGAATCGATCGTTTCCCCATGCTGCCGCCGCCACCGAATACGATCACGTCCACCTCACCGGGATCGTCGAAACTCAACGGCTGCCAGCAGATGCCGTATTCACTGAACAGCTGCGTCATGGACAGTTCGATCAGGGCGTCCCCGACATGTCCCTGCGGTCTGACGTAGCCGACACGTCTGCCGACCAGCGGCTGCATCACCCGGTCGAACGCCTCGGGGCCCAGCAGCGCATGGCGGCTGGCCGCCTTCCAGCCCGTGCCGGCCGCGATCCGCAGGCCGGTCGCCCCGGCCTTCGACCCGACTGGTGATCTTTCGCGAGGCACCACGCCCGTCGCGGCAGCACGCGGACCAGCCTCGGATTTCTGTTGCCTCCCGTGCTTCATGGGGGCTCTATCGGCCGCAACGCCCGAGCCCTCAGGGCCACCCGGCGAAAGGAACGATCCGGCAGGCTGGCGCGGGGTTGCGTGTCGGGGGATCCGGGCCAGGCAGCGACCATGGCCACGGTGGGCGGACCGGGCGGCCTGCGTCGGCCGCGACGCCGGGCTTTCGGGCTTCATCCAAGCCCGGAGCGTAAGCGACGGGATTCCCCGCCGGGCTTCATACAAGCCCTGAGCGTAAGCGACGGGATTCCCCGCCGGGCTTCATACAAGCCCTGAGCGTGAGCGACGGGATTCCCTGTTCCGTGCTGCCGATCCCCCGGCTCACGCCGAGGGCTTTTATGGGAAGGTTCTCACCGCGATGGCGGTAACTCGTCGACCGATCCAGCGAATACGGCATTCGGCTGATCATGCTGCCCGGTGTGGTCGATCAGGTAGCGGGCCTGGGATTTGAGATCCTCCGGCACCCGCCATCGGTCAGGCGTCGCGGCCTGTGTTGCGACATTGAGAACGAGATACGGAGGGATCTCCTGGGCGGTCTCGCGGATCGGCACCGTTTTTGGATCGGTGCCCGAGAGAAGATCAGCGGCCAGGCGGCCCGCCACCAGGCCCACCTCGTGGAAGTTGAAGCCGACATCGAAAAGCGTTCCGCGGTCGGGTGCGCCCGGATTCACGCTGAACACCGGGATGCCCGCCTTCGCGGCCGTGGCGATGACCGAGTCGACTGCGCTGATCACCGTCGTGTCGCCCGGTACGAAGATCGCCTCGGCCCCACGCGCGATCGTCGACTGCACGGCCTCGATGACGCCGGAGGAATTTTCAACCGGAGCCTCGAGCAGCTCGATGCCGAGTGCCTTGCAGGTCGCTCTGGCTAATTCCATGAACCGGCGGGAATTACTCTCGGAGGGGTTGTGCGCGACTCCCACGCGGGCCAGGGCGGGATTGAGCCGCCGCGCCACCCGAAACGTCGCATCCACCGGGGCGAGGCTGCCGTAACCGACAAGATACGGCGGATGCACGAGCGGATCGGCGCGGTCGAGGCCGACACCCGCCGAAAAGGGATCGGCCACCGCGGCGAACACATGTTTGAGCCGTCCGCGGGTGTTGGCCGTCGCCACCGCCTGCAATGACGGGGTACTCGAGGTGAGCACGAGATCGAATGGCCCGCCGACGATCTCGCGGGCGATCGCATTGCCCTGCGCCATGTCGCCCTCGGCGTTGTAGCGGCGGATCGTCACGGTTTTTCCATCGATCCAGCCACGCTCCCCGAGCCCGGCGATCATCCCTTCGACCGCATCCTCGAGCACCATCGAACTGGTCTGCTGGAGCACGGCGATCGCCGGCATGGAACGCTTCGCCGACTGCCTGTCGGTGAGCAACAGGAGCGCCGACGCACCGGCCAACAGCGCGATGGTCGGCAGGGCACGCCGGAAAAATGGGGCGAGGGTCGTGGGATTCATCGACGCCATGCTTTCTCTGCTCTCAATGCGGCCGTTCCCATCGTGCTAGACATACAGCTCAGCCAGCGAACGGGCGGCAGAGTCGTCGAGTTGATCGGCGGAACGCAGCCGATCGAAACGGTGGGCCAGATCGTCGGCTGCGAGCCTTCGCTTCGCGGCCCCCTGCACGTCGAGCGCAATCCGGCCCCGGTGCACCAGCAACAAGCGGTCGCCGAGCGTGGCCGCCTGCACGAGTGAGTGCGTCACCATCAACGCCGTGAGCTGGTGCTCGCGGACGAGCCTCGCGGTGGCCTGTACCACCCGGTCGGCAGCGGCCGGATCGAGCGCGGCGGTGTGCTCGTCAAGCAAGAGCAGTTCGGGCCGATGCCACGTTGCCATGATGAGCGTGACGATCTGACGCTGGCCTCCGGACAGCGAGCCGATCGGCTGGTCGAGCCGGGCGTCCAGACCGGGCACCACCGCCGCCAGACGTCTGGCCGCCTCGCCCCGGAGGCTGCCACTCGTGGCCCAGCCGAGCCCGGCACGCCGGCCACGGCAGGCGGCCACGGCGATGTTTTCCAGGACGGTCAGGCTTGCCGCCGTTCCGGCCCGTGGATCCTGAAACACACGGCCCAGGAGCCGGGCCCGCTGGTCTTCCCGCCAGCGGGTGATGTCGTGGCCGGCGACGTCGATGCGGCCGCCATCGAGACGGACGGTTCCCGCGATCGATCCCAACAGCGTGCTCTTGCCCGAGCCGTTCGTGCCGATGACAACGACGAACTGCCCGGTCGGCACGGTCAACGACACGCCATCCACCGCGCGGACGAGCGGTCCGCCCGGGGCGGAGAACGTCACCGTGGCGTTGTGGAGTTGGAGCATGTGGCGTGATCCGGCGGGGTATGCAATCGGGCGGTGTGGAGGGCTAACGGGCTGCAGGCACGTGCTGCCGCCGCACGAGCAGCCGGGGGGCGACCAGGGCCGTAAGCACAACGATCGCCGTCGTAAACTTCAGCCAGTCGGGATTGAGGCCGGCCCGGAGCGCGGCCGCGACGAGCAGTCGAAACGTCACGCTGCCGGCGAGCGTCGCCACGAGCGCCCCGCCCAGCCGCACGGGCCCCACGAGGGCGGCGCCCAGAAACACGCTCGCCATGCCCCAGACGACCATCCCGATCCCCATCTGCACGTCGGCGAAGCCCTGATACTGCGCGACGACCGCTCCAGAGAGCGCCGTGAGGGAATTGGCGATCGCAAGCCCGGCCACCGTCAGCAGCCCGGTATTGCGGCCAAGCGCACGGGCCATGGTGGGCGTGTCTCCGCCGGCCCGCATGGCGGTGCCCAGCCGCGTGCGGAAGAAAAGATAGAGCAGGACCACCGCCGCGACCGCCGCCAGCAGCACGAAGCCCAGCCGGGCCGCCTCGCCCGCCGCGGCGTCAGCGAATCCGACCAGTCGTGCCAACGGCAGCAGTGCCTTCTCAGCACGGTCGAGAAGCGTCGTCACGCCCGAGAGCGGCACGTTGCTGCGGCCGAGCACAACGAGGTTCACGCTCGCCAGCGCCGTCGTCATGAGGATGCCCGCGAGCAACGGTTCGATGCCGAGGATGGCATGCAGCATGCCGGTGCATGCCCCGGCCGCGGCACCGGCCAGCATGCCGCCGAGCGTCGCCAGCACCGGATCCACACCCGCCACCAGCAGCACCGTGGCGACGACGGCGCCAAGCGTGAAGGAGCCGTCGGTGGTGATGTCGGGGAACGAAAAGAGCTTGTAGCTGACAAACACTCCGAGCGCCACGAAACCGAGCGCCAGGCCAAACGTCCAGGTGGAGAGCAGTGTGATCATGCGTCGCCTTCCACCGAGAGTTTCGGCACGGAGCGTGAGGACGCGGCGACCGCCAGCGGGGCAAACCAGCAACAGCCACGGACAAGCTCCGATTGGCCGCTGCCGAGCACCGGCTGCGGATCACCGAGCAGATGCATCACCGCCAGCGGTTCGGACGCGGCAAGATCAGCGACCGTGGCGGCCAGGTCCACCGCGCCGCGTTTGAGCGGCCGCAGGGGGAAGATGGCGGCATGGGCATGCCCTGAGGTGCCGTCAGGACCGAGCGGCCGCACGAACTCGGCCAGCGGGCCGGCAGGATGGCCGCGTGTGACCACTCCGACGATCAAGACGGTCTGTCGGGCATGCACGGGCTCACGGGAAAAACTCAGCCACCGGGCAGCCACGGCGGGATCACGACTGCGGGGATGATCGACAGCGGTCGCCTCGGCCAGCGGCCGGATCAATTCGACGCCCACGATGCCGTGCACCTCGGCGACCACCACCAGCGCCAGGCACTCGGTCTGCGTCCGTTCGAGCAGTGCCGCCGCGAGTTCGTCAAATCGCACGGCTGGTTCGTCGTCGGCCGGCTCGAAGCCGGTTCGGCCGCGCGGCAAACCCTCCCAGAAGAGTCCTGACGCCAGCCGCACTGTGGGCACATGGCTCCCTTCGCTCAGGCTGTAGTCCACCGTCGCAAAGGGATGTGGCGGGCGGTGGAACACGGCCCCGCCGGCCGCCAGCATTTCACCGGCAATGGAGGCGAGCGACGAGTCATCGGCAAGGGCCGCCAGCCCGAGGCCGAAGGCATGCCGGGGCACGGGCCGGGACGTTGTTGCCTGCAGACGGCCCACCAGGGCGTCGTCAGGCGACCCGACGACTTCCCCCGAGAGCCCGCCGCTTCCGGGCGGCTCCAGTCCGACCAAGAGGATCCTTCCTTCGCGAATCTCCAGCGGACCAGTCACGACCGCGGCCGCGAGAGCCTCACCCGGCAGGGTCGGGCCACGGCCAGCCGTTGCCTGCTGCTCCCTGAGAATCGGGGCCAGCCGCGTCAGTTCGAGCACGCGTGCCACCGAGTCGCTCGCGGCGCCGATCAGGCACTTCCCACCGGCGGTCTTGGCGGCACGATGGACGTTGAAGAGTACGCGGATCCCGGCAGAACTCAGGAAGCTCACGCCCGAGCAGTCGAGCCGGATGGCATGCCGGCCGCGCCGCAACTCCTCGGCGACGGCATGCTCCAGCTCCACGCCCGATTCCGCATCGATCCGGCCGCTCACGGCGAGCTCAACGACAGCCTCGCCGGACATGTCCGGGGCATTCTCGCGACGCTCGATGCTGATATCCATGCAAGCCGCTCAGGCTGTCGTTGCGAAAAATGGCGCCGGTCGAATTATGGCGAAGCCATATAGTAGCGTTTCACCGAAAGGGGCATGCATGGACACCATCTGGATTCTGCTGGCTACCGCGGCCGGCAGTTGCATCGCGATTCAGGCGGCCGCCAATGGCTCGCTGCGCACAAACCTCAACGACCCCCGTTACGCCGCATTTTTCTCGATCTGCGGCACGATCGTGACAGCCGTGCTCGTCATGCTGGTGCTGCGGCCACACCCGCCCACGGTCGCGGCCATGCGGGCAACGCCGTGGTGGAACTGGATCGGTGGCCCGTTGGGCGCTCTCATCGTGCTGTCGGGCGCCGCCCTCGCCCCCAAGCTCGGAGCGGCCGCCTTCATCGCGGCCGTGGTGGCCGGGCAGTTGATCTGCTCGCTCACGCTCGATCACTTCGGCCTGATGAACCTGCCGCAGCAGGGCCTCACCGTTGGACGTGCCATCGGCGCGACGATGGTGTTCGCCGGCGTCCTGCTCGTAAAATACTGGTAGCGGGAGAGCGTCCGCTTACTGGCCGACGACGGCGGGAAAGCCGGCGGCGACGAGAGCCGGGTAGCCGGGCTTCAGCGGCCGCACGTCGTAGCCGAGCGGTCTGAGCATTGCCGCCGCTTCGAGGCAGCGGCCGCCCGCCAGACAGTGAACGTAGATGACCTTGGTCTTCGGGAGCAGTTTGGCGAGGGCGTCGGGTTTCACGCCCTGCTCCAATACCGACAGCGGCAGCGACCGCGCGCCCGACAGATGGCCGGCGTTCCACTCGTCAGGTTCGCGGACATCGACGAGCACGGCTTTCTGATCTGCGACGGCCTGCTGCACGGCAGCAAGCGAATCCTGCGTGTAGTCGGCGGCGACCGTGAAGCCACCGCTGCTGCCGGCTCCGACGAGCAGCAGGGCCATCGCGACCGCCCGGCAGTTGTGATCGAAAAAGCGAACCGAAAACATCGTGGTCATCGTGGTCATCGTTGTCATCACAGCAGCACCTCCTTGGCTTCAGTCTTGGGCTTCAGTCACAGGCTCACCGCCACCTTGGCGGACAGAGAGATTCTACGCCACCGGAGCCGATTGATGCAGGCCAACGCCAGGCCAGGCGGGCCGGTTATTCCAGCTCCCCCCACCGCCGAAACGCCGCTGCCAGCCGGGTTTCGCACTCTTTGAGCAGTCGCTGTGTGGCCGCGATCTCGTCAGCCGGCTGCTTGTAGAAAGACGGGGCGGCGACCTGCTCGTGGAAAGCGGCGATCTCGGTCTCCAGCTTCTCGATGGTCGCGGGCAGGAGTTCGAGTTCACGCTGCTCCTTGTAAGACCGTCGCTTCGGCGCGGCGGCTACAGCTTCCCGTGGGGCACACAAGGGCGACGCGGTGCGTGGCGATTCGGATGCCTTCGGTCTGGCCGCCGGACGCTGCCGCAGCCAGTCGTCATAACCGCCGACATATTCGCGAACACCGCCCTCTTCATACGCGATCACGCTCGTTGCCACGTTGTTGAGAAACTCCCGGTCATGGCTCACCATGAGGATCGTCCCCGCAAACTCCACCAGCCGCTGCTCGAGGAGTTCGAGTGTCTCGGCATCGAGATCATTGGTCGGCTCGTCGAGCACGATCACGTTGGCCGGCTGGGTGAAGAGTTTTGCCAGCAGCACCCGGTGGCGTTCGCCACCCGACAGAAATCGCACCTCTGTCCGGGCCCGCTCCGGCGAGAAGAGGAAGTCTTGGAGATAGCCGATGATATGGCGGGGGCGGCCGCCGATGGTGACGGTGTTGTTCCCACCGGCGACGTTGTCGGCGATCGATTTGTCGCCGTCGAGCTGACCGCGGAGCTGGTCGAAGTAGGCCACGGCCACCTGCGTGCCCAGCTTGACGGTGCCGCGGTCGGGGGCGAGCTGCCCGAGCAACAGACGCAGGAGCGTGGTCTTTCCCGCTCCGTTGGGCCCGATGATGCCCACCTTGTCACCGCGGAGAATCTCGGTGGAGAAGTCGGCGAGGATCGGCCGGCCGCCGTAGCTGAACGACAGCTTCTCGACCGCACAGACGAGATTGCCGCTCCGCGCGGCTTCCTGGATCACCAGCCGCGCCTGCCCGACCTGCTCCCGCCGGCGGCTGCGGTCGAGCCGCATTGCCTCGAGCGACCGCACGCGGCCCTCGTTTCGGGTGCGGCGGGCCTTGACCCCCTGCCGGATCCAGACCTCCTCTTCGGCCAGTCGCTTGTCGAACAGCGCGTTCTGCTTTTCCTCGGCGGCCAGGGCGTCGGCCTTCCTGGCCAGGAAGGTGTCGTAGTCGCACGACCAGTCGAAGAGCTTGCCGCGATCGATCTCCCAGATCCGTGTCGCCAGTGCGCGGAGAAAGACCCGGTCGTGGGTCACAAACACCAGCGTGCCCGGCCATCCGGCGAGGAATTCCTCCAGCCAGTCGATCGCAGCCAGATCGAGATGGTTGGTCGGTTCGTCGAGGAGCAGCAGGGCGGGCTCGGTGACCAGTTCGCGGGCCAGCAGCGTCCGCCGCAGGAGCCCCGCCGACATCGCCGCCACATCGGCATCGGCGTCGATCTGCATGCGGGAGAGCGTCTGCCGCGTCCGCTCGTCGGCCTCCCAGTCTTCGAGTTCGTGGGTTGCGACGAGGCCTTCCAGAGCCTGCCGCACCAGGCCAAACGCCTCTCCCTTGAGTTCCTGCGGCACCTCCTGCGAGAGGTATGCCACGCGGGTGCCAGGCGTCACGGTGCAACGCCCCTGATCCGGCTGCTCGTGCCCGGCGATCATCTTCAGGAGGGTCGTCTTGCCGCAGCCGTTGCGGCCCAGCAGGCCGATCCGCTGTCCGCTCTCGATCTGCCGGGTGACGCCGTCGAGGAGTGGCGGCCCGCGATAGGCGATCGTCAGGTCATCGAGATGAACAAGGGCCATGCGGTCAGGCGGGCAAAGGGTGCGGAAAAGCCCTCAGTCTACCGGAAATCGACTTCTACGGCAGTATTTCTTGCATTCAGGGGCGTTGAAATTACGATCGAAGTCATCCCGCAGGCCCCCCAGAACCACCAGCAGTTCGCCCTTTTCATGCAGTCTCTGCCCGTCCAAAGCAATACAACCAGTGCCTGGGCCGACTGGCAGCGGGGTACCGTGGACGTGCGGTTCTGGTGGACTCTGGCCCGCAAGGACATTCTCGACCGCTACCGGCGGTCAATCCTCGGCCCGATCTGGCTCACCATCAGCACGTCGATCGCCTTCATGGGGATGGGGCCGCTCTACGCGACGCTGTTCAACGTGCCGCTGAACAAGTTTTTCCCGCATCTCGCCCTCGGCGTGATTTTCTGGACGTTTATCAACGGCACGATCAACGACTCGTGCCTCTGCTTCGTCACCGCCGCCTCCTACCTCAAATATCGCCCCTATCCGTTGAGCGTTTTCATCTGGCGCACGCTGGCCCGCAACACGATCCAACTGCTGCACCAGCTGCCGGTTTTTCTGCCAATCGCCTATCTGACCGGCATCATCCCCTCCTGGCAGCAGCTTCTTGTCGTGCCGGGCCTGCTGCTCCTGATCGTGATCCTGCATGCCATGGCCTTCATTGCGGCGATTACCTGCGCGAGATTTCGCGACGTGCCGCAGCTCGTTGCAGCGATTTTGCAGATGGTCGTCTTTATGACGCCGGTGCTCTGGCTCCCGGAAAGCCTGCCCAAACGGGCCCAGGCGCTCGTCAACTACAATCCCTTCGCCCAGATGATCGACGTTGTCCGATTGCCGCTCCTTGGGCAATGCCCGACCCCGAAAACGTATCTCGTGCTTCTGGTCTGGGCGGCGGTCTGCTGTTGTTTCGCCGCCTTCCTGTTCACCACCTGCCGCCGCCGGCTCATCTACTGGCTCTGAAGTCCATGCCGCGGCTCTCCCTCCAGAACGTCTCCGTCGACTTTCCCGTCTTCGGCTCCCATGCGGGCTCGCTGAAACGGGTGCTCGTGGCATCGGTCACGGGGGGTGCGATCAGCAAGGAAACCGGCGTGACGATGATTCACGCATTGGATGGGATTTCGCTGGAGCTCCGCAGCGGAGACCGGCTGGGAATCACCGGCCACAACGGCGCCGGCAAATCGACGCTGCTGCGGGCGTTGGCCGGCGTCTACCCGCCCACGCAGGGGCACTATCGTTGCGAGGGCACGATTTCCAGCCTCATCGAGCCGACGCTGGGCATCGAGCCCGAGTTCACCGGCTATGAAAATATCGCCCTGCGGGGCGTGATCATGGGGGTCAGCGCTCGGGAGATGGAGTCGCTCACCCCGGCGATCGCCGATTTCTGCGAACTGGGGGATTTCCTCAACATGCCGGTGCGAACCTATTCCACCGGCATGCTGATGCGACTGGCATTCGCGATCACGACAACCGTCAGAGCCGACATCCTTTTGATGGATGAATGGCTGTCGGTCGGTGATGCCGAGTTTCAGTCGAAGTCGGCAGACCGGATGCAGGAGGTTGTTCAAAACGCTGGCATTCTCGTGCTGGCTTCCCACTCGCCGGCGCTCATCAAGCGGGAATGCAACCGGGTGATCGAACTCGCGCATGGCAAAATCGTGCGTGACGAGCCTCTGTAGAGCAGCCAGCCCTCTGTTTCACACGAAGTCTGGGACGGCATTCGTATCCACCCGGGCTGGCGGGCGGGGCCGGGCTGGCGGTGGTTGAAAGTGGGGGCTGGAAGTCGGGTGGTGCCGGACGTGCCGGTTACAGACTCTGGGAATCCTGAACCTTCGAAACGTGGCCGTCCGATTGCTTGACTGGCACGGGCCGCAAACTAGGTTCAAGGTGGGCCTGCTGCTTGGGCCTACATTTCGCACCCCGACAGACCGCTGCCGGTGGTGCAGCGTCACCTTTTTCCCGCAACCGCCCCTCCGCTCCTAGACCAATCCAGCCCATGCCAACATCGAAACCCCGCCTTGCCGTCATCAGCACCTACGACGACCTCTGCGGCATCGCCGGCTACACCAAGCCGATCGTCAAACTCCTCGAAGAGTACTTTGACGTCACGGTCTTCGATCTCGATCAGTTCATCTTCAAGAACAAATCGCCCACCGTCCAGCGGCTGGCCGACCGGGAACTGATCGCCTTCTGCAAGACGCTGCATCAATACGATTCCGTGAACCTGCAGCTCGAGCACGGCACGCTGGGAAACACCGCCCGGTCAATCTCGCGGCGTCTCAGGCTGATCGTTCGGAGTTCGCCGAACATCACGATCACCTTCCACACGATGCTGACCGATTTCTCGACCCCCGGCCTCACCTTTCTGCGGGACTGCCTCCGCGGCCGGCCGGGAAAAGGGTTTGCCGATTACCGTAAGGCAAAACATGACAACCTCCTCGCCGGAAGTTTCTATCGATTCCTGCGGCAGCAGCAGCGGGCGCGACGGATTTCGTTGATTGTCCACACCCGCCGCGACGCCCGCCTGCTGAAGGTGCTCTACGGCCTGAAGAACGTCCACGATCATCCGCTGGCTTCGCTGACCGCCGCCCATGCCAGGGAGGTGCTCTCCTCCGCAACGCGGGACAACTTTCCCGCCCTGCGCGGGCTCCCGCCGGGGTCGGTCGTGCTTGGCTGTTTCGGATTTCTCTCCCGTTACAAGGGCGTCGACACGGCTCTCAAGGCGATGCAGCTGCTTCCGGAGAACTACCATCTCGCGATCTTCGGAGCTACGCATCCCAACACGATTCTCGAGCAGGCCACGGTCGATCCCTTCGTGAAGAAGCTGATGCGACTGGTCAATCCCGAGCGGACGATGCTCGATGCGGCGGATGGCAAACGCACGAGTCTCACCCTCAACGGCAATGATCTGACGCATCTGGTGGAGTCGCCCCATCCCACGAACCTCACCCATCGGGTGCACTTCATGGGGGCCCTGAACGATGCCGACTTCCCGTCCGCCATGGCCGTGTGTGACACCGTTCTGTTGCCCTATCTCGAGGTCGGGCAGTCGTCCTCCGGGCCGCTCAACTGGGCCATCGCCCTCGGCAAGCACATCCTCGCCTCCCGGAACAAGACATTCCTGCAGGCCCTGCGGTATTTCCCGGGTCGCTTCCGCACGTTCGACATCGGCAACTACGTCGAACTCGCCGAGATCGCGGCCGTGGAATCCCACCCCGGCGATCCGCGAAAGCAGCAGTTTCCGTTTCCAGAAAACTACAGCACCGAAACAAACATTGAGCTCTATCGCTCATTGTTGCTGCCGGATCGGCCCGTTCGCGATGCATTGCGAAATGGCCGGGCTGACGAGGATGTCGTGCGACTGCCGACTCGCAGGATGGCGACTCGGGAAACCATCGGTGGACCGACCGACGGGTGATCCCTTTTCGCGTGAACCTGCAGGAGTCTCCACCCGTGTGTCCGTCGGCCTCGCCACGCCCTCTCACCAATCTTCCGCCCGCACAGTGGGCGGGGCATGCAACTGGCAGGCGGTTGATTTTTCTGCATATCCCGAAGACGGCCGGCACGGCCGTGGCTTCGGTCCTCACGCAGTGGTTCGGCGTGGATGAGATCATGCCGTGCTCCCTGGCGGCCGTGCGGGCGGGCAGCCATCCGGTCAATGCCCTGGCATCACGCCGCTTCCGGCTCTTCGGCATCGGCATGCACCTCGACCATGATCAGGTCGCCGCGATCCGGCATGCCTTGCGGGGCGAAGAACGACCGTTCGTGTTCACGCTCCTTCGCGATCCTCGGGCGCGACTGATCAGCCAATACCAGCACTGGCGGCGAACCGATGACGCCAGCCTCGCCGGCGTCGATGACCTGACTCGCGAGGCCTATGTGTCTGCCCGCGAACTGCCGCTCGGCGATTTTCTCGCCTCCCGTCACCCTCTGGTGCTCGAGCACTTTCGCAACTACCAGGCTCGACTGCTTGCGGGCCTCAACATGACCCGGTTTTTGCCAGATGACGTGATTCTCGAGACCGCCTTGGCCAACATCGACGGTTACGACCTCGTGGGCACGACATCGCAAGGTGACGATCTCTTGGCGTTCGTGGCCGCGGCCTACGGCTGGTCATCGCCGAGTGCTTTGCAGGCGGTCAATGTCTCGCCCACCCGCTCCCCGCCACGATACGACGATGCCACCGAGGCGGCCATCGCCGAATACACCGCGTTGGATGCAGCAGTGTGGCAATCGCTGCATGCGGTCCCCACGTCCACCCCCAAGCGGACGCTGTCGTGCTATCACGAAGTAGACCATGGGATCCAGGAATCGTTACTCGGCGACGGTCTGACACGGTTCAGCATGCGGCAGCAGCTCGACGGCAGCGGCTGGCATGTTCGTGAAGGCGACGTGTCGCAGGTGCGTTGGACTGGCCCAGGCCGTCGGAGTGTGATTCGGCTTTCTGCGCCGCGCTCGCGGCATCTTGCCATATCGATCCAGGTGATATGTGCTCTCGACTGGGCAATAGTAGACGGGCTGACACTGACGCTCGATGGCCTGCCGCCAGTGGCCGCACTCGGGCGGGCGGAACGCGACGGCTATCCAACGATTGAAGCGGACTTTTTGCTCGCAGACGCAGCCCATGAACGGCGAGAGCTGGTGATCGAGGTACCCTTCACTCGCTCGCACGCAGATATCGACCCAGCTTTGAACGACGATCGGCAGAAGGGGCTGGCCGTTGGTGAGATCGTTGTATCGGTCCGCGGAACGACCCCGCCGTCGACGTTGGGAGAGCTGTTCTGGCCAGGAGAGTCTTGGTCAGCTCAGCCAACGGCACGGCTCCTCGAGCTTATCGCCGGCCGCGGATTCGATCCTTTACAGCAGGACACTCACCGCGATCTACCGTTCCTAGCAGCACTTCTTGATCTGATCGCTCCCCGCCATGTGATGGCCGATGATGGCTTCCGGGCGTTGCGACGTGGAACGCCGGCCAGGTCACGGGGAGAACGCATCGCAATCGTCGCAAGTCTCTTCAAGCTCTTCGACCAAAACGACACCGCAGCCACACTCGCATCCCGCCACAAAGAGACCGTCCTATTACTGGCGATGGCAGAGGACCCGCGGCTGCGGGCCCTTGTCACAAACCCGCTGCTCGTACCACACCTCCACATGGTCGGGTGCAGCGGCGGGCTCTTGATCGCCAGTCTTGACGGGATGCAGCGGGCGGGTGGCGTAAAGCTGATGGAGGGATTCCTCTGGCTGCTCGAGCGCATTGGCGGCACGACACCCGAAAAGCTGGCCATGCCGATGAATGCGATGGATCGACTGCACGTCGCCCTGCAACTCCGGCTGACGCTGGCAGCGGTCGTCGCGGCCGCCGCCGACGCCCCCGAGTCGGAACTGCGATCCGCCATCCTGGCGACGCTGCTACCGGAGGATGCAACGCCGCCGTCGCTCGCGATCGTGCGGTCGAAGCTTTCATCGCTGCGAGTGCGGAGCGACACACTCCTCGAACTGGTCGATCCCGACCTCCTCGACTCGCTCGAGCAGGCCATCGCTGAGGCCGAAAAGCTGGGAGATGACTCTGCCGCAGCCTCCCCTTCGATTCTCGTCGCCCACGAAAAGGCTTTCCGCCTGCTCGGCATGCTCTCGGGCTGGCGGGAGTGGGGCCTCAAGACCAACGCGACTGCAGCTCTGGCCTGGCAACTTGCCGCCGCCAGACAGGCGACCCACCTTCTCTCCGACGCCCAACGGCAACTGGCGGCGCGGGTCTTGCGGATGAACGTGAGCCGCGACGTCGGGATGATCCGACCGAAGCCACTCAAGCCGTGGAGGGAGTACCGCGATTTTCAGACGCTCGAGGCCAGCCGTTCTGAATCAGCCAGCACCGATACCGTCATCGGTTCCCGTCTCGGTGAGCCGCGTGGGGAGTCGGCCCAGCATCTGGAGTTTGCGGCCCGTGTGCAGACGGTGGAGGAGACGCTGCGGCGGCTCGGGGAGCAATTTCCAAATGAGGAGATCGTCTGGGTGGATGCCGGCTGCGGAAACGGCCGGCTCCTCGCCGCGGTGGAACCACCGCAAAACATCCGCAGTCGACGCCGCTTCATCGGCATCGACTCAAGCCCAGCAGCCATTGAGGCCGCCCGCGTGGCCGCCGCCGCGGTAGGACGTTCGCACTGCCGTTTCGAGGCCGGCGACATGACCGATACAGGGCTGTTGGCCGGTGGGGGGAGAATCCATCTGATCACAGCTTTTTCTGTTCTGGAGCAGTGTGCCGACCCCTTGGCCGTGCTCAAGTCGTTGCGCGTTCTGCAGCCCGCCTGCCTGCTGGTCAGCCCGGCCCGCGCGGAGCCTCAAGGGTTGCTTCCCTCCCCGACGGATCTCTGGACATGGGACTCGGCAGGCTTTTTCCAACTGGCCAACGAAGCGGATTTCGAGCCGCTGAAATTTGATCGTATCCGCACTGGGCCCGCGGCGACGGCCAGCTCCTCCCAGCCGTACCTGTATTTGACTCCCCGGGCGACTCAATCACACTCTCGATCCGGAGGCACGGTCCGTTTGGAACAACCGAGCCCTCCCTCTCCTCAAACCCCTCAGACACAAGCCACCGATATTCCTTCACTGGTGCCAGCACTACCTGCTGCAGCCTCGTTTACACCCTCTCCTTCTGCCTCCCCTGGAGCTCCTTCGATGATCGCCGCCATGCCCTCCCCCTGTCTGACAGATGCCGACTTCTTTGCCCGGCACTATTCCCGGCTCAGTGGCTGGCTGAACGCATTCGCGCACGCTCGCCATCGCGCCACGACATCCGGCGACCAGGCGGCCGCCCTCGCGGAACTGGTGGCACTGAGCAACCGCATCGCGGCGGAAGGCCTGACCATCGTCTCCGGCACTCCCACCAGCGGCGAATCGGCCGGCGTTCGGGAGTTTTTCGGGATCGCCGCCCGACTGCGTGACGCGCTGCGGCAATCGCCCATAGCCGCCCACGTGGCTGCCGGTGATGAGCTTGAGAAGCATCTGGATTATTTCCATCACAACATCCCCGACGCTGCCCTCGAGACCGCGATCCAATCCGAGCCGGCCTCGATCTATGTTCGTGAGTGCGTGGCCAACTGCATCCACGTGCTCACCGATCGTGTGTTCAACGGCTACCAGTGGTCCTGCCCCGACCCCCGAAAGGTGACGGATTTTTTCGACACGACTGCGGCCGAAGCGGCGATCACCCCGGCGGCCCGAACGCTGATGACAGCCGTGACAGCGCTCGAGGGCTGGTGCTCACCACAGAAGTCGCTGCTGCTCTACTCGCTTGCCCGGGCTCACAAGCCGCAGACGGTCGTCGAGATTGGCATCTACGGAGGCCGGTCGATCGTGCCGATCGCGGCCGCCCTCAAAGACAATGGCGTTGGACAGGTCTACGGCATCGAAACCTGGTCCGGATCGGCCGCCGTGAGCTACCGCACGAACATCGCCAACGACTTCTGGTGGCAGAACATCGACTTTTCGAAGCTGAAGGGCGACTTCCTGCAGTTCGTCGTGCAGCATCAACTGCAGGATACGATCCGGGTTGTCGAGGCGGCATCGGACAGGTGCGGCGGACTGTTCGACCGGATCGACATGCTGCACATCGACGGTGGCCACTCGACGTATGGCGCGGCCCAGGACGTCGTGAATTACGTCTCCAAGGTGCCCTCCGGCGGCATCATCGTCTATGACGACATCAACTGGCCCTCGACGGCCGCCGGTCTCGATATTCTCCGGGACAGTTGCCGGTTGTTGCACGTCGTCCCGGCGTTCGGCTCGGAGACCGAGCCCGGCTGTGCGGCCTTCGTGAAGGTCTGACGGCTGGTCCCGCCTGCGTTCACACAAAAACATTTTGTGCAGCATTTGCATCCCGCGAAACGCGAACTAGTCTCAGATGCAGAGCGTCACACTTTTGATTCGATTGTCGATTTAACAACTTACTGAACGGAAGACGAGTCGAAGGGCAGGCCGGCATTGCGCCGGAAGGTCCGTCGATCGTAAGCCGGGGTGGAAGAGAGCCAATGGGCCTTCTTCCACCCCGGCTTTTTTTGTTGGCTTTTTCCTGCGTGCCGGGAAGGGATCGCTCAACACCATGATGACTACTCCGATCTTATCCGTGATCGTACCCGTCAAAGACGAGGCGATTGCGATCAACATGTTCCTACGTCGCGTATCAGCGGTCACCAGTCGGCTGGATGACACATCGCCACAAGGATTCCTGCAAATCATGTTTGTCATTCAAAGTCTTCGTGCCTCTTTGGCTGACCGGCAGTTCGTCGGTAGGTGGCCACTCGCCGAAGCTGGCCGCTACTGGCTATCGGTCGTGCCCTATCTCCTCCTGACGCTGCTCGTCGGACGGATCGTCTGGCTCGGCACCTTGAACGAGGATTCCTTCATCAGCTACCGATGCCTGGAAAACCTCATGCACGGCCTCGGCATGACCTGGCACGTCGACCTTCGATCGCAGCCATATACCCATCCTCTTTGGATGCTCCTTCACATCCCGCTGCGGATTCTCATCCCCGACGTGAAGATCGTTAGCTTCATGATCTCCTTCGCATGCCTGGGCGGCGTACTGTGGTGCCTGCACCGGAACTACTCATGTTGGAAGCCGATCTATTCACTCCTGGTGCTCACACCACTCCTGCTTTCCAAGTGTTTTACGGAATACAGCACCTCCGGACTGGAGAATCCCCTCGCCCATCTCGTTGCAGTGATTTTTTTCACTGGATTTCTAGGCGGCCGTCGCAGGAACTTCGATATGGACCAAGCGGCCTTCCTTGCCGCGGTGGCCTTTCTTAACCGCCAGGACCACGCGTTGTTCTATGCAATCCCGATCGCCCTAATGTGGATTCAGCGTCGACAATACCGCGCCGACACGCTCTCGCTGGTGATCGCTGCCCTTCCAGTGGCCGCCTGGTTCGCATTTGCGGTCTTCTATTACGGCTCGGCTCTTCCCGATACCTATTATGCCAAGCTCACAGCAGGCATCGACAAAGATCTGATGGCCGCGCAAGGCGTGACCAGCTTGGGCAGGTTTGTGGAATTAGATACCGTCTCGTTCCTCGTGATCGTGATGGCAATCGCCTCGGCGGCGGTTGTGGCGGTAAAGACAGTCGCTCCGAGCGAGCCCCGCCAGCGGTTCGCAGCGACTGCCCTCAGCGTCATGCTCTTCCTCGCCTACTTTATCTACGCAGGCGGCGACTATATGGTGGGGCGTTTCTTCTCCACACCACTCGTGATCTCCGTGGTGCTGCTCGTGGAGTCGCTGCGGATTCTGGAGCAGGGAACTCCGGCAACCGATGCCAAGCCAAAGTGGCTTTCGGTCGCCGGACGAGAGAGGCTTTTGTGGCTTGCTTTCGTAACCGCATTCTTCATCCCTCTTGCCATGCCGGACTTCCTTCTTGGAAAGGCCACGAAGCCCACCATTTGGAAGTTCGGCGGGCTCGACATGCAGCAGCACCCATGGAACTTCCGCCTACTGCCGTGGCGGGGCTCGGTTGACTTGCAGACCGTCGGCCTAAACGCCCTCCGACAATCTCTCATCGTCCCCGAGAACGAAATGGACATTGAATGGAACGGATCAGCGGGCATCTATGCGTTTTACTCGGGACCAAGCCACGGCTTTATCGATCCATATGCGCTGGTTGACCCCCTGCTTTGTCGGTTGCCGGCGGAAAATTACAGTCCAGGGCATTATTGTCGAAAGACGCCGGATGGCTACGAGCACGCACGCCGAACCGGCGACACCAGCCTGATGAGCCCTCATCTGCGGGAGTATTACGAAAAGCTCCGTTTCGTAAGAAATGCGCCGCTTTACTCGCCGGAACGCATTGGTGCCGCGATCGAATATGCCCGTGGCGCGGAGGAACATCTCACGAGAGAATACGTCGCGGATATGGCGCAAGATGCAAAGCATAAGAACGACTTCTGGACGACCCGTCTCGAAAGATCCGCCCGCCTCAAAGAACTCTCACCTAAAACAGACTTCCGCGGCCCATTCGTTGCGTGGTACGCCCGAATGTTGTCGGGCCAAAAGGAGAGTAAATAACCGTGACATTGAAGCTTCCATGGAGCGTGTATCTGCTTGGCTTTGTCCTGGTGT
>JBIIFB010000199.1:0-6235 GCA_044237545.1 Pirellulales bacterium
GGACGTCGCGGACCACATCGTCAAGCGGCTGCGGGAGGCGGGATGCCCCGACGACGCGATCTCCTTCGACATGGCCCACACGAAGACACCACTGAGGGGCAATGTCGGCAACCTGATCGTGAAGCTTCCGGGCACCATGCCGGGCCCACGGCGGCTCTTCATGGCCCACATGGACACCGTGCCTGTCTGCATCGGCACGAAGCCGGTGGTGGCGGGCCGGTTCGTGAAGAGCGGCAATCCGGCGACGGGCCTGGGGGCCGACGACCGGGCCGGCTGCTCGGTGGTGCTCTCCACGGCGACGCAGATCCTGAGAGAGAAACTGCCGCACCCTCCGCTGACCTTCTTCTTCGCGATTCAGGAGGAGATCGGCCTCTACGGGGCTCGTTTCGCCAAGGCGGCCGACCTCGGCAGGCCGAAGCTGGCCTTCAATTTCGACGGCGGCGCCGTTGAGAAAATCACGGTCGGCGCGACGGGCGGCTACCGCATGGACATCGCCATCGGCGGGATCCCGAGCCATGCCGGCGTGGCGCCTGAAAAGGGCGTGTCGGCGATCGCCATTGCGGCCTTGGCCATCGCGTCGCTCGTGGAGGACGGCTGGCATGGGCTTGTGGTGAAGGACGGCAAGCGGGGCACGAGCAACGTGGGCGTGATCCATTCGGGCTCCGCGACGAACGTGGTGTCTGAGTCGGCCGCCTTGCGGGTCGAGGCGCGGAGCCACGATCCGGCGTTCCGGGGCAGGATCGTCAAGGCGATCGAGAAAGCCTTTACGGATGCGGCCAAGCGGGTGCGGGCCGCCGACGGCAGGACCGGTAGCGTGACGTTTGACGGACATCTCGACTACGAGGCGTTTCGGCTCGCCGACGACGAGCCCTGCGTGGTGGCGGCCCAGGAGACCGTCCGTGGCATCGGGCTTACGCCACGGCTCGACGTCTCCAACGGTGGTCTCGATGCCAACTGGATGGCCGCCAACGGCATCCCGACGGTGACGCTCGGCTGCGGCCAGATGGAGATTCACACGACGAAGGAGCAGCTCGACCTCGACGCCTTCGAGGCCGCCTGCACGGTGGCGCTGCGTCTGGCCACGGCGTGAGCCGGGGGACTCCGGGTGAAACCACCATCCCGTGTGCCATGCCCCTGCGTGTCGCGGAGCCCGCCCACCCGCCGCCCATCTACGGGGCCTGCGATCTCGCCGCGTGCAAACGCCGGCATCTGGACGACGGCCCACCCAAGTCGCTACCGTGAAGTTCACCTGTCGCGAACGTCGAAAAAATGGAGTTTCACATCGACACGAACCGTGATCCGCTGACGATCGACGCCATCCACCGGGGCGATTGCCTCGAACTGTTCGCCGGGGTGCCCACGGGCAGCGTGCATCTGGCCTTCGCCGACCCGCCGTTCAACATCGGCTACGCCTACGACACCTACGACGACAGCCTGTCGGCTGACTCCTACCTCGAATGGTCGGAGAAGTGGATGTCGGAGATCGTCCGCGTCCTGCGGCCGGACGGCACGTTCTGGCTGGCTAGCGGCGACGAATATGCCGCCGAACTGAAAGTGATCGCCACGCGGGGGCTGGGGCTCACCTGCCGCAGTTGGGTCGTCTGGTATTACACGTTCGGCGTTAACTGCAAGCAGAAGTTCAGTCGCTCGCACGCCCACCTGTTTCACTTTGTCCGCGATCCCTCGGCCTTCACATTCAACACCGACGCGATCCGCGTGCCATCGGCCCGCGAACTTGTCTACGGCGACAAGCGGGCCAATCCGACGGGCCGGCTCCCCGACGACACCTGGATTCTCCGTCCGCAGGATCTGCCGGAAGGCTTCGGCGCCGAGGAAGACACCTGGTTCTTCCCGAGGATCTGCGGCACGTTCAAGGAGCGATCGGGCTGGCACGGCTGCCAGATGCCCGAGCAACTGCTGGGCCGGATCATCCGCGCGTCGAGCCGCGCGGGGGAGACGGTGCTCGATCCTTTCGGCGGCAGCGGCACGACCCTGGCGGTGGCCAAGAAGCTGGGCCGTTCATTCCTCGGCATGGAGCTCTCAGACGACTACGCCGACAAGATCGCGTCGCGGCTCGCCGGAATCTCCGTCGGCGACACGCTCGACGGCGCCGAGGAGCCGCTCAAGAGCGCGCCGGCCACGAAGGACGGCAGGCGACTGAATGCCCGCAAGACAAAACGTCCCTCCCGCGCAAAGTAGGTTGGTATCTCCACGCGATACGCCACACACGCACACGGCACCTGACATAAGCAACTGATACAAGCCCTGAGCGTAAGCGACGGGATTCCTCGCTGCCGATCCCCCGGCTCACGCCGAGGGCTTTTATGGGAAGCGTGAGTGACGGGATTCCTTGCTGCCGATCCCCCGGCTTACGCCGAGGGCTTTTATGGGAAGCGCGAGCGACGGGATTCCTTGCTGCCGATCCCCCGGCTTACGCCGAGGGCTTTTATGGGAAGCGTGAGCGACGGGATTCCTCGCTGCCGATCCCCCGGCTTACGCCGAGGGCTTTTATGGGAAGCGCGAGCGACGGGATTCCTTGCTGCCGATCCCCGGTGCTCAGCCGTATAAGGCGGGCCGGCGGTCACCGGAGTGAGCATCAGGGCGCCTCGGCGGAGTCGGCCCACCATCGTCCCTAACGTTTTCGACGAGCCGCCCAGCGAACACAGGTGACCGCCGGCCCGCCTGCTGGTCACCGGAGCGAGCATCAGGGCTCCTCGCCGGAGCGGGCCCGCCTGCGGGTCCGGCCGGCTTTGGCCTTGTTTCCCCCGGCCCCTCCCTGCTTGAATCGTGGCTTGCCCCGCCCTTCTTGAATCCGGGAGTCTTCCATGAAATACGGTCTCAACCTGCTCCTCTGGACTGACCGCATGCACGATGGGCTCGTGCCGGTCGTGGAACGGATCAAGCAGCTTGGCTACGACGGCATCGAGATGCCGATGTTCGAGCTCGACGAGTCATTGCATCGCGACTGGGGGAAGAAGCTCGATGCCATCGGCCTGGAGCGGACGGCCGTCACGGTCCGCGGGGCCGGCGACAATCCGATCAGCCCATCGGCCGGCGTCCGCGCCGCAGCCGTCGATGCCATGAGGCGCACGCTCGACTGCTGCCACGCGGCTGGCGTGAAGCTGCTCGTCGGCCCCACCCACTCCGCCATCGGCGAGTTCACCGGGAAGGGGCCGACCCCCGATGAGTTCAAGTGGGGTGTCGACACGATGCGGCAGGTCGCCGGACATGCCGCGGACGCCGGCGTCACGATCGCCACGGAATACCTCAACAGGTTCGAGAATTATTTCCTCACGAGTGTGGATCAGACCGTCGCCTTCGTGCAGGCGGTCGACCATCCGAACGTGCGGATGATGTACGACACGTTCCATGCCAATATCGAGGAGAAGAACCTTGCGGTGGCGATCGCGGCGGCCGTGCCTTGGACGGTGCTCGTGCATGTCTCCGAAAACGACCGCAGCATCCCCGGCACCGGCCACGTGCACTGGGACGCGACCTTCGATGCCCTGCACGAGGCGGGGTACGACGGGTGGATGGTGGTGGAGGCGTTCGGCCTGGCGCTGCCGAACATCGTGGCGGCGACCAAGATCTGGCGGAAGATGTTTCCCTCGGAAGACCAACTCGCGACCGATTCCCTCGCCTTCATGAAGGCCAACGTCGCCAGGCGTTGGCGGTAGCCAGTTATGGCCAAACGCAAGCCAAAGGACGCCGTCGCATCGGCACCGCCACCGGCGACCGGCTTCAAGGCCGCGCCTGCCGACGGCGGTCTTTCTATCGACAAACTGGCACAGGCTTTCGCCGCGATGATGGGAACCGGCGATCCCTATTCGCAGGCGTCAACGTCGGCGGAGGTGGTCAAGGTGGATCCCTCGCCGGTGCTCGATGACGACGATGGCTTCTCCTCCGGGGCCGACGACACCAGCTGCCGCGTTTCCCCGGAGAGCATCCTGGAGGCGGTCCTGTTCGTGGGCCTGCCGGGGGGCGAGGCGGTCACCAGTCGCAAGGTGGCCAGCCTAATGCGTGGGGTGCGGCCGCAGGAGATCGACGAACTGGCGGGCGAACTGCGGCGACGGTATCTGGCCGACAACTGCCCCTACGAGGTGGCGGCGAAAGACGCGGGCTGGGTGATGAGGCTCCGGCCCGAGTTTGCCCGGTTTGGGAGCGTGGTGGAGGCCCGGTCTCGCACACTCCGGCTCGACGCCGAGTCACTCGACGTGCTGGCACTGGTGGCCTGGAACCAGCCTGTCAAACGCGACCGAATCGTGGAACTGGGCTGCGATGCCCGCCCCTCCGTGTGGCGGCAACTGGTGCGGCGCGGTCTTTTGGAACTCGTGCACGACGCCGGTTCGCCCGACGGCGACGCTTCCCATGCAGAGCCGTCGTATCAGACCACGCGAAAGTTTCTGGATGTATTCCGGCTGGAGAGCATCGCCGATCTCCCAGAGCCAACCGAACCGCCTCGGTAGGCCGCATTCCCCCGTGGCGACAAGATTGCATCTTGTTGTGTTTCCGTGGGGACGAGCTTTGATCGTGTCCTGCCTCCGTGGCGACAAGATTGCATCTTGTTGTGTTTCCGCCCGTATTCAGCAAGTTAAAAACTCGCTGCCACGATCAGCACGTTAAAAACTCGCTGCCACGAGAGGAATCCGACTGCCGGCTCACCCGATTCGATCATCGCCCGTCACTCTCTTGCGCCCTGACCCACTCGAGGGCCGCGTCTCGCGTGGTGATCACGTCGTCGAGTTGCAGAGCCCGGAGCGCCGCGAGTGCCTGGCCTACCGCACGTCCCGCCGGCACGCCGGCTGCGAGCAGTTCGTTGCCGGTCAGCAGCGGCGGCGGGTCGAGTTGTTCGCGTGGCATCTGGAGCTTCGCGGTGATCCAGCGTGCGACGGTCTCGGAGCCGTGGCCGCAGGCGGCACGGGCCCGCAGCACATCGGCCAGCAGGAAGGCCGCATCATGGGCCAGCCACGGCTGGAGCTGCGACCATGGGCGTTGCGAGATGTCGGCTTCGGTAGATCCGGCCACGGCAGCGACAGCTTCGTGCAGCCAGCAGGCCGTCTTCAGTTCCCGAGTGGAGAGCCGAAGCCTCGCCGCGATGCGGCGGGGCGTTTCAACGGGCAGTGTCGCCGTGAGAATGGCAAGGCTCGAAGCCAGTTCCGGCTCGTCGAGGGCGTCGATCATGCGGGCCGAGTCGTGCCAGAGGGCTGTATCACCGGCTGTATCACCGGCCACGCCGTCGGCCGGCGCAACCTCGGGCAGCACCTCGCGGGCCAGCCCGGTCTGGCCGAGCAACTCAAGCGCCCGCCGTCGCCCCGGTCGCGACACCATCGCCCGCAGTTCCGCAGCGATCCGCTCGGGGCTCACGGTGGTCACCAGGTGTGCCATGCGTACGATCGCCGCTCGGGTCTGCTCCTCGAGGGCAAAGCCAAAGACCGCGGCAAATCGCACCGCGCGGAGCATGCGGAGGTGATCCTCCCCAAACCGCATCGCGGCCGTGCCGATGGCCCGCACGATCCCCGCCGCGAGATCCGCCCGGCCAGCGACATAGTCGTGCACCGCGCCGGTGATGGGATCGAGAAACAGGCCGTTGATCGTGAAGTCGCGTCGCAGGGCATCCTCTCGGGCATTTGTGAAGGTCACGCCGGCGGGATGTCTGCCATCGATATAGGCCGCATCACTGCGGAACGTGGCCACTTCGACCTGCCCCGCCCCACGGGGGCCGAGCACGGTGATCACCCCGAAGGCGGCCCCCACGGAGAGCGTGTTGCGGTTGCCGAAGACAGCCCGCACCTGCTCCGGGCGGGCCGACGTGGCCACGTCGTAGTCGGCCGGCGTGCGGCCGATCAGTTCATCGCGAACACACCCCCCGGCCCAGAGTGCCTCGTGGCCGGCTTTTCGCAGGCGGTCGACGACCACGATGGCAAACTCACGGGCCGCGGCGGGATCGCAGGGCATGGCGGGCATGGCAGCTTTCGGCTCCGGGGCGGCGATCAGGCAGACGATGGTAACGAATACCGCCTGCCCAGCGCACGGCCGCATTTCCCGGGCCCCGGATCCGAGGGTATGCTCAGAGGGCGTGCTCTCGCCACTGGTCTTGAATGTGGATCCTGCTTTTCAACGCTGTTGTTGGCCGTCGGCAGTCTGTTTCGCCGGGGGCCGGTTCCTCAAATCCCGCACAACGCTGGCAGGCGGTCGCCTGTCCATCCTTTCTGGGGTGTCAAAAAAGATGTGCGCT
>JBIIFB010000052.1:0-20279 GCA_044237545.1 Pirellulales bacterium
GGATCGAACCGCTCGACGCCATGGGGCATCCCGTCGATACGGACATGCTCCTCACGCGACTCCGTAGCCTGGGCGGGACGGCGGTGATCGCCGGGCCCCATGGCAGCGGCAAGTCGACGCTGCTGATGCATCTGGCCAACGCGATCGAAGCTCGTGGCGAACGGGCGCCGCGTATTCGCCTGCGTTCGGTGCACGATGTGCTTGCGGCGTGGGTGGCGATCCGTCAGGCGGCGAATGGCGGCACTGCCTGCATTGATAGTTGGGAATGTCTGGGACGTCCCGCCCGTTACGGGCTGCAGGTGGCGGCTCATCTGTCGGGGAGTGGCTTGCTCGTGACATCGCACCACAGCGCCGGTTTGCCGGTGCTCGTGCGGCACGACACCAGTCCCTCGCTTCTGCATGCCATCGTCCGCGGTCTGCCCGATCACGATTCATGGCATGGAAGGCTGATCACACCCTCCGATATCGAGGAGGCATTTGTGAAACACGGCGGGAACCTCCGTGAATCGCTCTATGAACTCTACGACCGATTCGAGACACGCGCGGAGCGATTCCGGACGGTTGGTGGTGAGGGTTCTTCCGGCCATGACGGTTCTTCCTTCCGCCAACGCGGAATTCATGAATTCACAGACGGATTTTCTTACGTAGGCGCACCAGAGCGCAACCTAGGCTAGTGAAGATGGTGATCGAGCCGGAGCAACCGGCCGATCGGTCTACCGAGCTTCAGGAGTCTGCGATGAGCATCCGACGTTTTCTCTGTGGCGTGCTGTTGGCGACTGGTGCGGCATGCACGATGCCATCCCGGTGCGAGGCCCAGTGCTGCCTGACGGATCTCTTTGCTGGCTGTCGCAAGCCGCCGGCCGCCTATGCCGTGGCGCCGATCCCCGCTCCTGTCATGCCTGTCATGGCGACGGTCGCTCCTGTCATGCCTGTCATGGCGCCGCCTCCGCCGGTCGTCGTGCCGGTGCAGCAGGTGAGCTACGTGCCCGAGACCACCTACCGCACGCAATACCAGTGCGTGCCGGTCACCAGTTACAAGCCGACCAGTGAGATCGATCCTTGCACGGGATGTCCTCGAGAGTGCATGGAGCAGGTCACGCAATACGTTCAGAAGGCGGTGAATGTGCCCGTGACACAGTATCGGGCGGTGTACTCGACCAAGTACGTACAGATGCAGCCTGGATACGCTGGCGGCGGAGCCTATCCAGCAACGGGAGCGGCGGCCCCGATGATGTCGACTGCTCCCGTCGGTACGGCGCCGAGTCCATTCGCCTCGACGGTCCAGACGACACCGCAGGCATGGGGCTCGGCTGGAACGGATGTCCCGCAGCAGTTGATCCAGCCGGGAATGCCGCAGAATATCGGAGCCCCCGCGCTCGCACCGGCCATGGTGCCACAGCAGGGCTTCCAGCAGCCTGTTTACCAGCAGCCGAACTATCAGCAACCGAACTATCAGCAACCGGGCCTCCAGCAGCAGGTTGTCCCGCAGGGTGGCACCTACGCCACGCCGGCACCCGCCGCGGCCCAGCCGCAGCCGACCGCTCCGCCGATGCTTTCCCCGACGCCGTCGTTGAAGCCGATTCCGGAACTCCCGCGGACGCCAGCCACCACCGGCGCCGGCTCGGCCGCTACGGCCCCTCCGACAGCGCCGGGAATACCCAGCTCTTCGGTGCCGGCAATGCAGCCCTATCGCTCTCCCATGAACAACACACCGCCGCCGGCGCTCGCGCCACTGGGTGGTTATGGTACCGGCACCACGAACAGCATGAACGGCATGAGCAGCCCGAACGGCGGCACGAGCACCAGCGGCAGCAATGGCATGCCGGTACTTCCGGGTGTCGGTCCCAGTGCCGCGACCGGAGCCTTCCCGAAACTGCTCGAACCGACCGGTCACACGACCTCGTGGCAGCCCGCCAGCGGATGGCATCCGGTGCAGGTGGCACGGCCTTCGGGCTACCCGACCGCCGCCCTGCCTGGCCGCGTTCAATAACGTCCCGCTTGCTACGATACCGGCAGCCCGATCCTGTGCGGCTTCGTGTCCTCGTCCCGAGGCGGTGGTCGCGGGAGCACCATTCCGAGGCGTGCCGTGACGAATGCCGATATCGCAGACACCTTCGAGCACATCGCCGACCTGCTCGAGTATCAGGGGGGCAATGTATTTCGCGTTCGGGCCTACCGCCAGGCGGCCCGCACGATCAGCGGCATGATCGATTCCTTGGCAACCGTGCGGGCGGATCCAGACCGATCGCTGACCGATATTGAGGGAATCGGAACCGACCTCGCTGACAAGATCGGCGTGCTGCTCGACGCTGGCGAGTTGCCTCTGCTGGCTGAACTGCGGAAGGCCGTGCCGCCTGTGGTGTTTGAGCTCATGCGGGTGCCTGGGCTCGGCCCGAAAAAAGTGAAGATCCTCGTCGATCAGCTGGGGATCGACTCCCTCGATGCACTCGAAGCCGCCTGCCGCCAGGGACGGGTGGAGGCTGTGAAGGGCTTCGGCACCAAGACCCAGGCAGCGATCCTGGAAAACATCGCGTTTGCCAAGGATCCGGAGCATGCCCGTCTTCTCTGGCAGGAAGCCGACGTTGTCGTCCAGGAACTCCTGGGCTGGATGCGAGGATGCCGGGCGGTGCGGCAGATTGAGGGGGCCGGCAGTTGGCGGCGCGGTCGGGAAACGGTGGGCGATATCGATCTCGTTGTCGATAGTGACGACTCCACGAGTGTCATGGATCGACTGCATGCCTGGAAGGAAACCTCGGCCGTGCTGCTCCGGGGAGACACGAAGACGAGCGTGCGGGGGCCGCGGGGCGTTCAGATCGATCTGCGGGTCGTCGAGCAGGGCTCGTTCGGGGCGGCGCTGCAGTATTTCACCGGCTCGAAAGAACACAACGTGCGGCTGCGATCCCGGGCAAGGGATCAGGGGCTTTCGATCAACGAATATGGTGTCTCCAGAGTCGGCGACGAAAAGAATGCCGGCAGGAATTCCGTCACGGCGCCGTTCATCGCGGGCGCCACTGAGCAGGAGGTCTACGGGGCCGTTGGGTTGCCGTGGATTCCACCGGAACTCCGCGAAGGTCGGGACGAAATCAACCAGGCCGAACGGGGTGAACTGCCCTCATTGGTGGAACTCGCCGACATCCGTGGTGATCTGCACATGCACACCACCGCCACGGATGGCGAGGACACGCTCGCGGAGATGGTCCGCGCGGCTGTCGCTATTGGCCTCCGCTACATCGCGATCACCGATCACGGCCAGAGGGTGACCATGGCCCGGGGCCTTGACCCGGTCCGGCTGTTGAAGCAGTGGAACGAGATCGACCGGCTCAACGAGTCGCTTGCCGAGGATGGCCATCCGCCGATCGTCGTGCTGAAAGGCATCGAGGTCGACATGCTGGAGAAGGGCGGGCTCGACCTGTCAGACGAGGTGCTCGAACAGGCCGACTGGGTGGTGGCGAGCCTCCATTACGGTCAGAACCAGCCCCGTGAGCGGATCACGGCCCGCATCATCGAGGCGATTGAAAACCCGCACGTGAGCGTGATTGGCCATCCCACAGGTCGACTTTTAAACCGCCGTCCTCCGTACGATGTCGACATGGAGGCCGTCATCGCCGCCGCGGCGCGGACCGGCACGTTTCTGGAGATCAATGCCAACCCGTGGCGACTCGATCTGAACGAGCTCCACGCCGCAGCGGCGAAGAAAGCGGGCGTGAAGCTCGTGATCTCAACCGACGCGCATTCCACCCGGGGGCTCGATCTGATGCGATGCGGAGTGTTGCAGGCCCGTCGTGCCGGACTGGAGGCTGCCGACATCGCCAATACCCGCAGCCTCACGGGGCTGCGGAAGCTGATGAAACGGTGAAGCCGCCACGCGGAGAAGAAGACTTTTCCGGGCCCGATACTGAAGCGAGTGAGCGTGGCTTCACGCAGCGGAAGCCGATGTGATTGCAACCACTCGACGGCTCCCCTTTGCCACGCGTGCCCACGATGTAGCGGGCGCAGTATTGTTCGGAGCAGAGAAAAGAACCGCCGCGTAAAACCCGTTTTTGTTCGTGCGGCTCCTGGGGATCGAAGCTGTCGGCCGGTCCGGGTGGGTTTCGCTCGGGTTTCCCTGCGGCGAGGGCCGGGGCGTAGGTGTCGTGCCGATACCAATCGGAGCACCACTCCCAGACGTTTCCCGACATGTCGTGCAGACCGTAGTCGTTGGCGGGAAATGTTCCGACCGGCGCGACGCCGGCGTAGCCGTCGCCTGCGGTGTTCTCGAGCGGAAACCTGCCCTGCCAGGTGTTGGTCATGAATCGGCCCCGGGGCCTGAATTCATTTCCCCAGGGATAGAGATTCCCGGCGCGTCCACCCCGGGCGGCGCATTCCCATTCGGCTTCCGTGGGGAGCCGCTTGCCCGCCCAGAGGGCAAACGCGTCGGCGTCGGCGTGGGCAATCTGCACGACCGGGTCGTTGTCATGGCCCTCGATTGAGCTTCCGGGGCCGGTGGGATGCCGCCAGTCGGCCCCGGGCACGTAGTTCCACCATGCGTAGTGGTTTTCCAATGGAACAGGGCCCTCCGGCGGTGTGAAAACAAGTGAGCCGGGAACAAGATTTTCGAGCGGCGCCCCGGGGAAATCTTCAGGCTTCGGCGGCCGCTCCGCCACCGTGACGTAGCCCGTGGCGGCAACAAACTCGGCGAAGCGGGCATTCGTGACCTCGGTGCGGTCCATCCAGAAGCCATCGATTGACACTCGGTGGATTGGCCTCGCGTCGCGCATGGGATCGGGGCCACCAAACGGTTGCCCGCGGGGATCGGCGCATCCCATGGAATACTCACCGCCGGGAATCCAGACCATTTCCGCCGGAGATTCCTGCGGTGGTGTGGTGGACTGGGCGGTGGTCGGCTGAAAACCTCCGCTGCCCCTCGGCATGGTGCCACTGAAACCAGTGGGCACCACGGCAGTCACGGCCCAGAGCACGGCCCCTGCAGCAAGGCCAACCAGCAGCGACCGCCAGGGCAGCCGGCGTGGTGGTGGGGCGAGCGATTGTTCAAGCTGGCGTGGCTGGCGTGGTGAGGAGTGTTTCATGCCGAATGACGAAGGGTGCGTCGAAAGCGACGTCGGAGCGACCGGCGCCGGGCGGGATTCCACCATTTGGAAAAAGTTTTCCGGGCGAGAACGGCCTGCGTGTTCTCGTCGTCACGGAGCGCGGCGAGCAGCGGCCTGTTAGGCCCAGCGTCCGGGCTGCGGGCCCAGCGTTCGAAACGATCCGCTGCGGCCGCATGATCGGTGCATCGGCCGAGCGTTTTCTGAAGCTGCTCGAGTGACTCCTGGCACCGCGTCCGTACGCGGATTGGAAATACCGTGGCAAAAATCTCCAGTGCATAGCGGAGCTTTTTGCCCTCGATGCGGAGGGCGTGAATCTCGTCGGCGTCACGGAGCGTATGGTCGGCCTTCTCGAAAAATGATGCGATCATCGGCTTGAATCGCCGCCGGGCGAAGATCCGAAAACCAGTCTGCCGTCGGCGGCCGTGAACCGCTTCAAGCAGTCGATCGACCCGGGACGACCAGTCTGACTCAACGAGCTTCTCGAATTCGGCACGGATGGGCGTCCGTGACTTCTGCCGTTGCTTCGCCAGCATGGCGACAAGCCGGCTCCGTGCCTGTGTCGTGTCATGCTGCGCAAGGCGGCCCGTCAGCACATCGAGGTCGCGGGCCTCGCCTGCGGCACGTCGCAGCCGGCGGAGACGTTTCGCGAACCAATCGCGGCGCTTGGCCGGAATCAAGGGATGGAACGCCTCGAAAGCGGCCAGCGTGCGACGCGTTGCTACCCGTAACTGGTGCACGTGTTCGGGTTGGTCCGGACTGGCGCAGACAGCGCGGAGTTCCGCCCAGACCGCGTCAAAGCGTTTTCGGAGCGTCTTGGCAGCAACATGCCCCACGGGCGTGCGGCGGTCGTCGCTCACGATCCATCGATCTGCAGTCGCCATCGCAACCGATCCGCAGGGGGGCGGCACGCCATCAGGGCACCATCGCCGGGAGCGCCGTGCCAGGGACGTCTCCACCCCGATACTCTACCGGTTTCGAACGGCCCGATTCCAGTTAACGGGGAAGAGCGGCAGCGTCGACGGCCTCTGCCCGGAAGTGGATCCAGAACCGGACCCCGCGTTCTTCCCGGCGGCCTGCACCGAACTCCGCTTAGAGCGGCTTTTTCAGGCCGACCTCATCTGCCCCCGGCTGGGCGGACAGGTTTGGCAGCGTGGTCGCCTTGTTCACGACGATGCGTGAAGAGAAGACCGTGCCCGCTCCCTGGCTGCCCTCACCGCTCCAGCGGCGGCCGGTAATTTCCACTTCATCGCCCGGAGCGATCAGGTCGAGTTGGGCAGCATCGACAATCATGACCGCGGCATCGTCGGCGAGCGGCAGCGACAGACGGCGGATCGAGCCGGCATCGACCTTCAGAAGCAGCATCTTGCCGCGGTTCTGAATGACCGTTCCGACAATGGTGTCGGGCGTGTTGGCTCGAATCGGGTCGGGTTTGAAGTCTGCCGGGGGTGTGACGATGTCGACTGTCCGAACCGGCTCAACGGTCTTACCCCTGCCGTCTACGGTGGCGCGGAGGCGGACCGACATGCCCGGCTTGATCGCTCCTGCCGACGTCCGTCCCCCCACCTGCACATGAGTCACACCAGCCGGATGGAGCTGCGCGATCAGCACCGCAGCGGCAGGGTCGACCCGCGGCCCCTCGGTGAAGGCGATCATGCCGCCGGCCATTGTGCCGGTCGTCGCCCGCACGCGTCCGGTGAAGGACTCCTCGGGAAGGTTGTCGATGACCATTTTGTTGCGTTCCACGGGCACCGTAATCGCTTTGTTCGTGCCACGGCATGCGCCCAGGCTCCAGAGCCGTTCGTAGCTCTTCTGGATGGCGGCGGATTTATAGAAAGCGCCCCAGTGGAGCGTGCCATCGGCTGCGACGGGAGGCAGCGAATCCTGGGAGTCGGCGTAGGGGTTGTAGGGCTGCGCAGCTGCCGGAACGGGGAGGCTGCCCAGAGCCACGGAGATCGACAGCAACGCCGCCGCCCTCACCACTGGCCTGAGAAGAAGTTGTGCGGAACGCATTGTTGCAGTGACAGACCGGAGAGGTAGAAAGCTGCGCAGAACCCCTCGGCATCATGCAGATCGCCGAAGGACTCCGCCGGGAACGTGGCCCTTGCGAGAAGGTGACCCACACGAGCGGGCTGAACTCTCACATTACCTCGGTCGACGCCCCGGATCAAAATAATCCGCGGACCGAAAAAGCAGACCACGCGGCGTGAAGCGATTGAAACGGTGCCAATCAGGCACCGTACAATCCCTCCGGAGGGCCCGGGATGGGGAATCAAGCAGAGCCCGACGCTCGAGTACGCCTGCAGATTGGGCGTGGCCGCTGTCGGCCACGTTGTGACGGGTTCTACAGGCTACCCGACTCCCGGTCCCCACCCGCTGCCACCGGGCTTGCATCGCCGGACAGACCCGCATCACCGCCGGAGGGGGCGGCCTCCAACAGCGGGAACTGTCTGGTCAGCACGTTGTCACGGTCAATTCGAAGAGCATCAAGGGCTTCGGGCCGCACGCGCACCTCGGCAGACTGAAAGGTTTTGAAACCTGTCCCGGCGGGGATCAAGTGCCCGAGGATCACGTTTTCCTTGAGACCTACGAGGTTGTCCACCTTGCCGGCGAGAGCCGCCTCGGTGAGCACCTTCGTGGTTTCCTGGAAGCTCGCAGCGGAGATGAAGCTGGTGCTCTGCACGCTGGCCTTGGTGATGCCAAGCAATTGCGTGCTGGATGAGGCTGGCTTCGGCTTCGCGCCCTTGGCGGGAGTGCCGCCGAGAGTCTCGATCTGGGCGTTCGCCTGCATCAGGACATTCTTCGGCACAACGCTGCCCACCGCAAACTCGCTGTCACCCTTTTCGGTGATTCTCAGGCCGCCGGCAATCTTGTCGTTGGCCTGCTTGAACTCGAATTTATCCATCACGCTCCCGGGCAGCAGATCCGTGTCGCCGACCGTCTCGATCCTCACCTTGCGCAGCATCTGCGAAACGATGATCTCGATGTGCTTGTCGTCGATGTCGACCCGCTGACTGCGGTAGACGTTCTGAATTTCCCGCACGAGATACCGCTGGACCTCTTCCTCGCCGGAGATGCGAAGAATGTCGTGCGGCACGAGAGGGCCATCGACCAGTGCCTCGCCCGCCTTGACGAGATCGCCGGCATGCACACGGAGATGCTTGCCATGGGTGACGAGATGCTCGCGCTCAACGCCGCTCTCGTTCTTGACCACAATCGTCCGCTTGCCGCGACGCTTCTCGCCGAGCAATTCCACCTTGCCGTCGATCTCGGCCATGATCGCCGGATCCTTCGGCTTGCGGGCCTCGAAGATTTCCGTGACCCGGGGTAGACCGCCGGTGATGTCCTGCGTGCCTGAAGCCTCGCGAGGCGTTTTGGCGAGCACATGGCCAGCCGCTACCTTCTCGCCCGGAGATACTTCGATGTAGGCCTTTTCGGGCAGGTAGTAGAAGTCGAGGATCTTGCCGGATTCGTCCTCAAGCACGACCTGGGGGTGATACACGCCCTTGTGCTCCATGACCATCCGCCGCAAGTGACCGCTCGGGTCTTTTTCCACGCGGAGAGTCTCACCCTCGACGACGTCCTCATACCGGACCTTGCCCGCCACCTCGGAGAGGATCGGGATCGAGTGAGGATCCCATTGGACCAGCACCGCGCCTGGCTTGACCTCGTCGTTATCGGCCACCTTCAGGATGGCACCAGCAGGAATCTCGAATTTCTCGAGTTCGCGGCCCTTGGGATCGACGACGGCGATTTCACCGTTTCGGGCGAGCACGATCTGCTGTCCCTGCTCGTTTTGCACCGTCCGCAGCCGTGTGAATTTCACGGTTCCGGCCCGCTTCGAGCGGCTCTCGTTCTCCTCGATCGCCCGTTGTCCAACGCCGCCGATGTGGAAGGTCCGCATCGTGAGTTGGGTCCCCGGCTCGCCGATGCTCTGTGCGGCGATGATTCCGACGGCCATGCCCTCTTCGACCATCGAACCAGTCGACAGGTCCATGCCGTAGCAGAGTCTGCAGACGCCCAGAGGCGCTTCGCATGTCAACGCGCTGCGAACCTGGATCTTTTCAAGACCCAGTTCTTCGATCTGCCGGGCGGTCTTCGGCATGATCAGTTCGTCCTCACTGACCACGACTTCATCAGTGATCGGATTCACGATGTTGGCACGACTGATTCGGCCGCGGATGCTGTCGGCCAGACTGACCTCCACCTTCTCGCCGCGGTAGATGACCGTCTTGTCGATGCCCTGCGTTGTACCGCAGTCGTGCATCGTGACCACGACGTTCTGGGCAACGTCGGCCAGCTTGCGGGTAAGGTATCCGGAGTCGGCCGTCTTGAGGGCGGTGTCGGCCAAGCCCTTGCGTGCACCGTGAGTGGAGCTGAAGTATTCGAGCACCGTCAGACCTTCACGGAAATTCGCCTTGATGGGCGTCTCGATGATCTTGCCCGACGGCTTCGCCATCAGGCCACGCATGCCGGCGAGTTGCCGGATCTGCTCCACACCGCCTCGGGCACCGGAATGTGCCATCAGGAAGATCGGATTCACATAGCCGGCACGACGTGTGTCGCGGGCGTCTGTGTCCTGCTCGAGTTCATCCATCATCTCCTTCGTGATCTGTTCGCGGGCATGGGTCCAGGCATCGAGCACCTGGTTGTACCGCTCGCCGTCGGTGATCACGCCACGCTGATAGAGCTTCATGATCTTCATGACTTCCTTCTCCGCCGACCCGATGATGCGGCCCTTGTTTCCGGGCGTGATCAGGTCGTCGGTGGCGAAGGACAGGCCGCTCTTCGTGCTCCAGCTGAAGCCGACACGATTCATGTCGTCGAGGAGGTCGATCGTCTTGCGACGCCCAAGTGCCTGGTAGCAATCGGAAATCACGCGGGCCAACTCGCTTGACCGCATCGGAATGTTGTAGAAGAGCATTCCTGCGGGCAGGGTCGAATTGAACAGCACGCGGCCGACGGTCGTCTCGATCAGGGCACCGGGCTTGCCGAGCGCCTCGACATCAGTCTTCAGGCGGCGGCCGATCGGAAGCTTGACCCGAATCTTGGCATGCGTGTCGACCTTACCGAGCGAGTGGGCCAGTTCCACCTCCTCGAAGTTCTTGAAGATCATCCCCTCTCCCTTGCGGCCCGGGAGAAGCATCGTGAGGTAGTAACAACCCATCACCACGTCCTGGGATGGGCTGATGATCGGCGCCCCGTTGGCTGGGCTAAAGATGTTGTTGGTCGACAGCATCAACGTGTGGGCTTCCACCTGCGCTTCGATGGAGAGTGGCAGATGTACCGCCATCTGGTCGCCGTCAAAGTCGGCGTTGAAGCCCTTGCAGACCAGCGGGTGAAGCTTGATGGCGTTGCCCTCGACGAGCATCGGCTCGAACGCCTGAATGCCCATGCGGTGGAGCGTGGGGGCGCGATTCAGAAGCACCGGATGGTTGCGGATGACTTCCTCGAGGATGTCCCACACCTCGGCGTCCTTCCGCTCGAGCATCTTCTTGGCGCTCTTGATGGTATCGGCATGGCCGAGTTCCTTGAGACGCCGGATGATGAACGGTTGGTAGAGTTCCAGAGCGATTTTCTTCGGCAGCCCGCACTGGTGGAGCCGGAGATGCGGTCCGACCACGATCACGCTGCGTGCCGAGTAGTCAACCCGCTTGCCGAGCAGGTTTTCACGAAACCGACCCTGCTTTCCCTTGATCATGTCCGTAAGGCTCTTCAGCGGACGGTTGCTGGATGCCAGCACGGGCCGCTTGCAGCGATTGTTGTCGAAGAGGGCGTCGACCGACTGCTGGAGCATCCGCTTTTCATTGCGGATGATCACCTCCGGGGCATTGAGGTCGACGAGCTTCTTGAGCCGGTTGTTGCGGTTGATGATCCGGCGGTAGAGGTCGTTGAGATCGCTCGTGGCAAAGTTGCCGGAGTCGAGCATGACCAACGGCCGAAGATCCGGCGGAATCACCGGGATCACGTCGAGCACGATCCATTCGGGCTTGTTCTCACTGTCGCGGATCGCCTCGACAATCTTGAGGCGATTGACGAGATCCTTCTTTTTCTGCTTGCTGTTGGTCGTCGCCAGTTCGACGCGAAGGTCTTTTGAAAGCGTGACGAGATCGAGCGACAAAAGCAGTTTGCGAACGGCCTCGGCTCCCATCTCAGCCTCGAAGGCGCCGTCTCCGTACGTGGCGCGGGCCTCGCGGAACTCCTCCTCGGTCAGCAATTGCTGCTTCTTCAGCGGCGTGTCTTTGGGGTCGAGAACCACGTAATCCTGGAAGTAGATCACCTTCTCCAGGCTGGAGGTCTTCATGTCGAGCAAGGCGCCCAAGCGGCTGGGCATCGCCTTGAAGAACCAGATGTGAACCACCGGGGCGGCCAGTTCGATGTGGCCCATCCGCTTGCGACGGACGCGGCTGTGCGTCACCTTCACGCCACAGCGGTCGCAGATCATGCCCTTGTATTTCATGCCGCGGTACTTGCCGCAGGAACACTCCCAGTCCTTTTCAGGTCCGAAAATCTTCTCGCACATCAGCCCGTCTTTTTCGGGGCGGTAGGTGCGGTAGTTGATCGTCTCGGGCTTCTTGACCTCGCCAAAGGACCAGCTGCGAATGTCATGCGGACGGGCCAGGCTGATTTTCACGGCCGAGTAGTCGTTGACGCGATCGTAAGTAGATTCGCCGATGCTCACGTGGATGCTCCTCTGGTGAAAACGCAGTCTGTTCGCTTGGTCGTGCAGGAATCAGGAATCGGGACAGAAATAGGGAAGGCTTGGGAATAGGGAAGGCTCGGGATTGGCAGAAGTTCGTAATCACGGGGGGCTCTGAGGCCCTGGCAATCAAACTCCTAACGCCCCGGGCGGGCCGCTCCCATCAACAACTTACACCCGTCGTTTTTCCAGTTGCATGTTGAGTGCCAGGCCCCGAATTTCGTTGGTCAGCACGTCGAAGCTGGCGGGGGTGCCGGCCTCGAGCGTGTTTTCGCCCTTCACCATGCTCTCGTAGATCTTGGTGCGGCCCTCGACATCGTCGCTCTTGACGGTGAGTAGTTCCTGGAGGATGTAGGCGGCCCCATAGGCCTCCAGTGCCCAGACTTCCATCTCGCCGAAACGCTGACCGCCAAACCGCGCCTTTCCGCCCAACGGTTGTTGGGTGATGAGGGAGTATGGGCCAGTGGATCGGGCATGAACCTTGTCGTCGACAAGATGATGCAGTTTCAGCATGTAGATGTAGCCGACGGTCGTCTCCTGTTCGAGCCTTTCGCCGGTGCGACCGTCATGCAGTTGCGCCTTGCCATGGCGAGGTAGCCCCGCATCGACCAGCAAGTCGTTGATCTCTTCCTCACTCGCCCCGTCAAACACAGGCGTGATCGCCTGGAAGCCGAGTTTCATCCCAGCCCAGCCGAGGTGGGTTTCCAGAATCTGGCCGACATTCATGCGGCTCGGCACGCCGAGCGGGTTGAGCAGGATCTGAACCGGCGTCCCGTCGGCCAGAAATGGCATGTCCTCTTTCGGCAGAATCTTGGCAATCACGCCCTTGTTGCCGTGACGGCCAGCCATTTTGTCGCCAACGGAGATCACCCGACGAGCGGCAACGTATACCTTCACCATCTGGAGCACGCCCGGACGCAACTCATCGCCCCGCTTCATGCTGTTGAGCCGCCGGTCACGGGCGTCGATCGCCGCGTCAACGGCCGGCCATAGGGTCTTGAAGAGTTTCTCGATATCTGTCTTCCGCTGGGGCGAGCGAATGTCGAGATCTTCGAGCTTGAAGGCCGCCGCCCGTTCCGACACGGCCTTGTGGTCTTGATTCCGCACCAAAGGACTGCCGTCGGCTGCGGTGAGCGGCTTCTGCAGAACCTTCTCAATCTCCGTGACCAGTTCGGCGAACACCTCGGCCACGTGGGCGTTGCCGATGTTTTCAACTTCCTTGAGTTGTTTCTCGAACTCGCGTCGCTCCTCTTCGGAGAGACTCATCCGACGAGAAAACTTCTCTGCGGCGATCACGATGCCTTCAACGCCGGAAGGAACCTCGAGCGAGTCGTTCTTCACGTCCTCGCCGGCACGTCCGAAGATGGCGTGGAGCAGTTTCTCTTCAGGCGTCAGTTCGGTCTTGCTCTTCGGCGAGACCTTTCCGACCAGAATATCGCCCGGCCGCACATAGGTGCCGATCCTGACGATCCCACTCTCGTCGAGATTGTGCAGGGCACGCTCGCCGACGTTGGGAATGTCCCGCGTGAATTCCTCGCGGCCCAGTTTGGTGTCGCGGATCTCGATGTCGTATTCCTCGATGTGAATCGAGGTATAGACATCGTTTTCCACCAGCTCCTCACTGATGATGATGGCGTCTTCGAAGTTGAAGCCGTCCCATGCCATGAAGCCCACGAGCACGTTGCGTCCAAGGGCGAGTTCGCCCTTGTAGGTGGCGGCACCGTCGGCCAGCACTTCACCCTTGTCGACTTTTTGGCCGAGCGCCACGATCGGCTTCTGGTTTTGGCAGGTCCTCTCGTTGAGCCCGACGTACTTCCTGAGCTTGTACGCGTCGGCTGCACCGCCACCGGGGGGGCTGACTTCGATGCTTTCGGCATCGACGTAGGTGACGGTGCCCTTCTTGGCTGCGCGGACAATTAGTCCTGAATTGACTGCGACGTCCCGCTCCATGCCCGTGGCCACGATGGGCGGCTCGGTGACCAGCAGCGGAACAGCCTGGCGTTGCATGTTGGAGCCCATCAACGCGCGATTGGCGTCGTCGTGCTCGAGGAACGGAATCAGTCCGGCAGACACGCCCACCATCTGGCTCGGCGCCACGTCGATGTATTCAATGGAGTCAGCTGCCACCAGCACGAAGTCGCCCCGGTAGCGGGCGATGATCGTTTCGCCCATGATTTTGCCGTCGACGACAGTCGCATCGGCCGGAGCGAGGTGAGCGTCATGCTCCTCGTCGGCTCGCAGCCAGACGACATCGTCGGTGAGTTTGCATTTCAAAACCTTGCGGTATGGCGTGACGAGGAATCCGTAGGAATCCACACCCGAGTAGATAGCAAGACTCGAGATCAGGCCGATGTTCGTACCTTCGGGCGTTTCGATCGGGCAGATTCTTCCGTAGTGCGAGATGTGCACGTCTCGCACCTCGAAGCCGGCCCGCTTTCGGTTGAGACCGCCCGGGCCGAGTGCCGAGAGCCGCCGTTCGTGCGTGAGCATCGAAAGGGGATTTGTCTGGTCGACCACTTGAGAGAGTTCGCCGCGGCCGAAGAAGTATTCAATGGCAGCCGAAATGCTCTTGGGATTGATGAGCGTCCGCGGCGACATTTCCGCGACATCCTTGAGGCTCATCCGCTCCTGCACCGTGCGGCGGAGTTTCAGAAAGCCTTTGCGAAGCTCATCGCTGGCGAGTTCGTCAATCGTGCGGAGACGGCGGTTTCCCAGGTGGTCGATATCGTCCACCTCGACCTCGCCCTCACCCTCGCTGAGTTGGAGCATGTACCTGATCGCTGCGATCAGATCGTCAGGCCGGAGGGTCATCTCGGTTTCGGGCACGGAGAGCCCCAGCTTCCGGTTGATGCGGAAGCGACCGACGCGACCAAGCCGGTAGCGGTTGGTGTCCTTGAACTTTTCGTCAAAAAGCGTGCGGGCCTTGTCGAGCGCCGGTGGATTACCAGGACGGAGACGCTGGTAGATCCGGACCAGGGCGTCCTCGTGGCTCGGGGCGACGGCGGTGCGCTTCTTCGACTCGTCGGAGTCTTCCTTCATGCTGTTCATGAGCAGTGGCACCTTCTGCTCCTGCATCACTTCGACAGCCGTCAGGCCCGATGTGCAGATCAGTTCGGCCATGTCGTGCGAGATCTTGGAGCCGGCATCGACGATGATCTCACCGGCCCGCTCGCTCCCCTTGGGATAGACGATGTCATCGACGGCAATCCGTCCTTCGAGCTTGGGCACGCTCCGTGCTCCCGCAACCTTCTCCACCGACGTCTTGTAGAACAGCTTGAGAATTTCGGAATCACGACTGAACTTCGGGTCCATTGCCCGCAGAAGCGTGAGGGCCGAAAACTTGCCGCTCTGGTCGATGCGAACCTGAAGCGTGTCTTTCTTTGAAACGTTGAGCTCGATCCAGCTGCCACGCTCCGGGATGATGCGGCAGTTGTATGTCTTCCGGTCACTCGACTCGGTGTCGGCGACAAAGTCGATGCCTGGTGAGCGATGGAGCTGGCTGACGACGACCCGCTCGGCCCCGTTGATGATGAACTCGCCACCACCGAGCATGATCGGAATGTCGCCGAGGTAGACCTCTTCCTCGATCGGCTGCTCGCGGGTGAGCCGCAGCGTCACTCGCAGAGGACGGCCGTAGGTCATCCGCAACTGGCGGCATTCGTCTGGATCGTACCGGGGCTTCCCCAGTTCGTACTTCAGATATTCGATCTTGACCGTCTTGTCGTAGCTCTCGATCGGGAAGATCTCGCGGAGCACGCCCTCGATGCCGTGATCCTTGCGCTTGTTCGACGCAACGTCATATTGAAGGAACGCGTCGTAGAATCGCGTCTGGATTTCAGTCAGGTCAGGAATCAGATGGCTTGCGCGGCGACTGCCGAAGTGTCGGACCTCGGTGGGCTGGAGACGGCGAACGGCGCGAGTGGCCATAGAAGAAGGGCTCCTAAGCGGGGAGTCTGGGCGGGGCTTCGTGAGCGTGACGTGAGCTGGCTTTGCTTTGGGGCAGAGCATGAACGGCGTTTGAGAGCGCAAACCGATCGGGGCAGGCACTGTCCCGGGGCATAGTCCGGAAAGAGCCGACGATCAGCCACCATCAAACGCAGCAGTGCCGACAAAACAGAGAAGAAAAAACAGAGGAGAAAACGCCAAGACGAGAAAGGGCGGGAGGGCAAGGGTGCAAATACTATACCAATTGGCAGGCGGAAGACCAAGCCTCCGCCTGCCAACGGCTTGTTTTTGCGGTTTCTACTTGATCGAAACCTTGGCGCCCGAGTCTTCGAGTTCCTTCTTCATCTTCTCGGCATCGGCCTTGGAAATGCCTTCCTTGACCTTGGCGGGAGCGCTTTCGACCAGATCCTTGGCCTCTTTCAGGCCAAGACCAGTCGCTGCGCGAACGACCTTGATCACGCCGATCTTGTTGTCGCCGAATGAGTCCAGCACAACGTCGAACTCGGTCTTCTCAACTGCCGCTTCGGCAGCACCAGCACCAGCACCAGGAGCGGCCATCATGACTGCTCCGCCGGCGGCCGGCTTGATGCCATGGACCTCATCGAGGTAGTCGGAGAGTTCCTTCGCTGCCTTCAGGGTCAGCGATACGATCTTGTCGCCAAGATCCTTAGTTTCCTTCGTGAATTCACGCGTTGCTTCAGCCGTTGCCATCTCTCGAGATCCTTTCCCTTCGAAAAAATTGACCGTCGATTGCCAAGACCGGTCAGGTGATATGTGAATTGATTGGAGGCGTTTTCGTAGCCCAGATGTCCGACAAGGGGGAACCCAATGTCATACCATGAACTTCGCCGGAGTGAAGACCACCACGAAATTTCCCGGCGGTTGCCACTCAGGCGGCTGGAGCCTCGTCGCCAGAGGTCTTTTCCAGGTCTTCGATCCGGGAGGAAATCTGACCGGCAAGGGTTCCGCCCATTGCCAGAATCTGTCCGGAAAGGGTGGATGCCAGTCCGGAAATCTGCCCCGACAGGATCGAGAGTTGTTCAGCGCGGGTCGGCCACTTGGCGACTCGCTTGATGTCGGCCGCATTGAGCCCGGCACCGTCCAGCGCTCCGCCGCGGCACTCCAGCCCTTCGAATTCCTTGAGCGAGGTCAGACGGTCGAGTTCCTTGGCAAGATCGACGACATCCTCGCCGCCCCAGGCGATCGCCAGCATGCCCTCTGTCTTTGAGAATGCAGGAGCGATCTGCGTTTCGAGAGTGGCCCGGCGGGCCAGGCTGTTTTTCACCATCTGCAGGTGAATCTTTTTCTTTCGCAGGGTGTTGCGGAGCTGCGACGTTTTCTGGGCATTGAGCCTGCCGAGGCTGACCACGACCGCGTCAGTGACGCTGCCGAGTTTTTTCTTGAGGTCGTCCACCAGCATGTCTTTGACGAGTTTGCTCATGTCGTAGTCGCTCTTACCGGAGGGTTATCGGAATATGTGTGGAAGATACGTGGGAAGACAAAATGACTCGGCCGTTATGCCGCAACCATGATGCCTGGCGTCATCGTGGCTGAAATCGACACGCTTCTCACGAACTGACCGCGAACACTCGACGGCTGCATGGCCTGAATGTGATCCACGAAGGCCTTGATGTTGGCGACGAGTTGGGCGGCATCGAAGCTCGCCTTGCCCACAACGGCATGAACAATGCCTGTTGGATCATTACGAAATTCCACCTTGCCAGCCCGGTATTCACTGACCGTCTTGGAAATGTCTGCAGTCACGGTGCCGGCGCGGGGGCTCGGCATCAGGCCGCGGGGGCCGAGCACCTTTCCCAACGGGCCAACGAGACCCATCATGTCTGGGGCTGCAATGCAGACATCAAAATCAGTCCAGCCTTCCTTGATCCGCTTGGCGAGTTCATCGCCACCGACAACCTCCGCACCAGCCGCCTTGGCGTCTTCGGCGAGGTTTCCCTTGGCAAACACCACCACGCGTTTTGCCTTGCCGATACCATGGGGTAGGACGAGCGAGCCGCGAATGATCTGATCCGCCTGCTTGGCATCGATTCCAAGCCGCATGTGGACCTCGACGGTCTGATCGAATTTCGTTGGCGGGAAGCTCTTCAGCACACCCACCGCATCGGCAAGCGGAATCGGGTCGTCGGTCTTCGGTTTCAGGGCGATCATCGCCCGCATGCGCTTGGAGAAAGACACGGCAGGAATCCTGGAAGGTGACGAGAACGTGACTGGATGGAGGTCTGACGGACGTCAGAAGGGAAGCTCAGCAAAACCACTGCAGGGAAACGGGCTGGACGGAAACAGATTGAATTCGCGGGCTCAATCAGGCGGCAACAATACACAGACAGAAACGATACACAGAATAGTGGCCCGCTCAACCCTCGACGGTAATGCCCATGCTGCGGGCGGTGCCTTCGATCATCCGACGGGCATACTCGCCGTCGCGGGCATTGAGATCGGGGGTCTTCAGGCGGACGATCTCGTCGAGTTGGGCTTTGGTGACCTTGCCTACCTTATTCTTGTTCGGCACGCCCGATCCCTTGGCAAGGCCCGCAGCCTTCTTCAGAAGTGCGGCTGCAGGCGGGCTCTTGGTGACGAATTCAAACGAGCGATCGTTGTAGATCGTGACGACCACCGGAATGGGCATGCCGGCCGCCTCACGGGTGCGGTCGTTGAACTGCGAGACAAACTGTCCCAGATTGATGCCGAACCGGCCGAGCGATGTGCCCACTGGAGGGGCAGGTGTAGCCTGCCCGCCCGGTACCTGAAACTTCGCCTGTCCAACCATCTGCTTCGCCATCTTCCTGCCCTTTCATCGCCGCGTGTGCGGTCGCCGGTCGCTCTGCGTAAAAAAATCTGTTTTCGGTTGTTCGGTTCGTTGCGGGGTGGACGGGCACCTGCCCGTTCGACGCCGCCCATCATGCGCTAGACCGACTCGATCTGCCAGTATTCGATGTCTACCGGCGTGGAACGCCCAAAGATGCTGAGCATCACCGTAACCCGGCCGTTGGCTTCGTCGATCTGCTCCACTTCGCCTTCGAAGTTTTCGAAGGTGCCCTCGTTGATCTTGACCCGATCGCCCTTCTTGAAGGCGATCTTGAGACGCGGCGCTTCGTCGGCCTTGACCTCAGCCTTGTTGAGGAGTTTGGCGACGTCCTGCGGGAGCATGGGGCTCGGACGGCCGGCTGAACCGGTGAAGTCACCGATGCCTCCCGTCTCGCGTACGAGGTACCACGTGTCGTCATTGAGCAGCATGTTCACCAGGATGTATCCCGGATAGAGCTTTTTCCAGACGACCCGCTTTTTCCCCCCCTTGAACTCGGTGACCTGCTCCTTTGGCACCACGACATCGCCGAAGTATTTATCGAGACCCTGCATCTGAATTCGACGCATCAGCGTTTCGCGGATGGAATCCTCACGGTTGCTCTGCACCTTGAGGATGTACCACTGACGGTCGCCGGCGGCGATCTGTTCGGCAGCCTCTCCAGACATGGAAATTGGCTTGGCATCTTCGCTCCCTGAAAAAGGATCGGCGAGTTCGGCCGGCGTGCCGTCGTCCTCCTCCTCTTGCATCAAAGCCTGATCCGCGGCAGCAGGATGAGCATGCTCAGCATGCTCGCCAGCCACCGCAGCATGGAGGTCGGCGCCTGCAGGCAGGCTGCTGCCGGCGTCGGGAGCGGCCGCTTCTGAGGAATGAGTCGCGTTGTGTGGTTCGTTCGGGAGGTTCATGAGCTTCGGAATGCCTTCGGGATTCAACGTTGGCCCTGGATGGCTCGGAGGACAAACCACCAAAAGAGATCGTACGCAGCAAGAATCGCCGCGAGCGCAAAGATCAAAAAGATAACGACTGCCGAGCTGCGGACAACCTCGTCGACAGAGGGCCAGGAAACCTTGGTCATCTCCGTTTCCACGGCGATGAGGAAATCGGCAAAAGGAGGGTAGTTCACCAGACGAAATAGGAACCAGAGGCCGGCTGCCAAGAGGACGCCCGGAACAAGAAATCGCATCACACCCATGTCGGGCAGGCCGGGCGTGAAAGCGGAGTCCGGTGCGGATCCACCAATCGTCCCCAGAGTCGTCCCTAGAGTCGATTCCCCGAGGCCTGCAAACCAGATCGGCAGGAGTTGGGCCAACCGCCAGACTCCTATGACGAGAGTGAGCGCCAGCACGGCGAATGTCACCTGCCGAGTCACTTTCCCCTGGTTCCGCTTGTAGAGGCCAAAACTCAGGAGATCCCCCCAGAGCGTGCCGCTGACGGATTGATTGTGTTGTGTTCCGGCCATTATTCCTGACATCCCTGTGTGCTTGAATCCTGTGTACTTGATTCCTGAGCCTGATTCCTGATTGTGCTGAAGCGCGAACGCGGTCCATCGCGTGTTCGACTCTTCGGCCACTTCACACTGCCCAGCATCAACCAGGCCCGGTACTGCAGTTCGTACCGAGGCCCTACCAACTGCAGGGGCGGCGGGAATCGAACTCGCAACCTCTGGTTTTGGAGACCAGCGCTCTGCCAGTTGAGCTACGCCCCTGTGGTCGTGGGGCCCCTTGGC
>JBIIFB010000053.1:0-20134 GCA_044237545.1 Pirellulales bacterium
ACGTTGATCATGGCGAGGATCAACGCGAGCAGGCCAAGCAGCGAGCCGAACCGGGTAGCCATCGCGCCTGCGACGACGATCGCCCCCACCGCGGTGATGCCCGAGATGGCATTGGAACCGCTGGTGAGCGGCGTGTGGAGCCGCTGCGGCACCTTGGTGATCACCTCGAAGCCGACCCACATCGCCAGCAGGAAAACGGTGAGCATCCGGATGAATCTGGAGGCCGGATCATCACCGGCCGCGAGGACTGCCTCCGACTCCACGGCGAGCAACATCGGCAATGCAAACAGGAGCATGAGGTTGTTTCCGGCAGAGGAATGCGTTCAAGAGGCAGGGCGTGAATCGGTGGCGAGGCTCTCGAGCGGTGCGAGGCCCGCCCGCTCGCGGACCTTTGGATGGACCAGCTGGCCGCCGCGGGCGACGAGCGTTTCGCGGCAGATGTCGTCGTCGAGCGACACGGCAGGCAGCCCGAGCTTCAAGAGGTGCAGAAGAAAGGTGGAGATATTCCTGGCATAGAGCTGGCTGGTGTGAAACGGCACTTCAGCGGGCAGATTCGTCGGGCCGAGGATCGTGACCCCGTCAACGATCACGGTCTCATCGGGGAGGGAGCCTTCGCAGTTGCCCCCCCGCTCGGCCGCCATGTCGACGATCACGCTGCCCGGTTTCATACGGGCCACCATCTCATGCGTGACAAGCACCGGCGCCTTCTGCCCGGGAATGAGCGCCGTGCAGATGACGACGTCGCTCTCGGCCACGACCTTGCCAAGCAGCGCCCTTTGCCGCACATAGAAATCCTCGTCCATCGCCTTGGCGTATCCGCCGGCCGCTTCGCTTGAGCCGGTTTCCATGGCAAGTTCGACAAATTTGGCGCCCAGGCTCTGGACTTGTTCCTTGACGGCGGGGCGGACGTCGTAGCCGCTCACCTGAGCGCCGAGTCGCTTGGCCGTGGCGATGGCCTGCAGTCCGGCAACACCGGCACCCAGAACGAGCACCTTGGCCGGGGTGACCGTGCCTGCGGCCGTGGTCATCATCGGGAAGATGCGGGGCAGGGTGCTGGCTGCCAGGAGCACGGCACGGTAGCCGGCGATGTTGGCTTGGCTGGAGAGCACGTCCATGCTCTGGGCTCGCGTGGTCCGCGGCACCAGTTCCAGGGCAAATACCGTCGCGCCGCGGTCGGCCGCCTCCAGGCTGGACTCGGCAGACGAGAGCGGATCGCACATGCCGATGAGAATCACGCCCGGTCGCAGTCGCTGGCAGTCGGCCGGCCAGCCGGAGGCATTCGCTCCGCAGGTTCGGACGGTCAGCAGGCAGTCGGCGGTTAAGGCCTCTTCCCGGGAAACGATACTCGCCCCGGCCGCACGGTAGGCGTCGTCGGAGTTGCCGGCGGCGATGCCCGCGTTCGATTCCACGGCGACCTCCAGCCCTGCCTTAAGCAGCGGGCCGATGGCGGCAGGGACGAGCGCCACGCGGCGTTCCCCCGGGAAAGTCTCTTTCAGAACGGAAACCTTCATAGTGGGGGGCCACATCGGGGTGAGGGGTCGGCCGCCGGGATGCTCGTCTCCCGACCGGCCGTTGCAAGAGCTGTGCCACGGGGGTTTTCTCGTGTGGCGGCCGCTAGTGTGGATGGAACCCAGGAGGCTGGCAACTCCGGCTGGGAGAACGATCAGAACAAGCAGGACAAAAACAATGGGGCCCCCCTTGCTGCCCCTACCGGAGGCTGATAATCTCCGGGGCTCTGAAATACGGCGTTTTCGGTGTCGGCTCCTAGGGCCGAAAACACTCGAAAAGACTTGCTCACCGAAAAGTTAGCCGAAAAAGACCTTCGAGAACGGATACAGCGGAACCATTCGATGAAGACGTACATGGCCAAGGTCGGTGAGGTGGAACAGCGTTGGTGGCTTGTGGATGCCAGCGACAAGGTGGTCGGCCGCCTGTCGACCGACATCGCCATGGTGCTGATGGGCAAGCATCGCCCGATCTACACACCCCATGTTGACACCGGCGACTACGTCGTGGTGATCAATGCTGAAAAAGTTCAGTTCACGGGAAAGAAGTGGCAGCAGAAACTCTACCGCTGGTACACAGGCTATCAGGGGCTGAGGTCCGAAACTGCCGAGCACCGTCGCGACCGGCGACCGGAACTGATCATTGAGGAGGCCGTGCGTCGCATGCTTCCCAAGTCGCGGCTGGGCAGGGTCATGCTCGACAAACTGAAAGTGTATGCCGGTTCGGAGCATCCGCATCAGGCTCAGGAACCAGTCGAGATGAAGCTCGGAGTCAAGTCGTAAGGCCGGAGCTTCATACTTGGTAGCTGTTACAAACTGAGCGGCTCGCCGAAGCAAAGCCCGTACAAGCCAAACCGATAGAAAATCCAATCCAAGATACAAGCCGGTAAAGATACAAGCCGGTAAAACAGTCCACTCCCGGATCAGATCAGGATCGAATCGAGGAATATGATGGCCGTTGAAACAAGCAAGAGTGAAACAAGCAAGAAAAGCGGTTCCGCCAACAACGTGATTGCCACTGGCCGTCGTAAAACGGCCGTGGCCCGCGTGCGTCTCCGTGCTGGATCCGGTGCGGTGACTGTCAACGGTCGGGCTATCGAAGCCTATTTTCCATCGATCAAGGATCGGGTGCTGGTTTCCGGGGCTCTCGAGCAGATGGGCAAGGCGACCTCGGTGAATGTCGACATTCGGGTCGACGGAGGCGGCGCGTCCGGTCAGGCGGGAGCCTGCCGGCTGGGTATTGCGAGGGCGCTCAAGGTGTTTGATACCGAACTCGACGAGCAACTTCGTCATAGCGGAATGCTCACCCGCGACGGCCGCATGAAGGAACGCAAGAAGTACGGCCTTCGTGGTGCCCGCCGTGGCACGCAGTTCTCGAAACGCTGATCCTTCCGCTGCTCTGCTCTTTGGCCCGCAGCGCCCCTTCAGGGGAGTGGGCTGGCTCGCGGACTTCACAGCCTGGGCAGGGCTCTGTCAGGCCTTCTAACCCTCACATCCGATGCAACCGTCGCGACAACGGTGGGCGGGCCGGTCGGAGCCGTGTTTTTCACGGCAGAATCCCGAAATCATGCCTGGATTCGGAGGACATGCTGGAATCCGGAGTGCATACTGGGTTTGGCGGTCTGCTGTTCTTCGTGGTCGCGGCAGGTTGTGAAGACCGTTGACAGCAGCGGTTTTTTTGTTGCTCCCCAAATCCTCCCCTCTGGTTTCATGAGGCAGTCATGTCGAGCGTTGCCAAATCTGTTCCAGCCTTCTTGCTTGCAGGCTGCTTGCTCGCAGGTGCTTTGATTCTTCTGGCGGTCAGACCTGCGGTCGCGGCAGAGCCGACCGGCTCCGCTTCCGCAAATACGTCGGCGAATGCGTCGGCTTCGGGAGTGCCCGATCTGTTCGAGGCCGAGGAACAGCAGCTCGTGAGCCTCAGATACATTCCAAATAACGCGAAATCCGCGCAGATCATCGTGACAAACCGGACGCGGCGTCCGCTCACGCTGCGGCTTCCGGCCGCCTTTGCCGGCGTCCCCGTTCTCGCCCAGATGGGCATGGGCGGCATGGGTGGCATGGGTGGAGGTGGTCAGGCGGGCTTTGGTGCCGGTGGCATCGGTGGCGGTGCGCAGGCCACCGGAGGAGGTCTCGGTGGTCAGGGCATGAACGGCATGGGCGGCGGCGGCATGGGGGGAGCCGGCGGCGGTGCTTTTTCCATTCCGGCTGAGCGGTCCAGAGTCTTTCGCGTGCCGACGGTCTGTCTCGAGTATGGCAAGCACGAGCCCACGAGTCGGATGCCCTACAAGCTTGGCAGGGCCGATGCGTTTTCCAGCGATCCGAAACTCGCCATGGTGCTCGAGAGCCTTGGCCGAGGCGAACTCTCGCAGAAGGTTGCCCAGGCGGCGGCCTGGCACATCTCGAGCGGAATCACCTGGGAGAAACTGGCGGCCGAAAAGATCGACCACGCCGGTGGCGTGCCGGACGAGCCCTACTTTTCCCAGGCGGAGTTGGTCGCGGCGCATCGCGTCGTGGAGATTGCGACGCGGGAAACGCTCCGCCGGCAACCGACAGGGTCGACCGCTTCTTCTTCAGCGTCGTACGGCGGGCTGGCTCAATAGTCGCCCGTTATGCTTTCCCCCCCGGCCCGGGTTGAAAGTGCCCGCCAGACGTCACCGACGATATCATTGGAAACCGACCGCACACTGCCGTCCATGAAACTGGTTGAAACCAGTCCTGAATGATGGCTTCGGGACGTGACTGCGGCGTGGGTGGGGGCCGATGGCGTAGCCCCTTCGCGGTTACTGCAGATGTCGACATCATACTGACGGTTGTCTGAGTGCGTGTAGGGAACGAAGGTATTCGGGGGGAACGTTGTCGTGAATCCCCCATGAAGCACTCGTCCGCAGACCCACTCCGTGTGGCCCGTCTCGGCGAAGTTGCTGGCATCGACCAGGCCGCCCGCCGCTGCGGCTGTTGCCGGTGGAGTGTCGGTCAGGCCTGGAATGTCCTGCGATCTGGGGTTGAACGCCTTCACCTCCGACATGGCTAACGTCTTGCTCAGCCCGTCTGTAAACGCATTGGGCCGGAGCTTTGTGAACGGCGCGAAGGCGGTGCCTCCGTCGGTTTTCGTGGCCGGGTCGTAAACCTTGTAGATGCCGGTGCAGAGGCCATAGCACAGGGGATAATGCGTGGCGATTCCGCTTCCATCCAGCCGTGGCTTGATACCTGGATCGCTGGGGCAAACGAGTAGGTCGATCCGCATTGGCGCCACGCCTTTTGGAGGGAGCACGGCGGTGTTCACGGGATCGTCGTAGGATTTTGCAAAGTCAATCTTTTTAAAAAGCGTGTCGCCCTCGACATAGGGCAAGAGCAGGGATTGTCCTGACCAGGGGGCTTTTCCAGTTGCGGCAACCGCCTGCCCGGACGGCGGAAAGCACTGAGTAGCATTTTCATAGTTGTGGATGGCGATACCGAGTTGTCTCAGGTTGTTCTGGCAGGAAGACCGACGGGCCGCCTCCCGGGCCGACTGCACGGCCGGCAGCAGCAGGCCCACGAGTGTGCCGATGATTGCGATCACGACAAGAAGTTCGACGAGCGTAAACGCTGCCCTGACAGCAGTAGCTCGCAAGCGTGCTCGGGGATTAGTCCGCAAGAATGCTGGGGGCGTAGCCCGCATGCCCGGGCAGGTTTTGCGGTCGCTGCTGCAACAGTTCGCATTCACAGGAAAACCCTTCAAATCGAGCAGAGTGTTGATGTTTCCAGCGACAAACGCCGAGCCGCGATGACATTGAGACTCAGTCTCATCTTTCCAGAGAAATTGTAGGTCTTGTCTGCATGGTGTCAACACGGCGGCGCTGTCGGGATGGCTGGATCTGTTCGCGGGCTGCCCTCGCCGCGAACTCGACCGCGTGCGGAGCGTATGGGAGACTACGGCATTTCCACCGCCCACTGCGTTGCCCCCCTACATTGTTTTTCAGGACTCGCTAAAACGGGTGTCGGTCGGACGAGGCCTGCATGGGGTTGGGATTTGTCAATCAACAGTGTCGGAGCAAGGAGCCAGTTCAAGCTATGAACGCAGTCACGTCAGCAGGCGCTGCATCGGCACATCGCGGCGAGAGCGACGTCATCGTCGAGGCGAGAAATCTCTCCAAGACCTATCGCGACTTCTGGGGCCGCAGCAAGAAGGTGGCGCTCAAGCCGCTCGATCTCGAGATTCGTCGGGGGGAGATTTTCGGTCTGCTGGGCCCCAACGGCTCCGGCAAGACAACGACCATGAAACTGCTGCTCGGCCTCGTCTTCCCGACCTCGGGGGAGGCGCTGGTCTTCGGCAAGGACGCGACCGACGTGTCGAAGAACGAACGGATCGGCTACCTCCCCGAGGAGTCGTATCTCTACAAGTTTCTCGACGCCGAGGAGACGCTCGACTTCTACGGACGGCTCTTCGATATGCCGCCGGATGAGCGGAAGAGGCGGGCCGATGCGCTCATCGAAATGGTGGGATTGAGCCGTGACAAGAAGCGGCAACTTCGCGAATACTCCAAGGGCATGACTCGCCGCATCGGCGTCGCGCAGGCACTCATCAACGATCCAGAACTCGTGCTGCTCGATGAACCCACGAGCGGCCTCGATCCGATCGGGACCCGCGAAATGAAAGACCTCATCATCGACCTCAAGCAACGTGGTAAGACGGTGATCCTCTGCTCCCATCTGCTCGCCGACGTGGAGGACGTGTGCGATCGGATCGCCGTCTTGCACCAGGGCGAACTGAAGGAACTCGGTCGCGTCGAAGACCTGTTGCGGGTCACCGACGTGACGCAGATCCGCGCAAAGGGGCTGTCGGCCGAGGCCCGGGAAGAGATCCGGGCTGTGCTGGCGAAGCACGGCCGATCGGACGTTGAAATCGGCAATCCCCGGACCACGCTGGAGGATCTGTTCCTCGACGTTGTTCGCGACACGCAGGCCCGTCCGGGCCGCCGCGCCCGGCAGCCGTCTGCCGAGGGTGATCAGCACCAGAAGGAATAAGCCGCAGCCATGGTATTGGAAGAGGAAATCCCGAAGTTTGCCACCTGGATAGGACCAGCGTTTCTGTGGTACCTGTTTGCCAGCGGGCTCGTAGCGGTCTTTGCCGCCGCTCTGGCGTGGCTCGCGCAATCCGTGCTGTACGGACCGCTGGCCGCAGGCGACCGCGTCTATCGGGGTGTGCTGACGGGCGTGGCCGATCTCGCCGGCATGTCCCCGCGACGGATCTGGGCCCTGGCGCGGCTGGCCATTCAGGAATCGCTGCGGCGGAACGTGCTCGTGGCCCTCGCCCTTTTTCTGCTGATCGTGTTGTTTGCGGGATGGTTCCTCGATCCGAAAAGCGTCAATCCGGGAAAACTCTATCTGGGCTTCATTCTGGGAGCCACCAACCTGCTGGTCTGTCTCGTAACGCTCGTGTTGTCGGTATTCAGCCTGCCGGCCGACATCAAGGCCAAAGCGATTCAAACGGTGACCACGAAGCCCGTCCGCACCGGCGAGATCGTGTTGGGTCGGATTCTTGGCTTTTCGATCGTGGGCGCGGTCCTGTTGGCGATCATGGGGCTGATCGGCTGGGGGTTCGTCGTACGGAGCGTCAGCCATGGCCATGGTGTGACTGCGGACGACGTTGCGGAGGTCCGGGATGTGGGCGGGGCTGTCACCGGGTATGAGGGAAGGTCGAGCCTCGAACGTGGCCACCGCCACCGATTCGATCTCGACGCCGCCGGCAACGGTTGGACAGACAACGTGCAGGGGCACCGTCACGCCGTTCGCAAAACCGATGCAGGGTATGCCGTCGGCTCTGCCGAAGGACTGCTGGAGGCCCGCCGGCCGCTGCGAGGCACGCTGCGATTTCTGGATCGGGAGGGGCGGCCCAGCACGAAGGGCATTAGTGTCGGTTCGGAATGGTCCTACCGTCAGTTCATCGAGGGCGGCAGCCTGGCAGCTGCGATCTGGAAATTCGATGGCGTCTCGGAACGGGACTACGCCGACGGCCTCCCGCTCGAGATGATCGTGCGGGTGTTTCGCACCTACAAGGGTGTGATTGAAAAGGGAATCAAGGGCAGCGTGCGGGTTCGCAATCCCGCCAGCGGACTCCAGAGCGACCCGTTTTATTTCACGGCCCGCGAATTCACGATCGATTCCCTGTTGATTTCGCGGAAGTTGGCCTCCACGTCCACCGACGGCGGTACCCGTCAGATCGACCTGTTTCAGGACATCGTGGCGGACGGGCAGGTCGAGGTGATCCTGCAGTGCCTCGAGCCCGCGCAGTATTACGGCGTTGCCCAGGCCGATTTCTACCTCCGGGCGGGTGACGGATCGTTTGCCTTCAACTACGCCAAGAGCTGCCTTGGAATTCTGTTCTCGATGATGCTGGTGACCGCGATGGGGGTCATGTTCAGCACGTTCCTGGGCGGCCCGCTGGCCCTGTTCGCCACGCTGTCCGTTGTGCTGATCGGTCAGTTCCGTGAGTTCATCCAGCGGCTGTTCGAGAGCCAGGTCACGGGCGACTCCTCGATCGTTCCGGGAGGTGGCCCGATCGAGTCGCTCTACCGAATTGTGACGCAGACGAGCATCACGCTCGAACTGACGCCCTCGCCGGCCGTACAGATCATGAAGACTGTCGATACCTTCCTGCTCGCGCCGATGCGGCTGTTGGCCGGCATCTTCCCGTCGCTCAATTCCCTGGGAACGAGTGATTTCGTGGCCGGTGGTTTCGACATTCCCCTCGATCTGGTGGCCGAACACGGCATGGAAACGCTCGGGTATACGCTGGCCTTCTTCATTGCCGGCGCGTTGTGTCTCAAGGCTCGCGAGGTGGCATCATGACCCCGTCATCGTCGACGCACGAATCATCCGTCGGCCGCCGCAAGCCGGCGGCCTCCTGGCTCGGCCTGCGGCCGGGCACGCTTCTGGCGCTGGTGGGAATCGCCGTGCTGCTGGTGCCGCTCTCCGCCCTGAGCCAGCCGGCCGATTCGGCGAGCAAGGGGGGCAAGCTCGCCAGGCTTCGGGAGCAGTTCGGACTGTCGCAGGCCAATCTCGGCGAAGTGGATCCCACGAGCGAGGCAATGCGGCTGGCGACACTGGGACTGAAGAACGTGGCCGTGACGCTCCTCTGGGATCGGGCCAATCACTACAAGAAGGTGGAAGACTGGACGAACCTGTCGGCCGTTCTCGAGCAGATGACCAAACTGCAGCCAAACTTCTATTCGGTCTGGGACTTCCAGGCTCACAATCTCTCGTACAACATTTCGGTCGAGTTCGATGACTACCACGACCGCTACGCCTGGGTGATGAAGGGAATTGAGTTCCTCCGCCAGGGGATCTCATACAACCTCAAGGAACCCCGCCTCCTGGGCCGCATGGGATGGTTCATCGGCCAGAAGATCGGCAAGGCCGACGAGAAGAAGCAGTATCGCCGGCTGTTCAAGGCGGACGATGACTTCCACGAGCGCGATCGGCCGGGGCGAACCCTGCCCGAGCGGGACAACTGGTTGGTCGCCCGTGAAAAGTATCTGGCCGGCCAGCAGATCGCCGATGCCGGAGCCCCTCTCAAGACCACGGCCCTCATCTACCACAGCGAGCCGATGATGACCGCCGTCAACTACGCCCGGGCACTCGAGGATGACGGCACGTTTGGGGCCGCCGCCCGCGATGGTTGGAAACTCGCCGGCGACGAGATGCGGCGGTTTTCCGTTCGCGAGATTCCGACGACGTGGGATGTGCCGATCCGGCTCGGCATGCGCGAGGCGGAACTGGCCCGTGCCGAACGGGTGGCCGCCGAACTGGAGCAACTGCTGCCGGGCCGTTTCAAGGCTCTGGAGGAGGCGAAGCGGGCCTCGCTGACGGCTGGACAGAAGGAGGCCGCCGCCATGTCTCCGCTGGAACGCACCGATGCCCAACAGGCCGAGGCCAGGGCCGCCGCGGAACTCACGGCAGTCGACTGGGCCATGGTCGTGCGGGAGTCACCGGCTGACGTGCGGGCCAGGGCGAAGGAACTTCTGAAGGAGTACATGGAGGCGAACGAGACCGCCGAAATCATCAGCCGCTATCGGGAGATCGTCAACTTCGACGTGTGGCGGGCCACCTGTGAGGCCGAGGTCACCGAGCCGGCCCTCAAGGCCCGGGAAGCGATGTGGCGTGCGGAGCGGGAGTTTGAGAACGCCCGGCTCCAGACGGCCAAACAGGCCTATGAGGAGGCGTTTGCCGCCTGGCGGGAAGTGCTCGACGCCTCGACCACGCTCCGTCAGGATCAGATCGTGAAGGACGATCTCAATGAGTATGTCGACCGGTATCGGAAGCTGCTCGAACAACTCGATGAGCCGTTCCCCAAATCGTTCCCGCTGCAGGAGATCCTCGGGGCTGCGGGCCAACCGTGACCTTGGTCCGTTGGTAGCGGCGGTTGGCACTGTGCCCGGCACTGCGGTTTCGTCACTGCTGTCCCCGACGCTACGCGCTGACATTCCTGCATTCCTGCATTCCTGCATTACTGCTTCCGGATCAGCAGTTTGTCGATGCGACGGCCGTCCATGTCGACCACTTCGATCACAAGGCCATGCCACCGCAGCGTGTCGCCCGTCGCGGGGATTCGCTCCAGTTCGGCGAGGACGATTCCCGAAACGGTCGAATAATCCCGCGGGACGGCATCGAGCTTGATGCCGAGCCTGTCGGCCAGGTCCTCGACGCCTGCACCACCGTCGACCAGCCAGGATCCATCCTCCCGCTCGACGAAATCGGATGTTTCCCGGCGGTGTTCGTCGTGGATCTCGCCAACCAGTTCCTCGAGCACGTCCTCGAGCGTCACGAGTCCCTCGGTGCCACCGTATTCGTCGAGCACGATGGCAAGCTGGTTCTTTTCCTTTTGGAAGAGTTCGAGCAGCCTGTCGAGCGGCATCGTCTCCGGCACGAACAGGGCGCGGTGCATGATCCTGCGGAGTTCGATTGGCCAGCCCATCCAGTTGTGTCGGAGCACGTCTTTGAGCGACACATAGCCGAGGATGTGGTCGAGCGATCCCTCGTAGACGGGCAGCCGCGAATAACCGGCCATGGCGATCGCCCCGAGCACCTCGCCGGGAGGCGTCTCGATGTCGAGGGCATCGAGGTCGATCCGCGGCCGCATGATGTCGCGGACCGTTCGCTCGCCGAGTCGGAGCGCCTCGGTTGCCACCGCCTGCTCGACGGCCTCCAGCACCCCCTCGGCGCGGCCGGCCTCCAGCAGATGTTCGATGTCGTCCACGGAGACGGTCGGCCCCTCCTGCTTGTGGGCGCCCAGCAGGGCGAGCACCGCCGACGTGGAGACTCCCATCAGCCAGACCAGCGGCTTGGTGATCTGCGCAAAGGTCTTCATGGCCGGGGCTGCGAGCCGGGCAAAGTCTTCCGCACGCCGCAGTGCCAGCCGCTTGGGCACCAGTTCGCCGAAGAGAAGGGTGACGAACGACAGCAGCACGACGAACACCGTCAGGGCGATCGGACGGGCCAGGGCTCCGACGGACGGCGGCGCGTTGCTGCCGATCCATTCGGCAAGATCGCTCACCAGGCTGTCGCCGCCGTAGGCTGCGGCGAGCGTGCCTACCAGGGTGATGCCGATCTGGACGGTGGGCAGGAACTTGTCGGGGCTTGATGCGAGTTCGAGCGCTGTCTGAGCAGCCTTGTCACCGCCTTCGGCCAGTTGCCGGAGGCGGCCGCGGCGGCTGGCTACGATCGCCATCTCGGCTCCAGAGAAGAACCCGTTGGCGAGAATCAGGGCGAATACGAGGAGGATTTCCGGGAGCATGCTTGGGTCCGAATCAGGTCGGCGGTCCGATCAGGTCGTCGTCCTACCGTGGCGTGGCAGCGGCGTTGTCCGGGGACGGTTGGTTTCGGCTTTCCCGACTGATCACAGCCAGGTTATCCCGATGCACCACTTCCTCGTAGGGGCAGTATCCGAGTACGGCGGCGATCCGTTCAGTTTTGAGCCCCGCGATCCGCCGCAGTTCGTCGAGGGAGTAATTCACGAGCCCGCGGGCAAACACCTGGCCGTCGGCGGTGGCAAGCGAGACGACGTCACCGGTTGCAAACGTTCCCTCGATCGCGGTGATGCCGGCAGCGAGCAGGCTGCGGCCCTTGGCGACCACCGCCTCCCGGGCTCCGGCGTCGACGATGACCCTGCCCCGGGCTTCCGCCGACCAGCCCAGCCACCGCTTCCAGGCGGGCATCGCCGTTTCACGGCCGACGAAGAGCGTGCCCGCCGTGTCGCCGCGGCAAATATGCTCGAGCACATGATCGTCACGGCCCGACGCGATGATGCAGTGTCCACCGGCCTCGGTGACGATTCCCGCCGCCGTGATTTTGCTCGCCATGCCCCCCTTGGACAGACCACTGGCGCGGTCGCAGGCGAGCGCCGCCACGCTGGCGTCGATCCGCGGCACGGTGAACAGCCGCGTCGCGTTCGGATCGGACGGATGGCGATCGAAAAGCCCCTCAACGTCGGAAAGAAGCACGAGCAGCGGGGCCCCCAGCAGCGTGGCCACGAGCGCCGCAAGGCGGTCGTTGTCGCCGAAGGAGGTTCGCAGTTCCTCGACGCTCACGGTGTCGTTTTCGTTGATGATCGGGATCGCACCGTAGTCGAGCAGGGCCCGCAGGGTGTTGCGAATATTGAGATAGCGGGCCCGGTCCTTGAGGTCGTCCGCGACCAGCAGCACCTGGGCGGCATGGCGGCCCTGGGCGCGGAGCACTCGTTCGTAGGCCTCGATCAGGCAGCTCTGCCCGATGGCCGCCACGGCCTGCAGATTGGCCAGTTCTTGGGGCCGCTTGGTGAGCCCCATCCGCCCCATACCGGCTCCCACGGCTCCCGAACTGACGAGCACGACCTGCCGTCCCTGGGCGAGAATGGCATCGCATTGCCGGCCGAGCGACTCGATTCGCGTGTTGTCCAGCAGGCCGTCCGGTCCGGTGAGCACGCGGGTGCCGACCTTGACGACGAGCAGTCTGGCCGAAGCGGCGATATCCATACGAAGGGAATCGGTCATGGGCCACTCGTGGACTGTGCTGCGGCGTCTGCGGGAGGAACAGAGCAGGGCGGGGCGGGGGGCGGAAGCTCCCTCAAACCCGTGGCCGCCCTCCGGCGGAAGACAACCCGGTGCGGAAGACAACCCGCCGGCCCGCATCGTACCGTTGGCGGGGGAGGGGAGGCCACAGAGGCTGCCAGCAGCGGCCGCTGCAGCCACGAAATCGCTACGAACGGCAAATCACCGCTCGTGCGAGCCGACGGTTGAGGCGGTCGGCCCCGAGGGCGTATAGTGCGGTGGTGCCGGAGCATCTACTCGGCCAGCCCACCGCCGGGCAACTGCGGAGCACCTTCCGGGGCGTGCGCTTGAGTGAACTGCATCACGAGTGCGGGCTGGTAGCCATCTACCACCTGCCATGCCGCGACGGAGCCGATCCAAGTCGCCTCTGCCCCGCTCAGGGGCCGGAGGAAGTGTCTCGGCTCGTGCCGCGAATGCTCCTCGACATCCAAAACCGCGGCCAGCTCTCCGCCGGGATGACCGTCTGGAATCCTGACCGCAGCCAACTCCTCGCCACGATCAAAGACGTGGGCAGCGTGACCGAGGTGTTTCGCCTCAGCCACCGTGGCAAATACGAGGCCCTCATGGCGCAGCACACGGGCCGGGCCGCCATCGGCCATGTCCGCTACGCAACCTGCGGGGCCGAGGACCGCGGGTATGCCCAGCCGCTGGAGCGGCCCCATATCCAGAAGCGGAAGTGGTTCTCGTTCGGGTTCAACGGCCAACTCGCCAACTACCGGGAACTGCGGGCCGAGATCCTCGCCAACGACGAGAACCATCTCGCGCGGGACAACGATACCGAAGTCATCATGCATGCCATCGGGAACGAACTGTCGGGCGCCGCTGATCCGGACCCTATCGAACTGTTGGCAACGATCTCCAAGCGGTTCGATGGTGCCTGGAATATCGCGATGCTCGATGCCTGCGGCAGGATGGTCGTAGCCCGCGATCCGCTCGGGATCCGCCCGATGGAATACGCCCAACTCGGCCCCCTTGTGGCCGCGGCCAGCGAGAGCGTCGCCCTGCTCAATCTGGGGTTCCCGGCCGAGTCGATCCGGTCGCTTGAGCCGGGCATGGCGCTCATCGTCGATGGCGAGAGCGTGCGGGTCGAACGGTTCGCGGAGAGCCCGCGGCAGGCCCACTGCTTCTTCGAATGGGTCTACTTCGCCAACGTGGCCAGCACGATGGACGACCGCAGCGTGTATCTCTCTCGCAAGCAACTGGGCGAGGAGCTCGCGCGGCTGGAGACGGTTTCCATCGACGCAGACACCGTCGTTGTGCCCGTTCCCGATACCAGCAAGGCGGCCGCCGACGCCATGGCCTACCGGCTGTCGATCCCGTCAGTGGAGGGTCTGATCCGCAACCGCTACACGGGGCGCACGTTCATCGATGGCGCTTCGAGCCGTCGCCAGAAGGCGGAGTCGAAATACACGCCGCTCCGTGAGGTGCTCGAGGGCAAGCGGGTGATCCTCGTCGAGGACTCGATCGTGAGGAGCACGACGATGAAGGTGCTGCTGGGGCGGATGCGTTCGCTCGGGCTGGCACGAGAAATCCATGTTCGGATCGCCTGTCCGCCGATCATCGCCCCGTGTTTTTACGGCATCGATATGTCGACGATCGATGAGCTCTTCGCCCCGCCGTTTCTCCGCGACGGTGTGCTCACCGAAGAGGCGCAGGCGGAGATGGCTGCCAAGCTGGGGGCCGATTCCCTGCGGTATCTGCCCTTGGAGTCGGTGGCCAGATCGATCGGGTTCGATCCGGCAGAACTCTGCCAGGCCTGCTTGACGGGCCGGTATCCCACGCCCGCCGGCGAGCGGTTGTATGAGATTGCACTCACCCACACCGGTCGAGGTGACGTGGGCCGCGGCGGGGCGGGCCGCACCTATGAATCCGTGCCGGCCGGATAGGTCAGCCGACAGCCACGTTCAGTCCGGGGGAAGAGCGTCTATGCGGAGAGCGGAGTTCGCGAGAGGAGCCTGCGTGAGGCTGGCCTCCTTGAGAGTCGCCTCCTTGACAGTGGCCTGTCTGGTCTCCCTCGTCGGCCTGTTCGCGACCGCAAGCGTCGCGGCTGAGCGTCGGCCCAACGTGCTCTTCATCGTCTCGGACGACCTCAACACCCTCCTCGGCTGTTACGGCGACCCGCTCGCGAAGACACCCAACATCGACCGCCTTGCGGCCAGGGGCGTGCGGTTCGAACGGGCCTACTGCACCTATCCCCTCTGCGGTCCCAGCCGAAACTCATTCCTGACAGGTCTCCATCCGAATGCCACCGGCATCCGTACCAATGGCCAGATCTTCCGGCAGTCGATACCGTCGCAGCCGAGCATGCCACAGGCCTTCCGGCAGGCGGGCTATTTCGTGGCCCGGATCGGCAAGCTCTATCACTCCAACGTGCCGCGTTCGGTCGGCACCAACGGCCACGACGACACCGCCTCGTGGGAACTCGAACTCAACCCGGCCGGCGTTGACCGACTCGAGGAGGAGCCGCACATCTTTTCTCTCACGCCGGGGCAGTTTGGCGGGACACTGAGCTGGTATGCCTCGCCCAAGAGCGACGCACACCACACCGACGCGATGATGGCGGAAGACGCGGCCTGGGTGCTCGAACGGTGCGCCCGCGACCGGTCCCGCCCGTTCTTTCTGGCAGTCGGATTCTTTCGGCCCCACACACCGTACGTCGCTCCGGAGCAGCCCTATTTCCAGATGCATCCCGAGGCAGCGATGCCGGTCGTCACCGGGATCGAGGCCGACAGAACCGACATTCCCCAGGCGGCCCTGGACAGTGAAAAAAAGGAGCAAGAAAAGCTCACCGACGACCTGCGTCGAAAGTGCCGGCAGGCCTACAACGCGAGCATCAGCTTCATGGACGCCCAGGTGGGCAAAGTCGTGGACGCTCTCGACCGGCTCGGACTCGCCGACGACACGATCGTGGTGTTCACCAGCGACCATGGCTACCACATGGGGGAGCACGGCCTGTGGCAGAAAATGAGTCTCTTCGAGGAGAGCGCCAGAGTGCCGCTGCTGGTTGTGTCGCCGGGGCACGGGCGTCCTGGATCGACCGTCGCCGCGCCGGTGTCGCAGGTCGATATTTTCCCAACGTTGGCGACGCTGTGCGGCGTCGCCCAGCCGGCGAATCTCCAGGGGCAGAGCCTCGTGCCGCTGCTCGCCGATCCGCAGGCGGAGGGCCGCGGCTGGGCGCTCACGCAGTTGATCCGCGCTGGCATGCGTGGCCAAACCCCCGCGAAGCCCGGCGCCGGTCCTCTGCCGGCGAAGACCTTCGCAGGCTCTTCGCTCCGCACGGCCCGCTGGCGGTACACCGAGTGGGACGAGGGCCGTCAGGGGCGTGAGCTCTACGATCACGACACCGATCCTCGGGAACTCACGAACCTTGCCGAAGTCGCGGATTATGCCGCGGACGTGGAGCGGCTATCGAAGCAGCTTCGCGAGGCGGTGGCGGGCTCGTTCCCGCCGGACGGGAGGGTGCCGGAGGTTCGCGAGGGGATTTGGAATCCGAGTCTCACGTCGGAATGACGTGCGGTGTATCCGGCTCCCGCAGATAACCCAAGCAAGTCGGCTTCGTGAGGTTGGCACGTAGAGGCTGGAAGGCGGGGGCATACAAGCCCGGAGCGTAAGCGATGGGATTCCCATTGCCCATACAAGCCCGGAGCGTGAGCGATGGGGTCGGCACGACGGTCGACGCGACGCCATGTCTGGCATCCGATCCCCCGGCTCACGCCGAGGGCTTTTATGGGGAGGGTTCATACAAGCCCGGAGCGTAAGCGATGGGGTCGGCACGACGATCGACGCGACGCCCTGTCTGGCATCCGATCCCCCGGCTTACGCCGAGGGCTTTTATGGGGAGGGGCATACAAGCCCGGAGCGTGAGCGATGGGGTCGGCACGACGGTCGACGCGACGCCATGTCTGGCATCCGATCCCCCGGCTTACGCCGAGGGCTTTTATGGGGCGGGGGCATACAAGCCCGGAGCGTAAGCGATGGGGTTCCCCGTTGCGGGATGCGACGCTCGTCCGCGCGAGGATCACGTGCGAGCCTTATGAGTTCGGCGGCACGGCCGTCCGAGTGCAGGTGGCTGCCGCAGCGGAGCGTTCGAGCAGGGCCCGCCAGACTGGAGCACCGGCGAGCCGCGTGCGTCGCTCGAAGTGGGTCTGGTAGTCGAGATCGTGCTCGGCGGGCCGAGCATCGACGTCGCGGGCCGCGGAAAAGAGCCCCGTGCCCTGTGCCGCGGCCAGCGCTTCGTGGAAATATTCCTCCACGTCCGTCCAGATGTGCAGGCGGCCACCAGGCAGGAGCACCCGGCCGGCATGGGTCAGAAAAGCATCCGACAGCACGCGTCGCTTGCGATGGCGGGCCTTCCACCAGGGGTCGGGGAAGTAGACGTGGATGCCGGCGAGGCAGGCATCGGGAAGCAGGCTGCTGGTGAGGTAGGTGGCATCACCGTGGATGATCCGGGCGTTGGCGGCCCGCTGGGCGGCGAGTTTGCCGCCGCACAGTCGGGCATAACCCCCGCTGATTTCAACGCCGAAAAAATTCAGGTCGGGCCGGGCAGTCGAGGCCGTAGCCAGAAACAATCCCTTTCCGCTCCCGACCTCCATCTCAACCGGCGCCGGCTGCGGAAAGAGAGTGTTCGGGTCGAGCGGCACCGGGAGCGACGCCAGTTCGATCAGGTGGCCCGAAAGATCGAGCGACGGGTCTGGTTTTCGGGGAGGGCGACGCGGCATGGGAGTGTGGAACAGCCGCGGTTCACTCGGCCGGTGTGCCGGTGGCCCCGGCGAGAGCGTCGACCGGCAGAGGAACACCCTTGATGATGCCGTCCACAACGATGCTGTCGCGGACGAGTCCCTGGAAGCGACAGACGATCATCGCCCTCGGGCGGACGCGGACCCGCTCCACCGCGATCACCAGCCGGTCTCCCGGCACCACCGGTTCCCGGAAGCGCACCTCCTCCAGGCCGCCGAAGCCGATGACCTTCGCGTCGAGCAGGTTGTAGCGGTGTGTGTAGTAGCTGGAGAGTTGGGCGGCGGCCTCGCACATCATCACGCCGGGCATCAGCGGCATCACTGGAAAGTGACCGCGGACCCAGAACTCGTCGCGGGTGATGTCCTTGTAGCCCACGCACAGACCGCGGGAGAGGTCCTCGTGGACGATGGCCGTCAGTTGTTCCATCTCGAACCGCTGCATGTTCCAGCGGCGGATCTCATGGATGTCGGCCACGACACGATCGAGGTCGTAGCCGCTGGGATGAATGATGTAGTCGCGCGGAGCCACTGCGGTCGCTTCCCTGGTTCTCGGTTCGAATATCGTTCGAAGTGGGTCAGGTACGAATGTGCTTCCGCTTCGCCTTGCGGGCCTTGCTGTTGGCAGGCCGTGAGCCGTGATTGGCTTTCTTGAGAGTACGATGCGGCTTGGCCATGGGACAAACTCCGGGGACGGGATGGTCGTTTCCCCGGCCGACTGCAGTCACCGGGAGATCGAGCGTTGTACCACGCCGGCAGATGCGGTTCCATCCTGAACCGCGGCAGCCGGGCCGGAGCTCATGTTTGCCGGTTCGGCATGGCAGCCGTGCCGTCTGCGGGCGGCAGCGTCGCACGTTCTGCGGCCAGCGATGCCCGGAGGCTCGTCCGGAGAATTTCCACGAAGCTGGCCCCGAGAAAACCGAGCAGGCCGCCCATGACCGCCGACGATCCTCCGCCCAGGAGGGCTCCTGCCGGCGAACTGCCGGCGAGCCACACCAGCGACAGCGTGCCCGCCGCACCACCGCAGGCGGCACCGATGCCAGCCGAGATCGGCACCAGCCATCCGAGGCTGGTGCGACGTTCGAGGGGCGTGGGGGCCGAGACGGGCAGGGGCGGTTGGTGGAAGGTGTCGTGACGGCGGACACGATCGCGGTCGGTTTCTTCGCGGAGCCGAGTGCCGATGGCGTTGCCCGCGACGTGCATCGCCACGCTGGCCAACAGCACCGCGGCCGCCATCCAGCCGGCGAGCCCCAGCCAGCCGATCGCCGCGCAGGCCACGGCCAGCACGACCGCCAACCAGGAATAGGTGACCAAACGCATGCGATGCTCCTTGGAGCATTCTAGCCACCCGCCGGAAAAGTCATCTGCGATCCCCCGGCTCACGCCGAGGGCTTGTATGGGAGGGTTGATACAAGCCCGGAGCGTGAGCGATGGGATTCCCGTATACAAGCCCGGAGCGTGAGCGATGGGATTCCCCTTTTCGTGGCATCCGATCCCCCGGCTTACGCCGAGGGCTTTTATGGGGCGGGGGCATACAAGCCCGGAGCGTGAGCGATGGGATTCCCGTATACAAGCCCGGAGCGTGAGCGATGGGATTCCCCGTTTCGTGGCATCCGATCCCCCGGCTTACGCCGAGGGCTTGTATGGGGAGAGGTCGCGTGGGCTCCCGTGCTGGCGATCCCCCGGTTTACGCCGAGGGCTTGTGTGGGAATGGATGGCGGGCGGAACATCACCGCTCAAAAATCCGACTTGACCGCATCCTGCTGGTAGATCGGCAGAAGGCGGTAATAGACCTCGAGCGTCAGGATGGCGAGCGCCGTGTGGGCCAGCCGGCCGCCTGGCGCCGTGTCACGGTCGGCGAAGAACCAGCTGCCCGCTTCGTGGTTGATGCGAACCTGGCGGGCCACCAGATGATCGCGGTTTTTGAGGTTCCAGCGCGGCCAGACGGGATGGTCAAACTGCAGCAGCGCCTGCGAGAGATAAAAATTCTGGTAGACCGCTTCCGGTGCGGGGCCTGGTTTCGCCAGGATGGTCAGGCCGCGCTGCAGCGGTTCCTGCTCCGGTCCCCAGCCGGTGTACATCCGGCAGAGCAGGCCGATCGCCGACGTGCAGGGCTTGGCGGACGGACTGAGGTAGCCGTAGGCGGCTCCGGATTGCGTCTGCACGCGGTCGAGGAAACGCCGCACGCCATCGATCGTGGGCGAGGGGGTTTCGAGCCCCGCCATCTGACCGCTTTTGAGCGCGGTCAGTTGCCAGGCGGTGACGGTGATGTCGCCTGTTTGGCCCGGCAGATACCGCCATCCGCCGCTGTGCATGTCCTGTGCGGTTTCGATGAAGCGGATGGCGTCCCGCACCGGCTTCATGAGCATGTCGTCTTTCGTCATGCCGAGCGCCTCGGCCAGAACCAGGGTCGTCACGCCGTGGCCATACATCGTGCCTTCGCAGAAATCGCCGCCGCGGGGCGTGCGCTGCATCCGGCTGAGCAGATAGTAGATGCCGCGAGACACCGTCTCCTGATGCCGGCCCTCGAGGTGGGTGTAGCCGGCGCCGAGAAAAGGGAGCAGCGCGATCGCCGTGCTGGCGGTAGAACTCGTGAGCGTGCCCGGGTCGCGGCAGGCGTTATTGCAGCGGCAGCCGCTGAGATCGAACTGCCAGGATCCATCGACGGCTTGGTGGGCCGCTAACCACTCGAGCCCCCGCTCGACGGCGGCTTCGCTGGCGGCATTACCGCCGCGGCCGCGGGTGGCCGCGGTGCGGGCCGCCCCCGAGCGGGCGGAAAAGGGCCTGCCGTCGGGAGGCCCGCCGCTGATGGCACCGGCGCGGGCGGCCGCCC
>JBIIFB010000003.1:0-53761 GCA_044237545.1 Pirellulales bacterium
GCGTTCACCGCCACCTTCACCGTGGCTGCGGTGCCCGAGCCGTCCGCCTGCGTCCTTGCGCTGATCGCGATGGGGCTCGTGGGGATGACGCATGCCAGGACGCGGTCGCGGATCGGCCGTTGACCGCGTCTGCGCAGACGCCAGAAAACCGCCACCGGTACGCTTGACGACGCCATCGACGAGGCGAAGCAACTGGCGGGGAACAGCGCAGACGATGCTATCGAGCGGGTGCTTCTGCCGGAGCCGCGAGGACTTTTCGACGACCTCTTCGGCATGGCTGACAATGCGGGTGCGGGTGCGGTAACGTGCCACGTCGAAGACAAAGGCGGTCTCACGACTGAACGGTTTGGTCTCCAAAGCTTTTTTTCGCGGAGACTTTTTTTACGGAGACTAGGAAGGGCCATAAGCATCCTTCCGATGTCGGATGACTCGGATTTCGACAGTGGCGGCGTCATCGTCTACCGCGTACACGATGCGTTAATCACCGACACGAACCCGCCACAGATCGTCGGCCATGCGGTGCACGTTGTGACGCTGGGTCACCGCGGCACCCTCGCGCTTGGAGACGGCACCACCGGCCTGATCGAGACCCAGCCGCTTCACCAGCAGGTGCGCCGCGCCGATGCCGCCGACGCTTATCGCCCGGGTGCGATCCGCGATCTCGTACTGGATATTGGACGCGGCCATCTCGGGCCGATCCGTCCCGCTGCGATCCGCCTGCTCCAGTCGCCGGGCGATTCTCCGCTTGCGTGCTTGAGCTGCCTTCGTAACTTGGCGTTCGCTCGAAACTCCTCATGGTGTGGCGAGTCGCTTGAAGGGCTACCAACAGAAATCAAGCGATTCGTCGGGGATTTCGAGTTTTTTATGCGCCCAGCGCAAAAAGCGCAAGTCCAAATTCGCTTGGATAAGGGCTAGAGGGGAGTCCCATGTCCGAAACTCTACGCGGGGTCGATCACCAACGAACCAAGACGCAAGGCCGTTCGCAAGGGGTTGCTCAAGCCGGGCTGGACAGCCTCGTCTTCAAGGCGAACCACTGCCAGTGGCAGTTTTCCTGCGATATTCTCTGCGACAATCCCGACGATGCAGCGTCGCTGCAAATCTCCACGGTGCCAGATCCATGACCACTCGCCGTGGTCGGGTCAGCCGGCACCATTGACGGAATTCCATTTTCTACATATGGTTTTCCATATGAAGACGACACTGTCGATCAGCGACGCCACGATGCGGGCCGTCAAGCGGGAGGCGGCCCGACGGGGTCAGACCATGTCGGAACTGGTTGAGTCGGCGCTCCGCCAGACGCTCGGCCAGTCGAAGCCCGCCGGGAAGTTGCCACCGATGCCGTCATTCTCCAGCGGTGGTAGCCGGGTGGACGTATCCGACCGTAACAGTCTCTACGACGCGATGGGGCGGTAGCATGTTCGTCGTTGACACGAACGTGCTCATCTATGCCGCCGATCGGGACGCAGCTGACCACGCCGCCTGCCGTGATCTGATCGAGCGCTGCCGTGGCCAGTCCGGACCGTGGTACCTGACCTGGGGAATCGTCTACGAGTTTCTCCGCGTGACGACGCATCCTTCAATCTTCCGCCTCCCGTTTTCGGCAAATGATGCTTGGTCCTTTCTCGATTCCTTGTTCGCATCTCCCGGACTCGGAATGCTCACGGAGACAGAGCGACACCTGCACGTCGCACAGGAGGTATTCGCTGAGATGCCTCGCCTGGCAGGCAACGTCGTCTTCGACGTCCATACCGCCGTCCTCATGCGGGAAAATGGCGTGCGCGCCATCTACACCAATGACGGAGACTTCAACCGATTTCCCTTCGTCGACGTACTCGACCCGGTGACCGGCCAACGACGGACGCCCTCACGGCGACGGGGCTGAGGGGCGAAGAGTCGCCAGGAATGGCCGCAGCGGGGTTTGGGCACCGCCAGCCGGCTCGCAGCGGCGTGCCCCGAGGCATGGGCGGAGGACCGCCGGCTGGCGAGGCTCGCCGAGTGTCTCAACTCGCTCCCGCCGCGGGCCCGGGAACTCGTGCGGCTGCGACGGCGTACCCTTGTCGGAGGCCCAGGTCATGTTTCTGCCGACAACCGGCCGGCCATGGACGGGGGTGACAGGCAGTTTCTTACGCGTAATCAGCGGCAGGCCGCGGCTCACGGGCTGCTCATCAACTCAGCGCTTGTGGCGGAAGTGCCATTGACCGGGCTATCCTTCCTTCATGCATGAGATCGCCCCTCATTCAAGATGGGATATTCCGCATGATTCAGAGGACTCCGAGACGAGGACCGATCACGATGCATGCTGCGACCTCACCGCTTTTCTGGTCGTGGGGTTCCTGGTCGCGTGGTTCCTGGTCGTGTGGCCACTTTCTGGCTGGGCTCGTGAGACTGGCGGCAGTCGTCGCGGTCGTGACCAGCGTGGCAGCGGGCGGGGTGGCGGCCGAACCGCAGCCGCCCGGGTCTGCCTCGGCCCGCAACGTCGTCTTCATCATCTCGGACGACCAGCACTGGCGGGACTATTCGTTCATGGGCCATGGCCAGCTTCGCACACCGCACCTCGACCGGCTCGCACGGGAGAGCCTCGTCTTTCGTCGCGGCTATGTGACCAGCAGTCTCTGCTGCCCGAGCCTGGCGTCGATCATCACCGGCCGCTATCCGCACGAGCATCGGATCGTCGGCAACGATCCGCCGGAGGATCCGCTCAACCCTTGTGGCACGCCCGAAGGGAAGGCCGCCTTCGAGGCCGGCCGCGAACGGATGAACCGGCATCTGGAGGAATGGCCGACACTGCCCCGGATCCTCGGCGAGCATGGCTACCGTAGCCTGCAGACCGGGAAGTGGTGGCAGGGGGATTTTTCTCGCGGGGGGTTCACCGAGGGGATGACGAAAGGGGGACGGCACGGTGACGACGGGCTCACGATCGGTCGGAAGACCATGCAGCCGGTCAACGACTTTATGACGCGGAGCCGGCAGGATGGCAGACCGTTCATGGTCTGGTATGCCCCCATGCTGCCGCACGATCCCCACGATCCCCCGCAGGAACTGATCGATCACTACACGACGCAGACCGACAGCATTCACGTCGCGCGGTATTGGGGGAATGTCGAACGCTTCGACCGCACGGTCGGCGATCTGCTCGACCACCTGGACCGTGAGCAGCTCTCTGCAAACACACTGGTTGTCTATGTCACCGACAACGGCTGGATCCAGAAGACCGACACGGGAGGGTTTGCGGCCCGGTCGAAGCTGTCGCCCTACGACGGCGGCCTGCGGACGCCGATCATGCTCCGCCAGCCGGGGACGATCGCACCAGGAATCAGCGACGCCCTGGCCAGTGCGATCGACCTCATGCCGACGGTGCTGGCCGCCTGCGGCATCCAGCCGCCGGCCGGCCTGCCGGGCTCAAACCTGCTCGAGCCGCAGGCGGTGGCGGCGCGGAAGCAGGTGTTCGGCGAGTGTTTTACCCACACGCTCGTCGACGTGGACGACCCTGCCAGGAGCCTGCTCTGGCGATGGACCGTCCGCGACCAGTGGAAGCTGATCGTGCCGGCAACGTCGGACGGTGCCGCCGGCTTCCCGCAGCATGAAGGTCGCCGCGTCGATCCGGACTCGTGGGCCCGGTATGACCGCGGCGAGGTCGAACTCTTTGATCTGTTCGACGATCCCGACGAGACCAGAAACGTTGCGGCCGCGCATCCAGAGCTCGTGCGGGAATTGCGGCAGAGCCTCGATGCCTGGTGGACTCCGAAATTGGTTGATACGAAACGAGTCGACAAGAAGCTGGGAGATGCAAAGCCGGGCGATGCGGCCCAATCCCAGCCGGTCGCGGTAACGCCAGCGACGCCGCCTGTTGCGAAGGCCACCAACCTGCTCGTTTTCCTGGCCGACGATCTCGGCGCCCATGACCTCGGCTGCACGGGCAGTAGCTTCTATCGCACGCCGGCGATCGACCGGCTAGCCGCCTCCGGGATCCTCTTCACGCGGGCCTACGCCGCCTGTCCGGTCTGTTCGCCCACCCGCGCGGCGCTCATGACCGGCCGGCATCCCGCCCGCGTCGGGATCACGAATTTTATTGCAGGCAGTCGCCGCGGTCCGCTGCTACCAGCCGACTCTCTCCATGCCCTGCCCGATGAAGAGGTGACCATCCCCGAACTCCTCAAAGCCGCCGGCTATGACACCGGCGTTTTCGGCAAATGGCACCTGGGGAATCCCAAAGACATTCCGTCGCATGGATTCGCGACGACCGGCTCCACGACCGTCGGCCCCGGCCGGGGGCCGCTGGACGATCCGATGCATGCCCGGGCGATCGCGTCGCAGGCGTCGGCGTTCATCGCCGCCAGCCGCGACCAGCCCTTCTTCTGTTACGTCCCGATGCACTCGGTGCATGTGCCACTGAAGACCCGTCCGGAACTGGCCGCGGAGGAGGGCGGGCGGGCCGTTGGTGTCGGTCCGAAGTTTGATGTGCTGCCGCCGCCGGCCGGTGATCCGGTCACGCGGAGTGTTCAGGATCACCCCGTGTATGCCGGCATGATCCGCGAGATGGATGAGACGGTGGCCACGGTCTTGGCTGCCGTCGAAGAGGCCGGGCAGACGGACAACACGCTCGTCGTCTTCACCAGCGACAACGGCGGCCTTTCCACCGCCGAAGGGGCGCCGACCTCGAACCTGCCGCTCCGCGCGGGCAAGGGGTTTCTCTACGAGGGAGGCATCCGTGTGCCACTCGTCGTGCGGTGGCCGGGGGTCGTGAAGCCGGGAACAACGACCGCGGTGCCGGTCACCACGCTCGACATCGCCGCCACACTGCTCGAGGTCGCCGGCACGCAGCCGCCCGAGAAGGCCGTACTCGACGGCACGAGCCTTGAGCCGGTGCTCGCGGGCGGATCGCTCCCCGGACGCGATCTCCACTGGCACTACCCCCACTACGCCAATCAGGGGAGCCGGCCTGCCGCCGCGATTATCGCGGGCGATGGTCCAAGCCCGGGGAGCGAGAAGCTGGTCGAGCACTTCGAGGATGGCCGGCTGGAGCTCTTCGATCTGTCGAACGATCCGGGCGAGCGTCGCAATCTTTCTGACAGCCGTCCGGACCGGGCCGCGGCGTTGCAGGGCCGGTTGGCAGCATGGCGCACGAGCGTACAGGCGAAGATGCCCGTGCCCAACCCACAGCCGGTGGATCCGTTCGGTTCGGACGGCGAGCCAAGGAAACGGTGACGGGTTAGACTCTTGATGGGCATGTGCCCACCAACTCCCGCGTCGATGCTCGAAGAAGGGCTCACGACTATGATCTGCTCCCGTCCCCGTGGTGTGTCGCGTCGCCGTGGTGTGGCGGTGCTCGTCTGGGCAGCCGCCTTGATGGTCGCTTCGCATGGTCTGCCTGCTCGTCCGGCGCTGGCCGACAATTGGCCCAACTGGCGGGGCCCTGCGGTCGATGGTACGGCGGCGGGCGCGGGCTATGTCTCATCCTGGAGCCCGACTGAGCATGTAATCTGGCGGGTGAAGCTACCCGGGCTCGGCGCGAGCACGCCTGCCGTCTGGGGGAATCGCATCGTTGTCACCTGTGCGATCGATGGCAAGGATGCTGCGATCTGCCTCGATCGGGCCGGCCAGGAAATCTGGCGGCGGGAATTGGCCCCCGAGAAGCCCGGTAAGCACAAGAAGGCCACGGGCTCAAACCCGTCGCCGGTCACCGACGGCAAGCACGTCTGGGTTTATTATAAGAGCGGAGAACTGGCGGCCCTCGATCTGGCCGACGGCACTGTCGTCTGGCGGAAGAACCTCCAAGAAGTGTTCGGAGCAGACACGCTCTGGTGGGATCTCGGCACGTCGCCCGTGCTCACCTCCAAGGCCGTGGCCATCGCGGTGATGCAGACGGGCCCCAGCTACGTGGCGGCCTTCGACCGCTCAAGTGGCGACCTGCTCTGGAAACAGGACCGGATGCTCGATGCCCCCGAAGAGGCGGCGCAGAGTTATTCGACACCCGTGGTCTTTGGCGGCGACGCCGCCAAGGGAGAGCCGGCCGAGGTCATGATCGTGCTCGGCGCCGATCATGTGACGGCCCACGATGCGGCCACCGGAAAAGAACTCTGGCGGATGGGCGGGCTCAACCCTACCGGCCACAAGTATTTCCGGTCGATCGCCTCGCCGGTTGTGGCAGGTGATCTCGTCATCGCCCCCTATGCCCGCGGCGAAACGATCACCGCGATCCGTCGTGGCGGGGCTGGCGACGTGACGGGATCGCATCTCGCCTGGGTCCGCACCGATCTGGGCGCCGACGTGCCGACGCCGGCCGTCAAGGATGGGCGGATCGTCGTCTGCACCGACAAGGGGAGGGTGGAGTGCCTCGACGCCGCCACCGGCAAGACGCTCGCGAAGGCCGAACTGCCCAAAAACCGCAACGCCTACTCAGCCTCGCCCGTGATCGTGGATGGCAGGATCATCGTGACCCGCGAGGATGGTGAGTCGAGCGTGTTCGCATGGCCGGCCGCAGCCGCGGAGTCGCTCCCGCTCGTGGGGCAGGGGGGCGTTGATGAAATGACCGTGGCCACGCCTGTCTGTGTCGACGGGCAGATCTTTGTCAGGACCCATGATTCACTCTGGTGCTTTGGAGAAAAAGAACGATGACTCGGCCGACCTCGATGACTTCGCTGCTGGTGGTCTCTATCGTGGCGTTGCTTGTGACACTCTCCGCGTCGCCGCCGCAGGCCGCCGAGACCGTGACGCAGGCCGCCGAGACAGCGCCGCAGGCCGCCGCAACGGCGACACCGGGCAAGCCGGCCAGGCTTCTGGCCGTCAGTGTGACCGCCGGCTTCCGCCATGGCTCGATCAACACGGCTGAACCGGTGCTCGAGGAACTCGGCCGCACGAGCGGTCTCTACCATCTCGACTTCCTGCGGATGCCGGAGGGCCGGCTGCCGCAGCCGAAGGCCCCCAAGCGGGCAGAGGGGGTGAGCGACGCCGACTGGAAACAGCAGGAGGAGGCCTTCAAGGCAGCGCAGGCAGACTTTCAGAAGGCCGACGCCGTCTGGCAGCAGGGCGTGAAAGAACAGTTTGCCAAGGCGTTTGCACCCGAGTCGCTTTCCCACTTCGACGGCGTCATCTTCCTGAGCACGACCGGCGAGTTGCCGATCCCGGATCTGGCGGCGTTTCTCGAGTGGATCAAGACGGGCAAGGCCTTCATCGGCCTGCATGCCGCCAGCGACACGCTCAAGAGTTCAGACGACTACTGCGACATGATCGGCGGCCACTTCGCCGGCCATCCGTGGAACGGCGGCGGCCAGCATGCGTTTGTCGTACATGAACCAGGCCACCGGCTCACCGCCATGCTGCCCGGGCGGTTTCGCTGGCAGGACGAGATCTATCAATACGATCCACGGTACAAGCCGGAGAATCTCCGCGTGCTCGTCAGCCTCGAGATGCAGGGCAGCACGCCCAAGGAACCATGGCACGTGCCCGTGTCGTGGGTTCGCGAGTATGGGGCGGGCCGGGTCTTCTACACGAACTTCGGCCATAACGACGCGACCTGGAAAGAGCCGATGTTTCAGAAGCACATGAGCGAGGGGATCGCCTGGGCGCTCAAGACTTTTGACGCACCGGCCACACCCAACCCCGACGTGCAGGCGGCGGAATATCTCCGCAGCGTGATCGCCGCCGTTGGTGTCGCTACGGGCAAGAATGCCGACGACCTTCTGGCCAAGGTCGACGCGAGAATTGCCCGGGATGCCTCGTGGGCGACGGGCCTGCGGCCGCTGCTGCTAGAACTGCGGGGCCTCAAGCCCGAGTCGAGGGCCGAGGCCTATGCCAAGGTGCTCTCGGCGATCGACAAGCCGTAGGCGTGCCCGGCCGAACGTGGACGAGTTCATGCCCTGACCTGACGACAGGAAGGATTGTTATGACCAAGACACTCGTCGCCTGCCTCTGGGCTGCCGTGCTCGCCGGTATTCCGTTTCGGGAAATGGCCGCCGCGCCGCCGAACGTGGTCGTGATCCTGGCCGACGATCTCGGCTTCTCCGATCTTGGCTCGTATGGCGGTGAGATCGACACGCCCTCGCTGGATAGCCTTGCCGCCGGCGGCCTGCGATTCACCCAAGGCTATAACACCGCCCGTTGCTGGCCGACCCGGGCCGCGCTCTTGACCGGCTACTACCCGCAGGCGGTTCGCCGCGACTCGCTGCCCGGCGGCAAGAATGGCAAGGGAACGCGGCCCGCCTGGGCGCGGCTGCTGCCCGAACTCCTCATGCCCTCAGGCTACAGGAGCTACCACTCCGGCAAGTGGCACATCGACGGCGACCCGCGGTCTCAGGGGTTTGCCCGATCGCTCGACATCACCAAGGGGGACAACAACTATTTCTCCGCCAACGGCGTCGTCGAGGACGGCCGGCAGGTGCCGGTCACGGACGATTTCTATGCCACGACCGCGATCGGCGACCACGCCGTCACGTGTCTGGCCGACCATGCCAGGGATCATGCCGGCACGCCGTTCTTCCACTACGTGCCCTTCACGTCGCCGCACTTCCCGCTGCATGCCCCGCCTGAACTGATCGAGAAATACCGCGCGAGGTACCGGGCCGGCTGGAATGCCGTGCAGGCGGCCAGGGCGCAACGGCTCAACGACCTGGGTATCGTGACGAACCAGCCGGCGGCAATGGAGCGGGACGTGGGCCCTCCCTACCACAATGCCGACGCCCTGGAGCAACTCGGGCTCGGTGAGATCAATCGGCCGCTGCCGTGGGAGGAACTCACGCCAAAGCAGCGGGAGTTTCAGATCGGGAAGATGGCGATCCATGCCGCGATGATCGACTGCATGGACCAGCAGGTGGGCCGGATTCTCGCGCAGCTCAAAGCTATGGGCGTGTTCGACGACACACTCGTGCTCTTTGCCAGCGACAATGGAGCCTCGGCCGAGATCATGGTCCGTGGCGAGGGGCACGATCCGCAGGCCCCGCCGGGATCGAGAAAGACGTTTCTCTGTCTTGGACCAGGCTGGTCGAGCTGCGCGAACACCCCGTTTCGTCGTCACAAGACCTGGGTGCACGAGGGGGGTATCGCGACGCCCTGGATCGTCCATTGGCCGCATGGGGTGTCGGCCAAGGGGGAGCTCCGCGGTCAGCCTGTCCACGTGATCGACGTCGTGCCGACGGTCCTCGAACTGGCCGGCATCTCCCCGCCCCGCGACCAGGCCGGAAAGCCCGTGCCGCCGCTGCAGGGCAAGAGTTTTGCTCGAGCCCTGAGGGATCCCGCTGCCCCGCCGGCGCACGACAGCCTCTGGTGGTGCCACGAGGGGCACCGGGCCGTCCGTGTTGGCGACTGGAAACTCGTCGCGGCCAAGGGCATGCCGTGGGAACTCTACGATCTGGCCCGCGATCGCTGCGAAACCACCAGTCTCGCGGCCGGTGAGCCAGCCCGTGTGCAGGCGCTCGAGGCGGCCTGGAACCAGACCGCGGAGGAGTGCCGGGCTCTGGCCGCGGCCGATGCCGGGGTGGCTCCCCCGGCCAGTGAGGCGAGGCCTGCGGCAGATGCGACGCGGCCGCAGCCGAACATCATCTACGTGATGACCGATGACCAGGGCTATGGCGACGTCGCCGCCCATGGCAATCCCATCATCCGCACGCCGAATCTGGACCGGCTCCACGGACAAAGCGTTCGGCTGACCGAGTTTCACGTGAGCCCCACCTGTTCGCCGACGCGGGCCGCGCTGATGACCGGCCGTCACGAATTCCGCTCCGGCGTCACGCACACGATCCTCGAGCGTGAACGGCTGGCGCTCTCCGCGACCACGCTGCCGCAGGTGCTCAAGGCGGGCGGCTACACCACCGGCATCTTTGGCAAGTGGCATCTCGGCGACGAGGACGCCTACCAGCCCGGACGCCGTGGCTTCGACCGGGTCTTCATCCACGGTGGCGGCGGGATTGGGCAGTCGTATCCCGGCAGTTGCGGCGACGCGCCGGGCAATTCCTATTTCAATCCGTTGATCCGCAGCGACGGCACGTTCGTGAACACGAAGGGCTACTGCACCGACGTCTTCTTCGACGAGGCGGTCACCTGGATGGATGCCACCCGGAAGGGCGGCAAGCCGTTTTTCTGCTATGTCGCCACCAACGCGCCGCACGGGCCGCTCGACTGCCCGCCCGGCTCCGACACGCCGTATCTGGCACAGCTCGAGGCCGCCGGCATCAAGGATCCCAAGCAGCGGGCGGACATCGCAAAGTTCTACGGCATGATCGAGAACATCGACACCAATGTCGGCAGGTTGCTTGTGAAACTCGACGAGTGGGGGATCGCCGACAACACGCTGCTCGTGTTCACGACTGACAACGGCACGGCCACGGGAGCCCCGGTCTCGAGCGCCGGGATGCGTGGGGTGAAGGGCACGGCCTATCGCGGCGGCACCCGCAGCGTGAGCTATTGGCGGTGGCCGGGCAGGCTGCCTGCGGGCGTGGACGTGCCCGCCCTCACGGCGCATATCGATGTGTTCCCAACGCTCTGCGAGTGTGCGGGGGCGGAGCTACCGGCTGGCGTCGCGGCGAAGGTCGAAGGCAGGAGCCTCATGCCGCTGCTAGAGGATGCAAAGGCTCCCTGGCCCGACCGGCCGTTGTTCACGCACCTCGGCCGCTGGGATCGCGGCAAGGTGGCAGAGGCAGCGTATCGACAGTGCCGGGTCCGCGAGGGGAAGTGGAGTCTGGTGAACGTCAAGAACACTCCCAGAGCGTGGGAGCTCTACGACGTCGCCGCTGATCCAGGCGAGAAGAACGACGTCGCGGGCCGCCATCCCGACGTCGTGGCCCGGCTCGGTGGAACGTACGACCGCTGGTGGGCCAGCGTGCAGCCGGACCTCGTCAACGAAGATCTCGACGGCCCGTCCGAGAATCCCTTCAAGACGGCCCATGCCCGGCAGTTCGGCCCACCGCCGACGCTTTCCGACGTTTCCTACGGCCCGCATCCCAAGCAGGTGATGCACTTCTGGAAGACGCCCCGGGCAACGGCCGAGACCCCCGCGCCGCTGGTGTTTTTCATCCATGGCGGCGGCTGGCAGGGAGGCGATCGGCTCAGCGGTCTGGCGACCATGCTGCCCCGGCTCCTTGATGCGGGAATCTCGGTCGCGAGCGTTGAATACCGGTTTATCAAGGAGGCGATGGATGAGCAGATCGACCCGCCGGTGAAGGCGCCGCTCTCGGATGCCGCTCGCGGCCTTCAGACCGTACGCAGCAGGGCGTCGGAGTGGCATGTTGACCCGAACCGGATCGCCGCCAGCGGCGGGTCGGCGGGCGCCTGCACAAGCCTCTGGCTGGCGTTCCACGACGACATGGCAGATCCGGCCAGCAGCGACCCGGTGGCGCGGCAGTCGACGCGTCTGGTCACCGCAGCGGTCACTGGTGCCCAGACCACGCTCGATCCGGTGCAGATGAGGGAGTGGACGCCCAACAGCCGCTACGGCGGCCATGCCTTCGGCTTCATGCCGAGCCCCGAGAAGCGTGACACGCAGTTTGCCGAGTTTCTCGCGGCCCGCGACCGGCTGCTGCCGGTGATCAATCAGTATTCGCCCTATGCACTCGTGTCGGCGGACGATCCACCGGTCTCTCTCTTCTACGGGTCGCCACCGGCTCTCGGGCGGGATGCCAAGGACCCCACGCACACGTCGAACTTTGGCATCAAGCTCAAGGAGCGGTGCGACGCGGCCGGCGTGCCCTGCGAACTGGTCTACCCGAAGGCACCGAATGTGACGCATGCGACCGTGGTAGACGCCCTGATCTCCGCGCTTGACAAGAGCAAGTGAGCCCGGCTGCTGACGCGGTGCCCACACTCAAGCCAAGAGCTACAGCTGGACGAAACGGACTGGAGCGGCCTGTATGAACCAGAGCCTGTGGGTGCGGTGTGTCGTCGGCGTGCTGGCGGCGTTGTGGGTGGGTGGGCTCCAGGCCAGCCCGCCACGGCCGCCGAATATAGTGTTCTTTCTCTGCGACGATCTCGGGAGCGGTGATGTCGCCGCACTGGGTTCGCAGGATATCCAGACACCCAACATCGACCGGCTCTTCGCCCGCGGCACCCGGCTCACACGGCACTGGGCCGGCAATGCCGTCTGCGGGCCGAGTCGGTGCGTGCTGATGACGGGCAAGCATCCGGGCCATGCGACGGTTCGCAGCAACCGCGAGGTGAAACCTGAAGGCCAGGCTTCGATGCCGGCCGGCACGGTCACGCTCGCGAGAGTCCTCAAAGAGGCCGGGTATGCCACGGGTGGCTTCGGGAAGTGGGGCCTTGGCCCGCCGGGCAGCGAGTCTGATCCGATCGCGTGTGGGTTCGACACATTCTTCGGCTACAACTGCCAGCGGGAGGCGCACTCGTTCTACCCCGACCACCTCTGGGACGGCCGCACCCGCGTCGCCGTCGACAACACGTCGCTCGCCGGAGGCCCCGTGCCCCGCGGCGGCACGGTGGCGGCCGACCAGGGAGCGTTCCCCGACTCGTTTGCCCCGTACGTCGGCCGGAACTATTCAGCCGACCTGATCGCCGAGCGGCAACTTGCGTTTATCAAGGATAACGCCGGCCGGCCGTTTTTCGTCTATGTGCCGACGACGGTGCCGCACCTGGCGCTGCAGGTGCCCGCCGACGAGCCGTCGCTGGCGGCCTACGACAAGCACTTCGGTGGCGAGGAGCCCTATCTCGGCGGCAAGGGCTACGTGCCCTGTCGGCGACCGCTCTCCACCTACGCCGCGATGATCACGCGGATGGACCGTGAGGTCGGCAGGATCGTCACGCTCCTCGACGCCCTCAAGCTCACCGACGACACGATCTTCGTCTTCTCGAGCGACAACGGCGCGGCCAGTCCTGGCAGTGGCGGGATCGACACCGCACGACTCAGGAGCAACGGCGGTCTCCGGGATTGGAAGGGATCTCCGTACGAAGGTGGGCTGAGTGTTCCCACGGCGATCGCCTGGCCCGGGAGGATTCCCGCCGGCCGATCGATCGACGCCCCCACGGGCTTCGAGGACTGGCTGCCCACACTCCTCGATCTTGCCGGGCTGCACCAACGCATACCCCCCGGCCTCGACGGGGTGAGCCTCGCCGCTGCCCTGCGTGGTGAAGCGGAAGCCGATCCTGATCGCATGCTCTACCGTGAGCTCACCGAGCGGTCATGGCAGGCGGCCGTCGACGGTCGCTGGAAGGCGGTCCGCCGCGGCAAGGGCAATCGGAAAACTCCATCCACGGAGGCTCATCCGACGGAACTCTACGATCTCGCGGCCGATCCCGGCGAGTCACACGACGTCGCTGCCGATCACCGCGATGTTGTCCGCCGGATGGAGGCGATCCTCGACCGCGAGCATGTGCCCCATCCCGACTGGCCACTGCCGTTTGCCGACATCGGCAGGCAGCCGCAGCCGGCTCCGGCCGCCGCGGCGACCAAACGGCCCAACATCCTCTACATCATTGCCGACGACCAGTCGCCCTTCGACCTCACGTGCTACAACCCCGCCTCGACACTCGACACGCCGGTGATCGACCGGCTCGCCGCTGAAGGAATGGTGTTTGACGCGGCGTATCACATGGGCTCGTTCTCCGGGGCGGTCTGCACGCCGAGCCGGCACATGGTGATGTGCGGCCGGTCGGTCTGGCACCTGCCGATCGGGCCCACCAAGACGTCGTGCCCGCCAGACATCGTTCAGTGCACACTCGCGCCGGTTTTCAATCGAGCCGGCTACGACACGATGCGGACCTGCAAGCAGGGCAATGCCTACGAGGGCGCCGACAAACTCTTCACGATCCGCCACGACGCCACCAAGCGGGAGGGCACGCACGAGGGGGGCAGCGGCTGGCACGGCGACCGGGTCATGGAGTATCTCGCGGAGCGGGAGCAAACGAAGGATGCCGACCCGTTCCTGATCTACTTCGGCTTCTCGCATCCGCACGACACTCGCGACGGCACGCCGGAACTACTCGCAAAATACGGCGGCACCAACCACACCGACAGGTCGTCGCCGCCGGCCGCCGATCCGCGGCAGCCGCCCCTGCCGCCCACCTGGCTGCCCAGGCACCCCTTCGATCATGGCCACATGGATGTCCGCGACGAGGTGGCGGTGAGCGGAGTGTGGGATCGCCGGGACGCGACCACGATTCGTAATGAACTGGGCCGTGAATACGCCTGCAGCGAAAATATCGACCGGCAGATCGGCCGGGTGCTTGAGAAGCTCGCGGCGATGGGCGAGCTCGACAACACGTGGATCTTCTACACCGCTGACCACGGCATGGCGATCGGCCGCCACGGCCTGCAGGGGAAGCAGAATCTCTACGAACACACCTGGCGGGTGCCCTTCATTGTGAAGGGGCCGGGCGTGAAGCCGGGAAGTCGCGCCCCCGGCAACATCTACCTCGGCGACACGCTGGCCACGCTCTGCGACATCTCCGGTATTGCGCCGCCGGTCTCGAACGAGGGCACGAGTGTTCTGCCGGTGCTCGAGGGGCGGCAGCAGACCGTTCGCGACGTCCTGTACGGCGTTTACTGTGGCGGCCAGAAGCCGGGGATTCGCAGTGTGCGGCAGGGGGACTGGAAGCTCATCAAGTATGAGTCGCCTTCCGGCGGCCTCCACACGCAGCTGTTCAACCTACGGGAAAACCCGCAGGAGTTTCTTGCCGAGCACCATGATCCGTCGGTCGCCCAGGCCACTACGGCGGTGCCCCAGCCACTCCAAAAAAACCCACTCCAGAAAAACCCCCTCCAAAAAAACTTGGCCGCCGATCCGGCCCACTCCGAAAAACGTGCCGCAATGGAGGCTGTTCTCCTTGCCGAGATGCAGCGGCACGATGATCCATTTCGGTTTTCCGACCAGCCTGTGAAGGAGCCCGCACCGCAGACGAAGCAGACGAAGGAGACGAAGGAGACCGAGAAAGCCGCGGCGGCGGCACGGCCCAACATCGTGCTCTTTCTGGCGGATGACCTCGGCTACGGCGAACTGGGCTGCTACGGCAACACCGCGGCCATCACCCCGAATCTCGACCGCTTCGCCACCCAGGGGCTGCGATACACCGACTGCCATTCGGCCTCGAGCGTCTGTTCGCCGTCGCGGTCGAGCCTCCTCACCGGTCGCACGCCCTTTCGCAACGGTGTCTTCACCTGGATCCCGGAGAAGAGCCCGATCCACCTCCGCACCAGCGAGAGTGCGCTGCCGAAGCTTCTGTCGGCTGCCGGTTACGACACCTGCCACGTAGGTAAATGGCACCTGAACGGCCTGTTCAACTCGCCCGAGCAGCCGCAGCCCGATGCCCATGGCTACGCCTGGTGGCTCGCCACGCAAAACAACGCCGCGCCGAGCCATGCGTTTCCCGAGAACTTCGTCCGCAACGGTGCCGCCATTGGGAAGGTCGACGACTACTCCGCGCCGTTCATCGCCAAGGAAGCGGCGACATGGCTCGAGACCAAGCGGGATCCGGCCAAGCCGTTCTTTCTCGCTGTCTGGACGCACGAGCCGCACTATCCGATCGCATCGGCCGAGCGGTACGAAAAGCTGCACGCCGGTATCGCCGACCCCGAGGAACGGACCTACCGGGCCAACGTCACGCAGCTCGACGACGCCTTCGGCACGGTCATGCAGGCGCTCGACGCGATCGGGGCGACCGACTCGACACTCGTCTTCTTTTCGAGTGACAACGGTCCCGAAGGCGACGGCAACAAGGGGCCGGGCCGCGGCCTGGCCGGTGGACTTCGCGGCCGCAAGCGGTCGATGTACGAGGGGGGTCACCGCGTGCCCGGCATGCTTCGCTGGCCGGCGAAGATCGAACCGGGAGCCGTGAGCGATCTGCCGGTGATCGGCAGCGATTTTCTGCCGACGGCCCTCCGAGCGGCCGGGCTCGAGCCGCCGCCGGGCCGGACGCTCGACGGCGTCGACATCCGCGGCCCCGCGGTCGAACGCACGCGGCCCATGTACTGGCGGTGGGGCGGATTCGTGGCCTACCGCGAAGGGCCGTGGAAGATCGTCGTGGACGAGGCCCTCGAGAAGCCTGAACTCTACAACCTCGCAGACGATCGCGCGGAGACGACGAATCTCGCTGTCCGCGAGACGGAGCGTCTCGCCGCCATGCTGACCCGGCTGCGGATCCTGCAGGGGGAGATCGAGGCCGAGGGCCCGGACTGGTGGCGGACCGAGCCAATGAGTGGCCTGAAGAAGAAGAAGGGCTGATACACACGCGGGTGGTGTCTGCTGGGCTGGCGATGCTCGATATGGAAGCCGCAGGCAGAGGCGTCGACAACCCACCGAACGGTAGCAAGCAACCTGCCGCCACGGTGGAAGGCGGGTCTGCTAGACTCCCGGGCCGCGGATCGTCCGCGGGAACCAGTCGTCGGGAGGCGGGCATGTCGGCACGTAAATCGTCAGATGAATCATCAGATGGGACGTCAGCTCGATCGCATGGCACGGTTCCGGCCGCGACCGCCACGAGCCGGATCGGCCTGGCCCTCTTCTGGATCTACGTGCTGCTCTACGCCGGCTTCATGGCCCTGGTGCTCTTTCGCCCGGATCTCTTGTCGCTGCGGCCCTTCGGCGGCGTGAATCTGGCCATCGCCTACGGGATGGGGCTCATCGCCGGTGCATTCCTGTTGGCCATCGTCTACATGGCCGCCTGTCGGGCCGTCGAAGGCGGCGGCCCGCCCCGCGGCTGATCCCATCCCGCGGCAACCCATCCCGCAGCGAAACCGTTTCACACGTTGTGTCTGGAAAGGACTCCCGGCCCTTGCTCTACGAATCCTCCCCCGTCGCCATTGCGATCTTTGCGGCCTTTGTGCTGAGCGTCATCGGCCTGTCGTTCTACCTTGGCCGCAAAGGTCAGTCGGCCAAGGGCTACTATGCCGCCCACGGCGAGATCCACTGGTTCGTCAACGGCATCGCCTTCGCGGGGGATTATCTCTCGGCGGCATCATTTCTCGGCATCTGCGGGATGATCGCCTTCAACGGCTACGACGGCTTCCTCTACTCCATCGGCTTCCTGGCCGGCTGGATCGTGGCACTCTTCGTGATCGCCGAGCCGATCAAGGCGCTCGGGAAGTTCACCTTCGCCGACGCCCTCGACAGCCGGTTCAACAGCCGCGGCATCAAGTTGGCGGTGGCGATCTCGACGCTCGTCGTCAGCATCTTCTATCTCATCCCGCAGATGGTCGGTGCCGGCGACCTGATCGTGCCGCTGCTAGGACTGCCGCACACCGCCGGCGTGATCCTCGTGGGCGTGGCGGTCACCATGATCGTGGTCACGGCGGGCATGGTTTCCACCACCTGGGTGCAGTTCATCAAGGGCTCGTTGCTCGTGTTTTTCTGCGGCATCCTTGCCGCGATGATTCTCGACCGGGGCCTCGTGGTCGGCTCGGGCCCCGCCGCAAACCTCACGCCGCAGGTCCGCACGGTCACTCCCGATGGCAGTGTGCTCGTCGACGGCGTCCGGCAGTCGAAGGGCCACGACCTCCGGCCGGTCGGCACGCTCCTTGCGCTGCCGGCCCGCTATGCCGGAAAAACAGCCACCGGCCCCCTGCGGCCGCTGGAATATCTCTCCGCGCTCGAGGACTCGACGATCGTCACCTGGACGAGCAAGAAGCACACCGACTCAAGCGGCACCCATACGACCTTCTCGCCCGTTGAGCGGAAGGGATCCGATCTGCTCAAGCCGGGCGGCTATTTCAAGGGACTCACCTCCGGGAAGCTTGCCGACAGGCTCGATTTCGCCAGTCTGATGCTCGCGCTGTTTTGCGGCACCGCCTCGCTGCCGCACATCCTCATCCGCTACTACACGGTCAAGGACGCCGCCGCGGCGCGGAAGAGCACCGTCGTGGGCATCGCCGCGATCGGCGCCTTCTACGTGCTCACGCTCTATCTGGGCTTGGGCGCGATGACCAGCGGGGCCCTCGACCCCACCAGCACCAACATGGCTGCGCCGCTCCTGGCGAAATCGTTCAGCACCACGCTGTTTGCGATCATATCGGCGATCGCGTTCACGACGGTGCTCGGCACGGTGAGCGGTCTGATCATGGCCGGCAGCGGCGCGGTGGCCCACGACCTCGTCGAAAACGTCTTCGGCATCCCGATGACAGATCACGAGAAGGTGCGGTGCGGCAGGATCGCGGCAGTGGGCCTGGGGATCATCGCGATGGTGCTGGGCGTGCTGTTTCGCAACTTCAATGTCAGCTTCCTCGTGGGCTGGGCGTTCAACATCGCCGCGAGTGCCAACCTGCCCGCGCTCGTGATGCTGCTGTTCTGGCCACGGACGACCAAGCAGGGAATCATCGCCGCGGTGACGGTGGGCATGTGCTCGTCGCTGGCGTGGATCCTGCTCTCGGCCGACACCTTCGAGAAGGTCTATGGCTGGAGCCGGGAGGCGTCGATCGTGCCCTTCAGCCAGCCCGGGCTCGTGACGATCCCGCTGGGATTCCTCGTGCTCGTTGTCGTGTCGTTGCTCACGCCGCCACAGCCGACGGCAGCGGTGCGTCGCCATGCGTGAGACGCCCAGGGGAGAATCCCTCCGCGGACAGCATGCCGTGATCCGCTGCGGTGAGCCACATCTGGAGTCTCTTCGCGGCATCTACAATCACGAGATCCTGCACACCACCGCGCTCTACGAATACGAGCCGCGGAGCGTCGCGTTCATGGAGCAATGGCTGGCCGCGAAGCAGGCGGCCGGCCTGCCGCTGCTGGGCGTCGAACTCGAACCGGGCGTGCTGGCGGGATTCGCCACCTGGGGCCCGTTTCGCCCGTTCCCCGCGTACGGTCACACGGTCGAGCATTCCGTCTACGTCGATTCCACGGCTCGGGGCCGCGGCGTGGGGAAGACGCTTTTGGCCGCGCTCGTCGAGGAGGCCCGCGGGCAGGGTCTGCACACGATGGTGGGCGTGATCGATGCCACGAACGCCGCGAGCCTCGGGCTGCACCGACGGCTCGGCTTCACGCCCTGCGGCACGGTCCGTGAGGCAGGCTTCAAGTTTGGCCGCTGGCTCGACGTTGAATATTGGCAGTTGATTCTTGGTTCATCCAAGCCCTGAGCGTCCGCGCTGGGACTTCCCGTATACAAGCCCTGAGCGTGAGCGTGCATACAAGCCCTGAGCGTAAGCGACGGGATCTGTCTTCGTGCCGGGCTTGCGAATCGTGTGCCGCTGCCGATCCCCCGGCTCACGCCGGGGGCTTGTATGGGGAGGGATTCTTCGCGGTGGCGATCCTCCCACGCCGCATACAAGCCCTGAGCGTAAGCGACGGGATCTGTCTTCGTGCCTACACCCGCGGAAGCTCGAAACCCGCGCGGTAGTCCCGCGTGAAGAGGCGGTTGGCCTCGTCGTCGGTTGACCGCTCGGTCTTCGGATCGATCGCAAGCTCGCGGCCGAGCTTGAGCGTGGTGGCGGCGAAGTCGATGGTGTGGTCCTTGAGGTAGGCCTCGAAGCTGTCCCAGGTCTCGCCCACGTGCGTGTCGGTCGCCGCGAGCGTCGGCCGGGTGCCTGGGGGCACTACCGTGCCGAGCTCCCAGGAGACGTTGCCCAGGTGGGCAAGCGCGCTCGACAGATGGCCGTCTTCGATGTCGAGGTGGAGGTCCCTGTGGTCGCGGCTCCTGATCGCCTTGACGAAGTTTGCAAAGTGCTGCTGGTAGCTGCCACCCGACCACTTGCCCAGTTCGTTGCCGTCGTAGTCGAAGGCGACGCCGGAGGTGTAGTTCGGCCCGACGGCAAAACCCTTGGTGCCATACCAGACGTTGCTGGCGCCGGCGAACGGCGTGACATTCTTCAGACCAAATGTCACCGGTGACTTGATCGGCAGGCCGCGAACATCGGAGATCAGCAGGGCGTCGTCCCACTGGTAGATCGTCACCTGGCTATTGGCCACGTCGCCATTGTCGATGTAGCCGAGCCGGCCGCCGAGGCTGACCACCCGCCTGGGCAGTTCCTGCTTGCCGAGGCCCCAGCGGGCTTTGTCGAGTTCGTGGGGATTCTGGTTACCGAGATCGCCATTCCCGGTGACATGGTTCCAGTGCCAGTCGTAGTGGAGTTTCTTACGGGTCGGCACCACGGCCGGGGCCGGGCCCGCCCAGAGATCGAAGTCGAGGCCGGCCGGAATGGGAGCCGCTGTGTCGACCAGCCCGATGCTTGGCCGGTTGCGGTAGCAGACGGCGCGGGCCACCTTCACGTCACCGATTTTCCCACTCTTGACGAAGTCGAGTGTCTGCCGCATGCCGGTCATGCTGCGGCTCTGCACACCCATCTGGCACATGCGTCCGAGCTTGCGGGCCCACTGCGTGATCACCCGGCCCTCCTCGACGTTGTGGCTGCAGGGCTTTTCCACGTAGACATCCTTGCCCGACTGCATCGCCCAGACGGCCATCACGGCATGCCAGTGGTTGGGCGTGGCGATCGAGACCGCGTCGATGTCCTTGCGGTCGAGGAGACGGCGGACGTCCTGCACATAGGCCGGTGGGTGGAGGGTGTTTTTGAAATACCGCTCGCACAGCCGCACGTAGGCGGACGGGTCGCAGTCGCAGATGGCGACCAGATCACAGTCGGGATTGGCCAGCCATTCGCCGACATGGTTCGCTCCCTGGCCATTCACGCCAATGACGGCGACACGGAGTTTTGCCAGGTTGGCCACGGGGCGGCCTGAGCCCGCGGATGCGGCTGGGTCGGCCTCTTCCCCGGCCGCCGGGGCCAGGGGCATGCCGGCCAGCGAGGCGGTTGCGAGCGTGAGGGCTGTTTCCACGAAGTCACGGCGGGACAGCGGCATGGAGAGGTCTCCCCGAAGAAGGTCAGTAAGGTACGACAAAGAGGTGCGAGAAAGAGCTACGAGAGAGGCAGGCAGCCTTCGCTCTCTATTCGTATCCCTATCCTACCGTCCTGCCACTGCCGGCCAAGCAGTCGCCGATTCCTCAGGAACGGTCGCGACCGGTGGGCTTCTTGCCCTTTCGGGCAGCGTCGACCCGCTGGGGCTTGGAGGCCGGCTTGGCCACCCGGCGACGCGGCCCGGCGCCGTCCACCTCCGGGCCGTGTGGGTGGGCTGTTTCAGGCCGCGGATCGTACGACACACTCAACACCTTGGCCGTGCCGCGGCCTACCGGCGTGAGCACATGGGGAATCGCGGCATAGATATAGACGCTATCCCCCGTGGCGAGGTTGATCTGTTCGTCGCCATAGTCCAGCCGCAGGTCCCCCTCGAGCACGAGCAGAAACCGCTCGCCGCCGTGGTTGTCGGGACGCTGTCGGTTGCCCACGCCGGAGAGGTGCACGATCACAGGGGTCATGGCGCGATCCCGCCAGCGGTCGGCAAGGCTCTCCGGCACGTAGCCGCTCAGCCCATTCCGGGCCGGCTCCTTGCGCCCCTCGCCATGCCTGACCACCTCATATTGCGGCGCGATTGTCAGACCTTCGACCAGCGTGTCGACTCCGCATTCGAGCACCTCGGAGAGTTTCACGAGGCCTTCGAGCGAGGGGGCGAGCTGGCCATTTTCCAGCTTCGAAAGCCAGCTGACCGTGAATTTCGCCCGCGAGACAACGTCATCGAGGGTCAGGCGACGGGCCAGACGGGCCGCCCGAACACGTCGGCCCAGATCCGCAAGATTCACGATGTTGGTCATAGTTGGCAGTGAGAGGGCGGCATTCCCGGGGGAAGTATGCCCCAAGGGAAATACACCCGCAAGAGGGGTGTCGCCCATTTCCTGCACCATCGGCCCGCAGCGGCCAAAGGTCAGCGGCCGCTCCCATAAGCCCAGGGCATCCCCGCTCAGGCACCGGGACGGCGGAAGTGCCTGTAGGCCTGCAGCACATCATGAAGGTCGGACGAGATCGAAATCTCGTCATCCTTGAAATCGGTCAGCCAGGTGCGATTGCTTACCACGGCATCGGCCAGCAGGGGCAGAACATCGCCGAGTGGGATGCGAATGCTCTTTTCGCTCGGTTGTTCCAGCACCGCGACGTTCTGCTGGCTGAGATCGGGACCCGTGTAGACCCGGAGGCGACGCATGGCCATAGAACACACTCCCTTGTTTGACCGTGACACAATTCGCCCGAGACCCACGCTTGAGACCCACGCCATCAGGCAGGGCTCTCACATGGCTCTCAGACGTGGTGACTGAGCCTCATAGAGGCCACGCGTCTTCCTGACGCGGTCACCGCTGCAGTTCATTGTCCAAACATGAGGATCGTCATATCAGGCCGGCAAGGTTTAGCCTATTTCCCGAATTGTGCGGAATCGAACCGGCAGCCCGGTCGTTCGGGCGAACTGGGTGGACTGGATTCCCCTCCGTGACTCTTGATGAAGAGCCATCCTGCCCGGCCCACGTGGAGGCGATTTTTTAACCTACCATGCCCGAGGGCTGGGTCTGTACACGGCCGGCACGGAAGGCATCACCGATCGACTTGGGAACGAGTGCCTCGGCCTGAAACAGGCGAGCCCGGTTCTCGGCCGTCGAAGCCTTCATCTCCTGCTCGCGGGCGATGGCGACACTCCGCCGTTCCTCCGCCTTGGCCCGGGCCACCCGGGTATCGGCCTCTGCCTGATCCGCCTGCAGGCGAGCCCCGATGTTTTCCCCCACCTCGATGTCTGCAATGTCGATCGACACGATCTGAAACGCCGTCTGGGCGTCGAGTCCGCGTTGGAGCACGGCCTTGGAAATCGTGTCTGGATGTTCCATGACCTCGAAGTGGCTGCCGGCCGAACCGATGGACGTGATGATGCCTTCGCCGACCCGTGCGATGATCGTCTCCTCGGTGGCACCGCCAATGAGTTGCTGCAGATTCGTCCGCACTGTGACGCGGGCCCTGATCTTCAATTCCACGCCGTTTTTGGCCACGGCAGAGAGTGTCGATTTACCACTGGCGTTGTCGGGGCAATCGATGACCTTGGGGTTGACGCTGGTCTGGACGGCGTCGAGCACATCGCGGCCGGCAAGGTCGATTGCGCAGGCCCGGTCGAAGTCGAGATCGAGGTCGGCTCGGTGGGCCACGATCAGGGCGCGGATCACGCGGGGCACGTCGCCGCCGGCAAGATAATGCGCCTCGAGCCGTCTCGCCGTGATGTCACGACCAAGGCCGGCCTGCGTGGCCATGATCCCCGCCTGGACGATCGTCCGCGCGTTGACCTTCCGCAGGCTCATGCCGAGCAACTCCAGGAATTTCACCGGCGCCTTCGACCAGTAGGCCTGAAACCAGAGCTGGCCATAGTTGAAAATCAGCAGCAGCATCGTCAGGGCAAAGAGGCCGAGCACGAGGCCCGCGGCGAGGAGAACCGGTACCGGCAGGGTCGAAGGCAGTTCGTTCACGGGAAGCTCTTGAGGGCAGGGTTGATCAGGTGACGGGGTGGATCAGATGACAGGCTGGAGCGGACTGGTTTTACCGACGGCCTGGGATACGTAAGAGACTAGTTCGGGCCGACGGCCCCCGCCAGCACGCGGCCCAAAAGCATTCAGGACTCGATCCAGCCCCCCCCGAGCACGCGGTCGCCGGCATAACAGACAGCCGGTTGCCCTGGCGAAATCGGGCCTGGCGACTGCTCGGGCCCGCCGGTGAACCGGGCCGAAAACCGGCCAGATCCCAGCGGCGTGACCACCGCCGGGCTCGGCCCCCGTTGGGCCCGGCACTGGACAAGACACTCAAACGGCTCGTCCGACACCGGCTCAAGCCAGCTCACCTCGCCCGCCGTAAGCTCGGTCTGCGGCACCTCGTCACGGCCGCCCACGACCACCCGACAGGAGTCAGCCTCGATCCGCACCACGTAAAGCGGCCGGCCCACGGCCACGCCCAGACCCTGCCGCTGCCCGACCGTGAAATGCTCGATCCCCGGGTGTTGTCCGACGACGGATCCGTCGCTGGTGACGATGTCGCCTGTACGGGAGCCTCCCAGCCGGTGGCCGACGAGTCGCGCATGGTCGCCCGAGGCGACGAAGCAGATCTCCTGGCTATCAGGCTTGTCGGCGGTGACGAGCCCGAGCGCTGTCGCTCGGCTACGAACATCGGCCTTGGGCATCCCTCCCACCGGCAGCAGCATGCGGCTGAGCCGCTCCCGTGGCACCTCGAAGAGCACATAGGACTGATCGCGGGCGGCGTCGAGCCCGCGGGAGAGCCGTAGCCCGCCGCCCTCCTGTTCCAGGCGGGCATAGTGTCCCGTGGCAACGTGCGTGGCCCCGATGGCGTCGGCATGGTCGAAGAGCCGTCCAAACTTAATCCATGAGTTGCACCGCACGCAGGGATTGGGCGTGCGGCCGCGGCCATACTCCGCCGCGAAGTAGTCAATGATCCGGCCAAAGTCATCGGTCAGATCGATCGCAAACAGCGGGATGCCCAGCCGATCGGCGACCCGCCTGGCGTCGAGGGCGTCGGTGGTGCTGCAGCAGCCCTGATGCCCGTGCGACACGACCGGCAGAGTCGTGGTGGTGGTTGTGTCCACAGGCATGTCCGGCCGGCCATGCCGCATGAATACGCCGACGCAGTCGTAACCAGCCTCCACGAGCAGGCTCGCGGCAACGCTCGAATCGACCCCGCCGGACATGGCGACAACAACGCGTGGCATGGGAATCAGTCGGCCGTTCCGAGATCAGTCAGGAAGCAAGCATGTCAGTAAACAAGCGTGGATTCCACGCGGTGTGGTGCCAGTCGTGCACGGCCGCCGAGCGGTTCGATCTCGATCAGAAACGCCGCGCCCGCCACTTGACCGCCACCGGCCTCGATGAGCCGCATGCAGGCAGCCGCGGTGCCACCAGTGGCCAGCACATCATCGACGACGAGCACGCGAGCGCCAGCCGCGAGCACGCCGCGGTGCATCTGAAGCCGGTCGCGGCCATATTCGAGTTCATACTCGTACTCGATCGTGTCGGCCGGCAGTTTCCCTGGCTTCCGCACCGGGATCACGCCCAGCCCAAGTGTCAGAGCAAGCGGCGTGGCAAACAAAAAGCCCCGTGCCTCGACGGCCGCGATGGCGTCGAGGTGCACTCCCCGCCAGGGGGCGGCGAGCTGGTCGATCGCTGCCGCCAGGCCGCGAGCGTCGGCCAGGAGGGGCGTGATGTCCCGAAACAGGATGCCCGGCTTGGGAAAGTCGGGGACAGGGCGGATGAATGGGGTGAGGTCCATGCAGCAAGCCTACCCCATGCGGCCTCCGCCGTCAGGCCCCATGCCGCAGCCGGATCGTTGCCCGAGGAACACCATCGATCGCCATGGCCAGATTGGCGAGCGTTTCCGACTCGATCTGTCGGACCCGTTCCCGAGTCAGGCCCAGCACTGCCCCGATCTCCTTGAGGGTCATCGGCTCGACACCACCCAGCCCAAACCGGAGCCGGATGATTTTTGCCGCCCGCTCTTCGAGTTTGTCGATCCGCCGCAGCACGTGCCGCAGCGTGTCGTGATCGAGCAGCACTTCCGCCGGACACTTCGCATTCTCGTCACGGATCAGTTCGCCGAGCGACCAGCCCCCGTCGGCCTGTTCCGTCTGCGGGGCGTTTTGGTGCACATGGATCGCCTTCTTGATGATCGGCAGTTTCTTCCGTGCCAGGCCGAGCATCCGGGCCACCTCCTCGGGCGTGGGCGTGCGGCCGAGGCTATCGCTGAGGCGGGCCGTGGCCCGCCGCCATTTCGAGAGCAGTTCCACCATGTAGGCAGGGATGCGGATCGTCTTCCCGGAGTTGATCAGGGCCCGCTTGATCGACTGCTTGATCCAGTAGCTGGCGTAGGTGCTGAACCGGGTGCCCATGGTCGGGTCGAAGCCCTCGACGGCCCGCAGCAGCCCCAGATTGCCCTCTTCGATAAGGTCGGGCAGCGCCAGGCCGCGGTTGTTGTAGCCCCGGGCAATGCTGACCACCAATCGAAGGTTGGCGCGGATCATGTGATCCCGTGCCTGGGCATCGCCCCGTCCGATGGCCATCGCCAGCCGCTTTTCGTCTTCGGCGGTCAGCAATGAGGTGGCATTGATGTCGCGGAGGTAGGTCTCGAGTGGGTTTTGAACGGCGAGCGTGACTGGCTTGCTGCGACGAGATGGCGATGGCATGGGCAGAGAAGGCCTTCCCCGGGCGTGGGGGTCACGAAGGAATAACAAGGAGGGCGGCCGAGTCCGTTCGCATGCCCCGTGGCATGCGTGCAGACCGGATCGACAGCGCCGTAAGAGAGCTATCGACGCCGGCCGCAGGGCACTGCACAAGGGGGGCTAAAAGGGCACCCCAGCGCGGTCGTGTGGCTCACGCGGCTCGTATCGCTCGTGCTGCTCGTGTGGCTCGCGCTGCTGGTGTCGATCGTGCTGCCGCGGGCAGCAGCCGGAAGCAGCTCCCATCAGCCCGCCATCAGCTCTGCAGGTGCCAGTCGATCCGCACCAGTTCTGGTGTGGCGCCGATGCGGACGGGGAAGAGCGATGTGCCGATGCCGCGGGAGACATACATCGGCGGCCCGGCGTCGCGATACCAGCCCGCGACATACCGTCCACAGCCCGGTGGCAGAATCGTGGCGATGCCGAAGGGGGCCACCTGGCCGCCATGCGTATGGCCGCTCAAGACCAGCGAAGCGGGATGTTCGGGCGGCATGCCGAGCGTGTCTCGCGTGATCGGGCAGTGGGCGAGCACAAGATGCTGTTGGTGCGATGCTGCGCCGGCCAGGGCGGCGACTGAGTCGGGCCGCCCGCCCACGATGTCGTCGAGACCGGTGACACGGATGGTGCGTCCGCCATGCTCGAGCGTGATGGAGCGATTGACGAGCAGGTCGATGCCGTGGCGTTCGTAGACGCGGGAGATCTCGCCGATTCCGGCGCCGCAGCGATACTCCCAGTTGCCCAGGATGGCGATAGTGCGGGGTGCACGGGGGAACTCGGCCAGCAGCATGTCGAACGCGGGGAGTGCTTGGGCCCGGTCGATGGAGTCGCCGGTGATGACGATCAGATCGGCCTGCGACGCATGGATCTGCTCGAGCAACTGCCGCTGGAGCGTGCCGATCGTATGCACGTGCAGGTCGCTCACCTGCAGGATGCGGAGCGGGTCGGGAGCGGCACCCGTGCCGAAAACGTGGTCGCTCGTCACGAGCCGACGGGGCGTGATCAGGAGGCCGTCGATGGCGGCACCGAGGGACACGGCGCCTCCGACCAGACAGGCACGACCGAGCAGCGTGCGGCGGCGCATGGCCTGGCTGGCATGACCGGCATGGCTGGCATGACCGGTCTGGACGCTGGCAGGCCGCGAGTCTGCAGCGGCGTGGTCCGGCCTCACGGGAGCGGGGCATGCTGGGGGCGGATGCCTGCACCGAGCACGCGGTCAAGAAATGAAAGCAGGGCCTGTCCGCCGGGACTGCCCAGATCGAGGCCGGGCCTGTGGCCTGTGTCGGGGAGCAGCAGCAGCGTGGTGTCGACCCCCGCGGCCTTGAGCGCGGTAGCGAAATCGACCGCCTGCCTGACAGGTACGGCCTCGTCGGCGGTGCCGTGCACGATCAGCACGGGCGGATCGTCGGCAGAGATGTGGCTGACGGGGCTGGCCCGTTGTGCCGCCTCGCGAAATTCCGGCAGCGGCCCGCCCACCAGTCGGCTGGCGGAAGAGCCGGCACGGTCCTGGTCCGGGCCGAGCGTCGTGAGGCTTGCCGGAGCCGCCACCGCGCAGACAGCCGCCACCGTGCAGGCCGCCGCCGTGCTGGGAGAATGGCCATCCCCTGGCGGTTCGGTTAGCGGTTCGGTTAGCGGGTCGGTTAGCGGGTCGGTTAGCGGGTCGGTTAGCGGGTCGGTCGCGACGGAGCCACTGGCTGCCGTAGCTGCGGTCGAGAGTCCGACGAGCGCCGCCAGATGGCCGCCGGCACCGCTGCCGACAACAGCCACGCGACTGCGATCGATTCCCCAGACCTCGGCATTCTGCTCAATCTCGGCGATGGCCGCGCGACAATCGTCGAGTTGCGCCGGAAACACCGCGGTATCGCTGAGACGGTAACCGATGCTTGCGACGGCATAGCCCTCGGAGGCCAGCCAGACGATGGGGCAATCAGCCTTGGAGCCGTCCCGCCAGGTATCGCCATGGATCCAGACCACCAGCGGCATGCCGCCAGAGTTGCAGCCGGCGGGAAGATGGATGTCGAACCGCTGCCTCCCATGACGGGCCAGTCCCGCCTGGTGTTGGCCATACGGCTGATCGCGATGCGTCGTGATCGCTGTGGCATCGCCACGGGCGACCTCAAATGGCGAAGCCAGCGTGGCGTCGGCCTGGATCGGCGCGACGACGGCGTTGCCGGTGAGTGGCGGCGGGCTACCTTCCCCGAAGATCGCGATGCCTGCGGGCAGGGGCGTGGTTTCGAAGGCGTTCAACCCAGTGGCGGCCGACGGCATCTGCGACGACGGGCCGGGCGGCGGCACCTCGATCCGGACCTCGTCCAACGGCAAGCGGCGTCGGGAACTGCGGCGTTGTGCGCGGCGGGAACCACGCCGGCTTGGCGGCACTTCCACGCCCATGGGCGCATCTGCTGCCGGCCGGGGATCGTCCCGCCAGGCCAAAAGCATCTCTGGCCTGAGCATCTCCGGCTCAAGGTGGGGGGCAGTGTCGAGGTCCGGCAGGAGCAAACGCGGCCCGTCCGTGGTCGTGGGAAGCGATTCGCCCGCGACGGTCAGGTGCGACAGCGACACTGCCAGCAGGGGCAACACCACCAGCGTACGACCCAGCACATGAAACGGGCCGATCGGGAGTTGTGGTGCGGCACGGTGACTGGGCATGCCACAAGTATACAGCGTATAGAGAGCAAACATCCGGTGGTGTGCCGCACAGGATGGAAGCCCGCTTCGACCGTGAGCCCGCCGCGCGGCACGCGCGGCGGGCTCATCGGCAAACATCGCAGAGAACGTGGCCTAGCGGCGGGCCTGCATCTGGCCAGTCGGGGTCAGTTCATCGATGATCTTCGGAATGTAGCGGCTGAGCACTTCGGCCAATTGTTCACGGTCGATGTTGCGAGTGCCGGCGATCTCGTCGAGTTCGCGGCGGCCGAAGACATCCTCGATCTGACGGCGGTCGACCGGCTTGTTGGGCCCCGTGCGGACCCATGAATCGACCTGATCCCTCAGCCCCTTGTCCTCGAACTGCTTGACGACCTCGGGCAGCTTCTGCGCCGACCCGCCGCCGAAGATCTGCGTGAAGATGTCCTGCAGATCGTTTGCGGAGGGCATGCCCTGCGGTCCACCCTGCTGCGGGGCGCGTTGTTGCTGCTGCTGCTGTTGCTGTTGCTGCGGTGCGCGTTGCTGTGGGGCTGGGGCCTGCTGCTGTGCGGCACCCTCGAGCACCTGCTTCAGAATCTCGCCGAGAATATCCATCGACATGCCTCCGAAAGAGAGTAACTGTCTGCGGCCAGTGTCCGGGATCAGGCACGCGGCCGGGATGGCCGCTGGGATGCCGTCGATCCAAGAACCGCAGACGTTTGTACCCTAGCAGATCGCGAAATCACCCGCGCCCCCTTGAGCCCCATACAAGCCCCCGGCGTGAGCCGGGGGATCGGCAGTACGGAATCCCGTCGCTCACGCTCAGGGCTTGTATGAAGCCCGGAGGCGAGGAATCCCGTCGCTCACGTCCCCATACAAGCCCCCGGCGTAAGCCGGGGGATCGGCAGTACGGAATCCCGTCGCTCGCGCTCAGGGCTTGTATGAACCCTTCCCATAAAAGCCCTCGGCGTGAGCCGGGGGATCGGCAGCGGGGAATCCCGTCGCTCACGCTCAGGGCTTGTATGGGAAGCGTGAGCGACGGGATTCCTCGCTGAGCCCGGTGCTCAGCCGGAGAACACCGGTCGGGAACACCCACCCCCACGACGGTTCGGGGAACGCGAGAGGATCATGTGTCAGCCGTATTACCGGGGGCTCTTTGCCACTTCGTCAGGAGTTCGCCACTCGAGCGTGGCCTGCTTCTGTTCGAGATCGACCATGACATCGACATGCTCGAAACGCCGCTTGTAGACAAAGCCTTCTCGCGTCGCAGGCCCGAGCGGGGCACCGAGCGGTTTGTCGTACTGCGGAAACCGCTTGAGCCAGACCTTGCTTTGGCACTCACCGCGGCGGAGATCGGCGGAATACCCATCGTGGAGGTAGAGGTAGCTGGAACGCTCGGCACAGATGAGAAACAACCCGATCAGGTAGTTCGCCCGTTCCTCCATTGTCTCCAGGCCATCGACACGCGTGCGGGCGTCGTCAATCTTCGTCGCGTCCGCCGCCGATTCGCCCAGTCCCAGCGTCATCGCGATGATCCTGCCGTCACGGGCCGCCTGCTGGAACGCCTCAATTCCCTTGGCAACGAGTTCGGCCTCTTTCATCTTGCCCACCACAACATCGAAACCCTCGATGTAGGAGCCGTCGAAGGATTCGAGGTATCCCAGCCCGGCGTCCGGAAAGAAACTGGCCCGGATGATGTTGGCGATCAGGAGATCCGACTTGGGAATATCTGCCCGGATCCGCTTGATCATGTCACGGTAGCCGGCGGTGACAGCCTCTTTCTTGCCGGCCGGAAGCTGCCTGGCCAGATAGGGTGTGAGCGCTTTGACGTTGCCGTCGAGAAACAGGCCGTCGATTGCGTCATGGCGACAGACACTGATGGCCGTGTCGACCCACCAGTCGACGACCTGCGGGTTGGCAAGGTCATATGCCTCACTGACATTCCTGACGAGCCGCGTGTTGCCTCGCGCATCAATCAGAAATGGATGCTGGATCTGGCTCAGCCGGTCATCAAACGAATAACCGCCGTAATGCACGAGCACGTTGCGGTAGAAGAGCACCTTCGTGCGTGGGTTTCGCTGCTTGATCGCCTGCGCGGCAACGAGGGTGCCCTCATCGGTCGATCCACTCGACCGATGTCCCGTCGTTTTCTCGAGCGTCACCAACGGAAACGTGGCGAGGAAATCGAGTTCCTGATCGGTGAAGGCGGTCGCTTTGCGGACATGCATGTAGAGCGGGATCGTGTCCCAGCTGAAATCGGGAAAACGCTGATCTCCCGCCGGCACAGGTTCGGCAGCGAGGGCGAACGCCCCCCCAAGAACCACTGCCAGAGGAGTCAGGAGGCTCACAACTCGCATCGTTGCCTTTTCTTCGAGACGGAGAAGTTGTCGGTTGAGTGGCCCCGCATCCGTGATGCGACTGGGCCCGTCGTGTTGTAGTTGAGACGGTTTGCCGCAGGCGTGGCATCCGGTGTTTGCGGGACGGGGCGACAGATTCGAGGGCGTGGCTCACCCTCAAAATGAGGGCGGCGCGTTGAAGGCTGACCTCGTGTATGGCAGTCTGACGGAATGGGTTTTCATTTTCGATGGCTTCTGGTGACCGCACTGCTCCCGGCCTGGTGTGGCTGTGGCAGCAGCACAGACATGCCCCCCGCCGTGCCGCGGCTCGATCAAAGCCTTGCGGAGCTTGAGCAACGCGTCGAGGACATCGATTCCCGGCTGGGCACGCTGGCGCATTTCACGATGCAGACCGGTGCCGGAGCGATCGGTTACCGGTCGGTCGCCCACGACACGGCCGCCCACAAGGAGTGGGTGCAGATCGATCTGGGCGAACCCGGTCCCATCGACGAAATCGTCATCGTGCCGACGATCTACCGGAGATTTGATTCACAACTCCAGGCCGATGGCTTTCCAGAGGCCTTTCGGGTCGTGGCAGGGACAGGAGACGAGGCTGACGGCACCGTCATCGCGTCGTTCACGGCCGATGATCGCCTCCTCCCGCGGATCGCCCCGGTCGTGATTCCCTGCCAGGTTCAAGCGTCTTGGGTGAGGCTAGAGTCGACAACGCTTTCGGCTCGGGCCTGGGATGGCAAATACGTGCTTCAGCTTTCCGAGATTCTCGTCTTTCGGGGAGAAGACAATATCGCCGTTGGCCAGCCCGTGACGGCGTCATCGAGCGTCAATCAGGATCAGGCCGCTCGGCATATGCGGTTCCTGGTAGACGGGTTCGTGCCCTACCTGATGGATGCCGCCGCTGGCGACCAGGGCGTCGACTTCATCCTTGAGTTGTCCGGCAAAGAACCGCTCTCGATCGAGGTCGATCTCGGGGATGTGCACCGCCTCAGTCGGATCCACCTTCATGCCATCGGCATCAGCGATAACGTGCCGCAGGCCCAACAGAGTGACTTCGGGATTCCGAGACGGATGCTGCTCGAAGCGGCAACCAAGTCTGATTGTATGGATGCAACAGCCCTCGTTGACTCCCGCAGAGAATCGATTCTCGATGCCGGTCCGATCATGGTCCATTCGTTTCCTGAATGTGCAGCCCGATACGTGCGGCTCACCGTCACGGAGCCGTGGACGCCCATGGGTACAGGCAACCCGTTGTTTGGCATCGCCGAGGTGGAGTGTTTCGCCGCCGGGCGGAACGTGGCTCTCGGCTGCCCGGTGACGATGCGTGGCGGCGGGCGAGACGAAACGCCACGCCAACGACGCTTGGCCGCGATCACCGACGGCCGCAACTTTTACGGCACAATTCTGCCGATCCGGCAGTGGCTCGAAGAACTTTCTCAGCGACACGATCTGGAGGTCGCACGGCCGGCCCTGCAGGCGGCGATCCAGGACCGCTACCAGCGGCAGGCCACGCGGGTCCGCTGGCTCGGGGGGTTGGCCGTGTTGCTCGGTGGGCTCATCGCCCTTTCGATCGTGGCGGAACGAATTCTGCGGCAGCGAGCCATTGCCAGAACACGGGAGCAGATCGCGGCGGATCTCCACGACGAACTCGGTGCCAACCTCCATGCCATCGCCTTGTACGGCGACCTCGCGAAGGCGAATCACGACAATCTCGAGAAGCTGCGGCTCATTCTCGACCAGATGCGGGCCCTCACCGAACGCAGCGGCCTGGCGGCCCGCTCCTGCGTCAACCTGCTTGAATCCCGCGGGCTCTACGAGGGACTGGCAGCTGACATGCGCCGCACCGCCACGCGACTCCTGGCCGATATCGACTATTCGCTCGATATCGAAAACGAATACCTCCTCGCATCGCTTCCCCAACGGCAGCAGGTGGGGATGGCGCTCTTCTATAAGGAATGTCTGGCAAACATCATTCGCCACTCCGGGGCGACCCGGGTCGTCACGCGGCTTGTGGCAACGCCCCGGGTGCTTCACCTGGCGGTGACGGACGATGGTCAAGGGCTTGCCGCCGGCCCGCGGGGGCGGCTCGGAAGCCACGCTGTGCCCCACTCGCTCCGTCGCCGGGCGCGGCTCCTCGGAGCACGGGTGGCGGCACGAGATGGCCCAGAGTCCGGCACATGCGTCAGCCTCACGTTGTCCACCTCTTCCTGGTGGAAGCCATCATCATGGATCCAATCATGACCGTACCGACCGACTCGATCCGCATCATGCTCGTGGAAGATAATGCCGAATATCGGCGGGTCATCGCGATGGCCATCGAAGACCAGTCAGGCATGCAGTTGCTGCGGCATTTCGGCACTACCGAAGTAGCCCTGCGAACTCTGTCAGCGGCCGCCACCGCCGACCAGCCCGACATTCTCCTGCTCGATCTGCGGCTACCCGGCATGGGAGGGCTCGAGGCGATCCCGCTGATTCGGAAGGCTGCCCCCGCGGTGAAGATCATCGTGCTGTCTCAATCAGACGAGCCAAGAGATATCTACCGGGCGATCGCCACCGGCGTATCGGGCTACCTCCTCAAGAGTGCCACGCTGGAGGAGATCGCCAACGGCATCCGCATGGTGGCCGCCGGCGGAGCGTCGCTCGACAAGCACGTGGCCCGCTACATCCTCGATGCAATGCGGCCGCAGCCGGCGGCGATGCCACCGCTCACCGATCGCGAGCAGAAGATTCTCGAACTGTTGGCCGAGGGACTCGTCAAGAAGGAGATCGCCAGCCGCCTCGGGATCGGCTACGCCACGGTCGACACCCACGTGTCGCACATCTATGCCAAGCTCAACGTCCCCAACGCGCCGGCGGCGGTGAGCCAGGCCTATGAGCGCGGCATCCTGCCCTCGAGGCCTGTCCGGTGAACACCTGATTGGCCGAAGCGGAAAACCCGCACATAGTTTTTAGGACATAGTGTTCAGGACATAGTTTCTGGGACATAGTTTCTGGGACATAGTTTTTGGGTTCTCGCTGAAGAGAGCGTCGCAAAGGGATACAGATCGTGAGAACGCTGATCGCCATGCTGGGGCTTGCCAGCGTGCACTTGATCTCATGGTGGGCCGTATGGTGGGGCTCATGGTGGGGCTCGCTCGCCTCGGCCGCAGAGCCCCCGCCCGCCGCGCCCCCCAACATCGTCTTCATCTATGCCGACGACATGGGCTGGGGTGACCTCGCCTGCCACGGCACTTCCTGGCTCAAGACGCCCAATCTCGACCGCCTCGCCCGGTCCGGGATCGACTTCCAACAATTCAACGTGCTCAGTCCCGTCTGTTCGCCGAGCCGGGTGGCGGCGATGACCGGTCAGTTTCCTTCCCGCTACTGCATCTACACCGCGTTTGGATCACCGGAGACAAACCGCGCTCAAGGCATGGCTGACTGGCTTGATCCGCAGGCCCCCACGCTCCCCCGGTTTTTGCAGTCGGCAGGCTACCGAACTGCCCATGTCGGCAAATGGCACATGGGAAGCGGTGATTTGCCCGGGGCTCCGGTGATGGAGGCGTATGGGATCGATGCATCCGTGGTGTACCACGGCCCGGGGCCGCGGCTCGCCAAGCGGCAGGTCGCCGCCTCGGCCGTGCAGTTTATTGAAAATCTTCAATCCAAACAGCCATTTTTTCTCAACATCTGGATTCCTCAGACGCATCTCGTGCTGCAGCCCAGCCGGGCGTCGATGGACCTCTTTCAGGAACTTGATCCGCGGCGACAGGTGTATGCCGCCACGGTCTACGACGCCGACCAAACCGTGGGCCGGGTGCTCGAGGCCCTCCGCGCCGCCGGCGTCGAGGAGAACACGATCGTTCTCTTCTCGAGCGACAATGGCCCTGCCGGGGTCGAGTGGCAGCCCAATGCCCGCCCGCCGCGTCCCGAAGACGGCACCATGGAAAAGGGCTTTGGCAAGTATTACAGCGTTGGCTCCACCGGCGGGCTCCGGGGACGCAAGGCCCATCTCTACGAAGGAGGCGTTCGCACGCCGCTGCTCGTCCGCTGGCCCGGCAAGGCACCCGCCGGCACAATCAACGACACCACGGTGTTCACGGCCGTCGACCTGCTGCCGACGCTGTGTGCTGCCGTCGGGATGACCCTTCCCGCTGCGTATCGAGGCGACGGTGAAAATCTACTGCCAGCTTGGCTGGGCGAGCCCATCCGGCGAACGACGCCGATTTTCTGGCATGTCCAGGGCGGTGCCGCAAACATCCGTTCCAGAAAAACGGGTAGCTATGCGATGCGGGATGGCGACTGGAAGCTGTATGTCAGTGGCGATGGGAGCCACGCTGAACTCCACGATCTCGCCACCGACCGGAGTGAATCGAAGGACGTGAGCCAGCAGCATCCAGGCATCGTCGGCCGCATGTCCGCGGCGATTACGGCCTGGAAAGCCACGCTCCCCGACAAGCCCAATCCCGCCTGCGTCGCCCAAACCGTGCCCGCGGACCGCGAGCCGGAGCCGGCTCAGTAGGACAGATGCCGGCACGATCGCCATCTGTCAAATCGGCGTCGAGTAGCAGTCGGCCCGTCCCGCTCACCTCGCCGCCCTACAGGCCTAGAGTCCCTCCAGGTTGAGAGTCCCTCCAGGTTTAGAGACCCTGCTGCGGCACCCGGCCCCTTGGGGCGAAACCGCAAGAAAAACCAGGACTTCCCGCCATTATTCTGGGCTCATCAGGTAAACACCTGATAGCCCGCCGGGGATCGAGAAGTGACAATCTATGATGGTGTGCTCGTGCGGGCTCAGAGAGGGGATTCTCAGGGGATCGATAGGAGATAGATTATGGTTTTTTCCCACGTCCACAAAAAAGCCTTCACTCTCGTTGAGCTTCTCGTGGTGATCGCCATCATTGGCGTGCTGGTTGGGCTTCTTCTTCCCGCCGTGCAGTCGGCCCGCGAGTCGGCGAGGCGGGCCATCTGCCAGAACAACATCAAGCAACTCTCTCTTGCGATTCATAACTACGCTGACGCCAACAAGCAGCTCCCGCCCGGCTGGAATTGGGAGAGAAATACCGGCCTGACTACTACAGAAAATAACTATGTAGCGAACCCTTCCTGGGGTTTCTTTATCCTGCCGTTTACAGAGGAAAACGCTCTGGCGGACACGATCGGGGGCGGCAACACATCAGCGACCTTTGCCGACAGAATCGAAAGTAATACAAACGGCACCCGTACCGCCATCAATCAAGCTCAACTTCCGACGCATCGCTGCCCGTCGGATCCGGACACTCGACTTATGGGCGACAATAGATACCTACGGGGCACGAGCACGACCGCGAGATGCAACGCCGCAGTTCGCTCAAACTACGTGGGCAACAACGGATTCCAATCCGTTGAAACTATTACGGGCGCGTCGTTCAAGGGCGCACTGGGCAATGGTGCCGAGGGCGTGAGGGTTCAACTCGCACCCAAGGATTTCACAGACGGGACCAGCAATACAGTCTTGCTAGGAGAACGCTCGCTCAATTTCTTCAACGGCACTAGCGTGATGGACTGTATGGGAGCAAATCCACTTGGTACGAGTGGCATTCTCACTTCCGGCACCCGATGGCAGCTCCAGCGTTCGGCTGATGTGCTGTTCTGTGGTTGGGGTGGCATCAACGGACAGACCGCCGACCAGTGCAGAACGGGACTTGCGAGTCAACACCAGGGCGGCTGTAACATCGCCATGGTTGATGGTTCCACCCGCTTCCAAAGCGACGACGTGGATCAGAATACAAACGGCTTGTGGCACCGCATGCTCGATCGCAACGACGGCCAAGCAAACTAAGCCTCTGGGCGTCTGGCTCGCCGCTCATTCAGCGCCCGTTCTCCTGATAAACTGGGCAATGGTCACGATCCAAGGCTCCTCGAAGCAAATGCGTTACCTCCAAAGACCGTTCCAGATAAAGAACCCTTTCACTGTCACATTCCTGCTGTGCCTGATCCTCATGGCCGGTTGCGGTAAACCGCAATTCCCACTGGGACAGGTGCGTGGCAGGTTGACGCTTGACGGCCAGCCAGTGGTCAACGCGAAAATATGGTTGAGACCGGTTGCCGGTGGGCGACCGTCATTCGGTGAGAGCGACAAAACGGGCTCTTACTCAATGCGATACAACGCCGGACGCATGGGCGCACTTCCGGGCGAGCACATCGTTACAATGTCTACATTTCAGGAAGCATATGAGCCGGACGAAGGTGCTGACGACGGCAAAGACGTCACGGTTAAGAAGAGCACCCCTGGGCGAGCCGAAGAAATACCTACAAAGTACTTTGAGAGCCGGATGAAGGTCACTGTGCGAGAGGGAGTGAACACCATCGACCTGCGCCTTGATTCAAAAAAATGAGGTTGTCAGCACAGTTGTCAGCTGCAACTTGCAGCCCACGCGGTCCTTGTCCTTTCGAAGAATCTGAGTGGATGACAGGGACTTGTTCCTTGGCTGGCTTGCTCTCACCGGCAAACAGGGGCTATATCGCAGTTGACTGCGGCGTTTCAAGGACAAGTGGGCGGCCCACACGATGGCGCTTACCGCATCGACAGCCTGGGGTAACTGGGAGCCGAGGCAGTCCCATCGCTTACGCTCCGGGCTTGTATGCACGCTCCCAATACAAGCCCCCGGCGTGAGCCGGGGGATCGGGAGCAAGGAATCCCGTCGCTTACGCTCAGGGCTTGTATAAAGCTTGAAGGTAAGGAATCCCGTCGCTCACGCTCAGGGCTTGTATGAAGCTTGGAGGCAAGGAATTCTGTCGCTTACGCTCAGGGCTTGTATGAAGCTTGGAGGCGGGGAATCCCGTCGCTTGCGCCGGGGGCTTGCATGGGGGGCGTTCATCGAAGCCCGGAGCGTGAGCGATGGGACTCCGCAGCCTCGGCTGCCTCGGCGATCGCGACGCTCACCCGCTCGAGAAACAGACCGGCACCGCGTCGCGGATCATCGTGTGCTGAACAGAGGCAGCAGAGTGCGAGCCGGCCGGCATACGTCGTCGCGCCAAGCGACGCCCTGGTCCAGGGCCGCAGTGGAGGCACGCCGATGCACCGCTCGATGACGACGTCCCCGGCCACGTCGCAGCCATCACGTTTCGGGAGTCCCGTCCGCATCCGCCGGGCCGGGTCGCCGACGTTGCTGACCACGGCCGTCGAGAGGCAACCGGGGATCCGGGTCGCCAGCCAGAGCAGGCCCGGCCAGCGGCCGAGCAGGTCGAGCGTGTCGAGAAAGCCGCGGGCGGCATCGTGCTCGAGAATCCAATCGGTAGCCGCGGCGATCGACCTGGTCAGCGGCCCCGGGGCAGCGCAGGCCGCTGCCGTTCGGTCGAGGAACGCATAGGCCATCGCGTTGCGGGCCGGTTCCCGCGTGGCGGGAGACCGCATGCTCACCGGCACGGTGATCCGGACGTTGCCTGGCCGGCCCGAGGCCGAGGTGTTCCAGTCCACGGCCGCCCGCATCACGGCGGCGACGACCAGGTCGTTGAGGGAGCCTCCGAGGGCCGCCGCCGCAGCCCGCAGGGCGTCGGTCTGTGCCGTGTCGAACTCGACCCAGGCATAGGGAGGACGACCGGCGTCGTCGGGATCGCGCTGGACGACGGGGCCGTGCAGGCGGGCCAAGGCCGTCGGTCGGAACCGGGCGAACTCCCAGGCTTCCGCGAGGCCGCTCCGCCGGGACGTTGTGGCCATGGCCGACGCCGCCGGCGGGGTGGCGGCTGACCGACGCCCGCTCTGGCCCGAAGTCCGGCCGGTGAAGGGGCGCGGCGAACCGCCGCCATAGATGGCCCAGATGTCGCCGGCCACCTCGAGCGCGGCCACTCCGTCGCAGGTCGAGTGGTGGAAGATCATCACCACGCGCCGCCGATCCGGGCCCTCGGAAAGCACGACACACCGCAGGCCGCTCTCCCTGCGGAGATCGAATGGAGCCCACGGAGAGGGAGCTGATGGGGCGGGGTGCCAGACGACGGTCGGCTCCACGGCCGAGGCGATCCAACGGGGTGTCCCACGGTGGTAGGTGAGCAGGCTTGTGAGACGGGGATGCCGCCGCGCGGCCGCCGCGATCGCCGACCGGAGTCGATCCTCCCGCAGCGGTCCGGCGACCTGAAATTCGATGAAAAAACGCATCGGCTGCCGGGGCCTGTCATCGGCCAGCAGCAGCCGTTCGAACGGGTCGAACGGGCGGGGGACGGACTCACCGGCGGTCGTCAGGGCATCTTTCATGACTTGCCCGACGATACCTCGGCCCAGGCCGGAGAACGAATTGGCGGGAAATAAGTGCCCCGCGACGGCATAAATTACGCAGATTCCCCCGTTTGACACCATTTTCCCTCGGCGCATACTTCTCACTCAATTCTTCGAGCCGCAGCGACCACCTGCGGTCCGGTATCTCCCAGGGATGGGGTGTTTTCGCCAGGGCGAAGTGACTCGCTTGAAGCCATTCCATACCCCCACCCTACCTGCCGGCCACGGTCGCTCCGTCGCCGCACGCCGGCGCCTGCTGCTGCCGGGTCTAGGCAGATTCTCGAGAGAACAAGGACGACGTACGTGAAGGAACCGCTTGCCATTGTCGGCATCGCTTGCAGGCTCCCGGGTGCTGACGGCATCGATGCATTCTGGGACCTCGTGGTCCGGGGCCGCACGGCCTGGGGACCGCTCCCGGAAGCGCGGTTCTCCCGCGAACTCTACTTTCATCCCGAGAAGAGCCGGCTGGGCAAGAGTTACTCAGAGATGGGCGCGGTCGTGCCCGACCGTCCGGTCGATCCGACGGCCTGTCCGATCACGCCGGCGCTGCTCGAAAAGTATGACGTCGCCCACCACATCTTTCTCGAGGTGGCATCGCAGGCCTGCCGCGACGCAGGCCTCGATCCCTTCGCGATGCCCGGCGATCGACGCACCGGTGTTTACGTCGGCCATACCGGCGGCAGTACCAAGATCGGCGATATCGTCTACGCGACGGGCATCGACGAGACCGCGACCTTCCTGTCGGAAGTGGATGCGGCGCGGGTGCTCCTTGGGGACGACGTTGAGGCGGTGGCAGCGGAACTGACGGAGGCCGTGCGACGTCGGTACCCGGGCCGCCGACCGGGCCAGTCGCTCGATCTCGGGGCGCTCGGCGCCGCCAAGATCGTCCAGGAGGCGATGAAGCTCGACGGACCGTTCCTCGTGGTGGACGCGGCGTGCGCTTCGTCGCTGCAGGCGATGGCGATCGCTGCACGGTCGTTGCTGCAGGGGGGCATCGACCAGGCCATCGTCGGTGGCGCCTCCTACTGCAAATCTGACAGTCTGGTGCTCTTCTCCGCGGCGCAGTCGGTGAGCAACGCCGGCTCCTGTCCCTTCGGCCAGGCGGCAGATGGCCTGATCACCGCCGAGGGCTACGTCGCGATCGTGATCAAGACGCTCTCCCGGGCGGTCGCTGATGGCGACCGGATCCGGGCGGTGATCCGCGGCCTGGGCGTCGCCAGCGATGGCAAGGGAAAGAGCCTGTGGGCGCCCCGGCAGGAGGGCCAGATCCTCGCGGTCGAACGTGCCTATCCCGATCTCGCCGATCTGTCCCGGCTCGAGTACATCGAGGCCCACGCCACGAGCACGCAGGTTGGCGATGCCACGGAACTCGGCGCCCTCTCCGCGCTGATGCGGAAGCACCTGCCGCCGGGTCGGCAGGTCCCGATCGGCAGCGTGAAGGCGAATATCGGCCACACGCTCGAGACGGCGGGGATCGCCAGTCTCGTGAAGGTCGTCCTCGCCATGGACCACGGCATGATTCCGCCCGGCTCCACATGTGACGAGCTCAATCAGGAGTTCGACTGGGCGGACGGCCCCTTTACGGTGCCGCGGCAGGCGGTCGCCTGGCCTGCGCACGCCGACGGCTCTCCACGCTGCGCCGCGGTCAACGCCTTCGGCATCGGGGGCCTGAACGTCCATGTCGCCCTGTTCGAGCATCTGCCGACGCCCGCGGCCGTGCGGCCGGCCCGTGCCGTGGCCACCGAGGCTGATGCGATCGCGGTGGTGGGCGCCGGCTGCGTGTTGCCCGGTGCCCTCTCGCTCGATGCCTTCGTCGATCTGCTCGGCCGGGGAGAGACCGCCATCGGTCCGGTGCCCGGCGACCGCTGGACCGCAGTCCGCGTGCTCGACACGACGCGGCCGAGAACCTGGCACACCGCATCGGGCATCGGCGGCTTCGTCCGTGACTTCGCGTACGACTGGCGCCGGCACAAGGTGCCGCCCAAGCAGATCGCCGCCGCCAACCCGCTGCAGTTCATGCTGCTCGAGGCGGCCGACGCCGCCATCGCCGACGCCGGCGGGCCGCAGGCCGGCCTCGATCGCCGGCGGACCGGCGTCGTCGTGGGCACCCTCTTCGGTGGCGACTTCGCCAACCAACTTCAGATGGGCCTGCGGCTCCCGGAGACCGGTCTCATCCTGCGGGCGGCGCTGGCCCGCCGCGGTGTCTCCCCGGCCGACGTCGAACGGATCGTGTCGCTGTATGAAAAGAAGCTACTGGAAAAGATGCCGGCACTCGTCGACGAGACCGGCAGCTTCACGAGCAGCACGCTGGCCAGCCGGCTCACGAAGACCTTCGATCTGATGGGTGGAGCCCTGGCCCTCGACGCGGGGGACTGCTCGAGCCTGGCGGCGATCGCCGCCGCGGTGGACATGCTCCGCGAGCGGTCGTGCGACGCCGTGCTCTGTGCCGCCGGTGAGCGGTGCATGGATCTGATGGCCTACGAGGGGCGGTCGCTCGGGGGCTTCCTCTCTGACAATCCCATCTCGGTGCTCGACGGCAAAACCCGCGGCGGCGACGTGCCCGGCGAGGGCGCCGTGGTGTTCGTGCTCAAACGGCTCGCCGACGCGCAGGCGGCCGGCAATCGGATTCGCGGCGTGATCCGCGGGGTCTGCGTGGGCTCGGGGCAGACCCGTGCCGAGGCGACGCGGCGGGTCGTCCGTGAGGCGGTCGAGCGTTCCGGACTCGTGCCGACGGCCGTGATGGCGGTCGAGGTCGCCGTGGCGGGAGGCCATGCCAAGAGCGGCGAAGAACTCGTGGTGCTCGGCGGCCACTACGCCCAGCAGCGCGGCCCCGCCGAGCAGCCGCCGGTGGTGGGCTCGCTCGATGGGCAGATCGGACACGCCGGCGCAGCGGCGGGCGCGGCGGCCGTCGCGAAACTCTGCCTGGCACTCGGGCAGGGCTCGATGCCGCCGACGGTGGCGCTGGCCACCGGAGCCGTCGAGCCGCAGGGGCTGCGAGCCGCGGCAGCGTCGCTCCCGATCGGCACCTTCGATCAGTCGGGCTACCGGGCAGGCAGCGTGACCGTCATCCAGGAGCGGCAGGTCGGCCATTTGGTGCTCGACAACGGCCTCCCCGTGCCGGCCGCCGCCCAGGCTGGAAACCGACCGCAGGTGGCTGCGCGGCCGGCCGGCCGGCAGGCCGATGTGGCGGAACGGCCGCTGATCGCGGCTCTGTTCCCCGGCCAGGGATCGCAATACACCGACATGTTTCGCGGGCTCGTCGAGGAGTCGGCCGAAGCACGGGACTGTCTTGCCCGGCTCGATACGTTCGCCCGCGAGGCGGGCTGCGAGACGCTGGCGGAGATCGCCTGGCGGCCGGTCAACGGGCTGGGCACGAAGATCTGGGACACGCAGTGGGCGATGTACCTTGGGGACCTCTTTGCCTGGGACATGCTGCGTGGGATGGGCTTCACGCCCGACTGTATCGCCAGCCACAGCTTTGGAGAGTTTCCGTCACTCGTGGCAGCGGCCGCCTGGACGATGGCCGACGGGGTGATCGCGACCCGGGCCCGTGCCGAGGCGGTTGAACAGTTCGGCCCGCGAGACGGCGCCATGCTTTCGATCATCGCCGACCGGGCGACCGTGCAGGCGGCGGTCGCGCCGTTCGCCGGCCATGTCTGGATCTGCGCGGAGAATGCGCCGGAGCAGTTCGTGGTGGGCGGAACCGTCCGCATGGTCGATGCCGTCGAGGCCGTCCTGGAAGCCGGCCGCATCCACTCGAAGCGACTCGCCGTTCCCAGTCCGTTCCACACGCCGCTGCTCGAGCCGGCGGCGGGCCGGTTGGCCCACGAGATCGCCAGACTCGCCATCCAGCCGCCGCGGATCACGACGTACGGCAGCACCAGCGCGGAACGCCTTGCGTCTACGGCCGACGTGCGGTCGAGCCTGGTCCGGCAGATGTCGGAGACCGTTCGCTGGATCGATACGGTGGAGCATCTCTACGCCGCCGGCGTGCGGACGTTCGTCGAGGTCGGGCCGTCGGGCGTCCTCTGCGGGCTGTCGCGGCGGATTCTCAAAGGCCGCACCGACGTGACGTTCGTGCAGTTTGACCAGCGTGGCAAGAGCCCGCGGGAGCACCTGGCCAGACTGCGTGAGCAACTCGCCGCGGCCGGTGCGTCTGCATCCGGAGGCCGTCCGGCGACCGTGTCCCCGCGGGCGCAGACCGTCTCCAGATCGGCTGACGCGGCGCCTGTTCCGATGACGGCGGAAGCCCCCCCGGGGCGGATCATCCGCTTCGACGCGACGGCGCGGCGCCGCGAACGCAACCGCAATGCCGGGGAACAGTCGGGTGCGACCAACGGATCCGCAGCGGTGCCGGCAGTCGCGACGTCGACAGTCCGTGCGACGCCGGGCGGCAATGGCTCCGGGCCCATGAATAGCACTCCCCGCGCTGACGACGGCGACCATGCCATCGGAGCGACTTCGAAGAACGGCAGTGCCCCTGCGGCCAGGTCGGCGGGTGAGCCAGTGGCGGCCGCCGGCGGCCGCCTGTCGAACAACCTGTCGGCTACGCTGGCGACCACCCTGGCGGGATCGAACGGAGCCGCCCTCCTCGACCGGGCCGTCGTGCCGAGCCGTCATGCAGCCGAGCCGCTGCCGACGCCCGGGGCCGGCACGAACAGCCTCGAAGAGCTTGTCAGGCAACTCGTGGCGGAGGCGGGTGTCAGCCTGCCGCTCGGTCGCCTCGGCGAGCAGACCCCGGCCGTCAGCGGCTTCCTCGACAGCATCTCGCACCTCTTCGAGCCGGCGGCGACCGATCGATCGGCGGTTCTGGCGGCTGGTTCTCTCGCCGATCTCTGCAGCGTGCTGGGGCGGGCGGGCGGCAAGGCGCGGTGGCTGCTGAGTCAGTCGGCGGCGGAGCAGCCCAACGCCGACGGGATCGAGACGTTCCTGATCGACTTCGTCGTGGAGCAGACGGGCTATCCGCGTGAGATCGTAGAACTCGACGCCGACCTGGAGGCAGACCTCGGAATCGACAGCATCCGCAAGGCTCAGCTCTTCGGCGAGATCGGCCAGCGGTATGGGCTGACGGCGGATGCGAGCCTGTCGCTCGACGACTTCACGACGCTACGGCATCTGCTCGACTACATTCTGCCGCGGGTCGGCGGTCGGGCACACGCTGCCGGTGCAGCGACACCGGCGCACGCCGAGCCGGCCCGCGATGCGACGGCTGCTGCGTCTGCCGCGGCGCCGGCCGTTGCGTCTGCTGCTGCGCCGGCCGTGGCGCCGGCCGCTACCGCGGGACGTGCCGCGGAACTCGAGACGTTCCTGATCGACTTCGTTGTAGAGCAGACGGGCTATCCGCGTGAGATCGTGGAGCTCGACGCCGACCTGGAGGCAGACCTCGGAATCGACAGCATCCGTAAGGCCCAACTCTTCGGCGAGATTGGCCAGCGGTATGGGCTGACGGCGGATGCGAGCCTGTCGCTCGACGACTTCACGACGCTGCGGCACCTGCTCGACTACATCCTGCCGCGGGTCGGGGCCTCGGCCGCGCCTGCCTCGACCGCGCCTTCCTCGACGGGGGTAGCCTTCGAGCCGCCGATCAGCGCCGCCACGGCCGCCGCCACCGACCGCGGCCGACGGCTGGGCCGGGATCATGCCGAGGCGATCCGCCTCTGGGCCCGGCAGTTCTCCGCCGCCCCGCCACGGTCCGTGCCGGCCCTCACCGACCCGGTCGTCATGGCTGAACTATCCGCCATCGCCGACGCAGTGGGAATCGACGAGGCGATCGTTCGGGCCGCATACCACGATCCTGCGCGGGCCCTCGGCGGCTGTGCGGCGATCGTCGTCGCACCGCGCAAGGCCGACACAGCCCGCGGCCTGCTGGCCTGTTTCGGCCGGGGGGCCGATCCCGACGTCCGCTCCTTCGAAGTCGCGGGGCTGCGGGCCACGCTCGTGGGCGTGAAGGGATTGCCCGGCGCCATTCTGGGCTGGAACGACGCCGGACTCCTGGCACTGGCCGACCCGCACGCCGGAGCGGCGGCGGCCACGGTCGAGGTGATCGTCACAACCTGCCGCTCGGCGGCCGAGGCGGGCCGCTTGATCGCGACGCTCGACCCGATCCCCGTGGGGCTCATGGTGGCCGATCTCGAAGAGGGCGGGCAGGCGGTGTCCGCGTCTGGAACGCTCGTTCCCGAACAGTCGGTCGTGATGCGGCTTGAGCCGGGGACAACGCTGGCCCGCGTCGCGCTCGCCGACGGTGCCACGACACCCACCGACGCGATCGAGACCTTCATCGCAGAATCGGGGGGCGCGGCCCGCGCCGCACTGTCGGCCGCATCGCCATGGCTCGTGGTGGGCGCGGCCGGTGGCGTGGCGATGCAACGATCGGGTGGGCCACTCGGCCGCGATTGGCTAGGTGGCGGCGTGCCGGGCCCCGCCTGGGTGGCGGCGGCGGGGCGACAGCAACAGGCCGCCGCACCGGCGGCCGAGGTGACCCAGCGGTACACCCTGACAACCCGCGAACTACCGCCGGTGCAGGGGGTGCGTTCGCTGCGGGGTGAACGGGTCCTCGTGCTCGGCGACGGACACGCCGCGGAGGCGGTTCGTGCCGCAGTGGTCGCCGAGGGGGCGGTGGTTGTCACCCAAGCGGCCCGCACCAGCGACGAGGCCGTCGCGGCGGTCGATCGCGCCGAGGCGCAGGGGCCGGTGCGACACCTCGTCATCGCGTCGGCGCGGCCCGGCATGCCGGCCCGCTGGCTCGACAGGGGTGATGCCGCAGTAGGGGTACCATTCTTCGCCTGCCAACGTTGGATCGGGCTCCGGTCCGCAGCCGGCGAACTCGACCGTTCGACGCTCACCGCGGTGACCGACCTGGGGGGCGACTTCGGCCTCTCGGGCACCATGGCCGCCGTGGAGGGGGGGGCGGTCGCGGGGCTGTTCAAGAATCTGGTCCACGAGTTCCCGGGGCTGCACGTCCGCGTCGTCGATGCGGCGGCGGCGCTGCCTGCCGCCACGCTCGCCGCGGGCGTGCTGGCCGAGATGCGTGACGGCGCAGGACCGGTCGAAGTCGGCCTGGACGGCGGTCGCCGGCTGGGCGTCGTGGCCTGCGCAGCCCCGGCCGAACCGACCCGACGGCTCGCGGCCCTCGAGAAGGGGAGCGTCTGGATCGCCACCGGCGGCGCCCGCGGTGTGACCGCGGCCTGCTGCCGGGAGCTGGGGCGGAGGTATCCGGTGCGGCTCGTGCTGCTCGGCTCGACGCACCCCGTCGGGATCGACCCGGCGTGGCTTGCGCTCAACGAGGCGGGACTCCGCGACCTGAAGGGTCGAGTCATGCTCGAGGCGAAGCAGCGGGGGGCCGACCCGCGGGCCGCCTGGCGGGCGGTTGAAAAGTCACGTGAGATCGAGGCCTCGCTCGTCGCATTTCGTGCGGCGGGCGTCGATGCCCGCTACGAAGCCTGCGACCTGGCCGACGCGACGGCGGTGCGGGCGGTCGTGCAGCGTGTGGAACGAGATCTCGGCCCGGTCCGCGGCATCGTCCACGGGGCCGGTTTCGAGGCCGCCTGCCGGTTCGAAAAGAAAACCCGCGAGGGACTCCTGGCGACGCTCGCGCCCAAGTGCATCGGTCTCGAGCATCTGCTCGCGGCGCTGGATCCCACAACGCTTGAGGCGGTCGTCGGCTTCGGATCGACGAGCGGCCGGCTCGGCGGCCACGGGCAGGCCGACTATTCGCTCGCCAACGACCTGCTCGCCAAGATCGTCGGCAGCCTGCGCCGCAGCCGTCCGGGACTGCGGGCAACCGTCTTCCACTGGCATGCCTGGGACGAGGTCGGGATGGCCAGCCGGCCCGAGAGCCGGTTCGTGCTCGAGCAGTTCGGCCTGCGGTTCATGCCACTGGCCGAGGGCGTGCGGCGGTTCATGGACGAGATCGAGGCTGGACTGCCCGACGCCGAGGTGCTCGTCACAGAACCGGCCCTGTGTCCCGACGCCGTCCCGGCGACCGGTCGGCCCGCTGCCCCGACACCGCAGCCGGCCGTGAACCCGCCAGCCGCGGCGGTCGTTGCGACGGAGGTCGGCAGCCTCGTCGAGCGGGTCGAGTCGCGGCCCGACGGCACCTGGGTGTCTTTCCGGCTCGACCCGACATCCGATCGTTTCCTCATCGATCACCTCCAGTACGGCCGGCCGCTTCTCCCGGCCGTGATGGGCGCCGAACTGCTCGTCCAGGCCGTGCGGGCAGCTTCCGGAGGAATCGAGGTCGGCGAACTCCGCGACTTCGTCGTCGAGCGGCCGATCGCGTTCCCCGTCGATGCTCCCCGCGAAGTCCGCGTCGAGGTGGGGCCCGTCACGTCGGCGGGCATCGAGACCCGCGGCTGGACCGCGATCGTCGCCGGCGATGGCCGCACCGCAGGCGAGGATCGGGTGCACGTACATGGCCGGATCGTGCCCGGCGCACCGGAACGGATCGACGCCGTGCTCGAGCAGCCGCCGTTCCCGTTCAACCCGATGTACTACCAGGAGGATGCCCCGCTGCGGCATGGGCCATCCTTCCGCACGCTCGACGGCCTGTTTCTTGACCGCAGCGGCGGCTGGGGCCGGCTCGTCTCGCAGCATGGCGACGGCGTCGCCCTACCGCGGGGTTCGAAGGGCTGGACGATTCCCGTCGGCTTGCTCGACGGCTGCATCGTGGCATGTGCGGTCTACTCCTACATCCTCTGCGGCCGGCGTGTGGAGATTCCCGTGCAGTTCGAGCGGCTCCGGGTGGCCGCGCAACCGCGCGGGGGCGAGAAGTGCATCGCGCGGCTCTTCTTCCGGTCGCAGGATGTCCGCGAAACGGTCTATGACGTCGTGCTCCACGGCGATGACGGCCGCGTCATCCTCGCCGTGGACGGCCTGCACCTGGCCGTCGTCGGTGGTGAGCGGGGTCGCGTCTCATGAGCTGCGCCTCGACTCCGATCACCGCAGAAACGCCGACGTCTGATCCCCGGCCGTCGGTTTCAATCGCCCCCGACGTCATCCTTCACATGGGTGACGCGGAGGTGGCGGTCCGCCTTCGGACGCGCGGGCCGGGAGGCCCGCCGACATCGGCCGAGGCGGCCCGTCTTGCCGAGAGCCTCGTGGCCGACCGGCTCTCGCTCCACGCGGGTGGCGTGCGTGTCGCGTCGCTCGTGCCCTCGGGCAGGCCGGTCGCCTTCGCATTGGGAGCGCCGGCGGCGGTTTGCGTGTCGATTTCTCACGTGCAGGGACTCCTTGGCGTTGCCGTCTCGACCGACGCCTCGATCGGCCTCGACATCGTCGATCCGGCCGAGGCGGGCCGCGGGCTCGACGTCTGGTTCACACCGGACGAACTCGCCCTCGCGCCCGATGAGGGACGGCTCCGCGCTGTCCTCTGGGCCGCGAAGGAGGCTGCCTATAAGGCCTGCCGCCTCGACACCGAATTTCGGCCGCATGCCGTCGTCATCGACAGTCTGGCCACGCGGTCCTTCGGCTGGACCGTCCGAGACCGCTTCGGTGACATCCGGGGGGCGGGGCGGCTGCTGGCGTTCGGCCGGCACGTCGTCGCCCTTGCGTCCGTCGCAGCCTGCGGCCACGCCGTTTCCAACCTGACCAGTCTCGAGACCCAGGAGGCACTCCTCACATGATCGATCTCACCGGCAAGGTGGCGCTCGTCACCGGCTCCAGCCGCGGCATCGGTCGCGCGACCGCCCTGCGGCTGGCCGAGGCTGGCGCCGACATCGTCGTCAACTACATCACGAGCAGCCGCGAGGCGGAGCAGGTCGCTGAGATCGTGGCGGCGATGGGCCGCAATGTCGCCTGCGTGCGGGCCGACGTCGGGCAGGAAGAGGATGTCGAAGACATGATCGCGTTCGTCCGCAGGGAATTCGGCCAGCTCGACGTCCTTGTCCATAACGCCGCCACCGGCGGCTTCCGCCCGCTGGCCGTCACCACGCAACGGCACTTCGACGCCGCGATGCACACGAATGTCCTCTCGCTGGTCCACCTGCTCAAGGCCGCCGCGCCACTCCTCGAGGCGGCACCGGGGCGGGGCAAGGTAGTCGTGCTGTCGAGCCACGGCACGCACATGGCGCTGCCGATGTACGGACTGATCGGCGGCTCGAAGGCGGCGCTCACGGCGCTGGCCAGGCACTGGGCCCTGGAACTTGGCGATCGTGGGGTGAACATCAACGTGGTCGAGGCTGGCCTCGTCGAGACCGACTCGACCCGTCGGCTGCCGGGCGCCGCCGAGATGTTCGCCGGCCGCAAGCACAAGACGATGACCGGCGACCGGATGCTGGAGGCGGCCGACGTCGCCGACGCCGTGCTCTTCCTGTCGAGCCCGCTGTCGGATCTCGTGCAGGGGCAGACGCTGGTGGTCGACGGAGGGGCGGCGATCCACGTCTGACTCTGGCCGCTTCATGTTCGACCCCTGCGGCGACATCCTCGACGTTCCTACCACGACCATCATGCACAACACCGACTCCTACATCCTGCTGACTGGCGCGACCGGCCTCCTGGGCCGGTCGCTCCTGCGCGACCTCGCCGCGGCGGGCCGCCGCGTCGCCGTCGTCGTCCGTCCGTCGAAGCTGGCGCGGGCGGCGGGCCGCGTCGACGAACTGCTCGAAGATTGGCGGCAGGTGGCGGGCGTTGAGGTGCCCTGCCCGGTCGTGCTCGAAGGGGATCTCTCCGTCGCCGGACTTGGCCTTCCGGGCCCGCAGGCGGCCTGGGTCGCGCGACACGTCCGCGAGGTGGTGCACTCCGCGGCCAGCCTCTCCTTCCAAATGCGACCGTCGGACGGCGAGCCCTACACCAGCAACGTGACCGGCACGCGGAACGTGCTGGCCCTCTGCCGCGACGCGGGAATCCGCCGGCTTCACCACGTGTCGAGCGCTTATGTGTGTGGCCTGCGGCAGGGGACGGTTCTCGAGACCGAACTCGACGTCGGGCAGACGTCGGGCAACGACTACGAGAAGAGCAAGATCATCTCCGAGACCGAGGCGACCGGGGCCGACTTTCTCGACGTCTGCACGGTGCACCGGCCAAGCATTATCGTCGGCGACCTCGTGCATGGCTTCACCAACACCTTCCACGGCTTCTACAAGCCGTTGCGGATCGTGCAGCCGTTCGTGGAGGCCTTCGTGGGCGCAAGCCTCGAGCCGGGCTCGCTGCTCGACGTGCTCGGCATGGACGGCCGCGAGTGCAAGAACCTCGTGCCGGTGGACTGGGTCTCTGCGGTGATGACACGGATCATCGTCGATGAATCACTTCACGGCCGTACCTACCACGTCACATCCGACGCACCGACGAGTGTCGGCCTGCTCTGCCGCGTGTTCGAGGGGCTTGTCGTGGAGATGGCGGCCGAGGCAGGCCGCCGGCGATCGGCGTCGGCCGCCGGCGGATCCGGTGGCGGAAACCCCGCCGCGGGCTTCGATCCCGCCACGCTCGGCCGGCTGTTCCTCGACCAGATGCACGTCTACAAGGCCTACTGGCGGGACGACCCCCGCTTTGACGCCTCGCACACCATCGCAGCGGTGCCGGGTCTCCCCGCACCGCCGCTCGACGAGGAGACGATCCGGCGGCTCTGCCGGTTTGCGATCGGGAACAACTTCCGCTGGCCTCCTCCCGGGCGGTGCGGCCCGCGCCCCACGGCACGCGATGGCCTCGAGGCCCGGTTGGGTGCCGCGTCCTGGACGGCTCCGCGGTCGCCGCACCGGCTCGGGCTGGTCGTCACGGGCGCCGGCGGCGGCCAGTGGACGGTTGCGGTGGAAGGGGGTCGGCCCATGTCGCTGCATCACGGCCTCCCGTCCGCGGGTGACGCGACGCTCTGGATGGCGGCGGACGAACTCGCCGGCATCATCGCCGGCGGACCCTCGCTCTCAGAGGTCCGCGACCGGGGCGGTGTCACCGTCGAAGGTGGCCCGCAGGATCGAAGGATGGCGGTCGAAACGCTCGACTCGATTCTGAGAGTGGCCGCCCACGACTCAGCGTGGGCATCCCCCGGCCAAGACGCCGATCAGGCCCGCTCGATGACGCCCCCCGCAACCAGGGTCTTTCCGGAGAATCCGGCGAACGTCGGGGCGTAACGGAGCGACCGAAAGGTCAGGTTCACGAAGACATCGGGCACCCCGTTGAGGCCGGTGATGTTCACCTTCGCCGGCTTCGCCGACCGGGCGAGTGGGCCCTGCGGAGTGACCGGATTGACGTACTGCCAGACGATCCTTCTGGCACTCGTCACCTCGAAGAGGCGGCCTGTCGTCCCCTCGGTGATGAGGGTGTTGCCGTTGGCAAGCCGCTGGGCTCCCGAGACGATCGGTGCGAAGAAACTCCTGGGGGAGGGGGCGAAGTAGTTCCAGACGAGTTGGGCTTTTCCATAGCCCGCAGGGCGGATCTCCATCACCGACGAGAACGACTGGCCGTTCGCGCGGAACCAGCCGTTGTTGAAGACGAGGATGTTTCCGGCGCCTGGCCTACCGCTGTCGATCCAGTGGGCATTGTGCTGAAAATAGAGGGCCTGATTCGCACGGGTTCCGGCGTTCCAACTCGCGGGGTTGCCGTAGCGCCAGATGAGGTCACCCCCCTTGCCGAGGCGGCCACCTGTATGGCCGGCGGCCTGTTCGGTCGTCGTGCTGTGGTCGATCACCCAGACCTCGGAGAACTCCCGGGACGAGACGATGATCTGATCGAGCGCCGCGTTGTAGGCGATCGAGTTGAAGTGTGCCCAGTCGGCGATGTGCGTGTCGGCGCCCGGCATGGTGCGGGGCACGTAGTTCAGGTGCACCAGCTGTGGATTCGCACTCACGATCCCGTAGTTCGGCTTGTCGGGATAGCGTTGCTGCACGAGGTGGTCCTTGAGGTGCCATTCCCAGACGATCTCGCCCCCCTTGCCGTTGGTTCTGTCGGGCTTGATCTCGAAGATCGCCTCCGACCACACCTCTCTGTTGGTGGCGGGATTGAGGAGGACCGGGTTGCGTCCCATCGCGATGGACTCGTCGGCGGTATGCCTTTCCCAGGCGATCGCCAGGACGTTGCCGTTGGGCATGGGGATGGCGTCGTGGTGGAGCTGGAACGTGTCAGTGGCCATCTGAAACGACCAGACCCGGCTGCCATCCCAGGCAAACTCCTCGATGAGCCCGGTCGCACCGTTGTGGCCGAATTCCCGCTGGTTCGCCGGCAGGATCGTATTGCGGAGAAGGTTGCCGTTCTCCAGCAGGTAGGACGACGTCTGGCCGCCGGTGCTGGTCCACGAGTTGACTTCTTTCCCTGCGGTGTCGATCAGGTAGGTCTTCGGGCTGAAGCTGTTGCCGAACAGCGTATACCCGGCCGCGGTCAGGGTCGGGTTGTTGGCCGTGAGGCCGACCGTCAGAGCGAAACGCTGTTCCAACTGCTCGGGAGCGACGATCTGTCGGGTCATCTGTCGGGCCATTTGTCGGGCCATTTGTCGGGCCAGAGGCCGACGATCCTGACGGGCAGAGCGACTCCGTGACGGTCGGCGATGCAGCAATTGATTCACGATCATGGGACGCACCTCGTTTCGAGTTCGGATTCAAACCTCCTTGTTTTTGGGAGGCTATTCCTGGGTTCAGCCGCTGTCAAGCAATGCCACGGTGCGGCTCCGGCCCGATCGTGTCGGCTCCGGAGATGTGATGTCGCACGGGCTCTTATCGGCCGGTTGCCCCTCGCGTGCGTCGCTCTCGTCATCATGAATAGAGAAGGATGAATAGAGAAGGCCACCCCCGGGAGGTAATCGGATGCCCCGCCACCAGAAACAGATTGCTCCGCGAATGCTAACGCCGACGTTTTTAACGCCATATTCCCCTCCGGATCGCGACGGGACACGTTCGCTGGTTCTGCCGCTCATCGGCGGGTGCGTGGTCATCTGCGGCACCCTCGGCCGGCTGCCTGCCTCCCAGGCCGGCGACCTGCACTGCCCGGTGCTGCGGTCGCACGCCCCCGCAGCTGATGACGCTGCTGCCGACAGCCTCGTGGCGGCCGTGAACGCCGTCGTTCCGACCGACATCCAGATACCCACGGCGGCCCGCGTTGCTTGTGCAGAGAGGCGGCTGCCGGGATCACGGAATGCACTGGTCTCCCTACTCGCGGAGCAGCACGGACAACTGATCGCCGAGTGCGGCCGGGGACGCGCCGTCGTGAGGCGAGGAGTCCACGGGTTCGATCTGCTCACGCTCTTGCTCACACTCTTGGAGGAACCACCCGATGAGACCGACGACAGTGCCACGATCCGGGGGTGTTTCGATGTGGGGGCCGTGGATGTCGCCGTCGGCAAGGGATTGTCCGATGGAGCCTATCCGATCGGCTTCGACTGGGTGCTCGTACTCGACCACGAATCGCACGTGCTCTACAGCTTTATCCTCAACTGTAGTGATTGATTCGTGGCTTCCTGCGGCGTCGCTGGTCCGCCCTCACATGCCATCCGGAAGACTTCGCAGGTCTGCGGGCAGAAGGAGGCTGTGCGAAGGCCGCTGCCGGTAGTCCCGGATCGGCGACCCGGATCGACGACCGTTGCGGAGGTGCAATGAACCGGGCTATCCTTGCCGGTTTGCTCTTCTCGTCGGCTGAATCACTTTATGCCT
>JBIIFB010000200.1:0-6133 GCA_044237545.1 Pirellulales bacterium
AAACGCCGCTTTTACAGGCCATTCAGGCCGAAACCGATGCATCCGAGCAGGTCGCCGATCATAACCAGTTGAAATTGTTCGACTTATAACCGGACGGCAGTGATCTCCTTCATAAAATCGGCACGCATGTCGGGCCGCCCACGGAGCCCCGCGAGTCGGGCCTCGAGCGCCAGAATGAAACCAGCCTTCTCCCCCTTGTGATCGCGGATTTTCAACGGGATGAGCTGGAGTGGGAGTTCGACGCCCTGCTGGATGAGCCAGGCGATGTCCCAGAGATCGCGGTTTTTGATGCGGTTCTCGCGCAATGCGAGTGCGACGACCTTGTCGGCGAGGATTTCCTCCCTGCTCTGCGCCTGGAGAATGAGGCCCGATGTGCCGAGGTCGACGCCGTAGAGATTGCGCAGCATCATCGGCCGTGGGTCGTGGCTGGGAATGGCGCAGATATCAAGGTTGATGCGCTGGGCTGGCAGATGCTTCCGGCCGGGGCGGGTCTCGATGACGAGCTTCCAGGTGGAAACATTGCCTCCTGTCTTCACGGGTTCACTCACCCTGACCGGCAGGCCGTATCGGCTCTTCAGCCGATCGGTCAGGACCGTCGCAAGTTCGGCCAGATCGCCGCGCCGAAAGTCGTTCCCGCCGGTGAAATCGAGGTCCTCGCTGAGTCGCGAGGAGCCGTAACAGGCTCGCAGGCAGGTGCCGCCGATGAAGGTGAGCCCGGCGAGCAGTCCGGCCTCGCTCATTTCGCGCAGGATGTCGTGATGGAGGAGTTCTTTCTCCACCACGGGCCGCAGCGAGGAGAGGTCTGCGCGGGCACGCAGCGCCTCATTCACGAGCTGGTCAAACAAGCTCACGCAGCGTCTCCTCGTCCACGAGTTCCATGCTGCGGCGTGTGGCCTTCATGTCGCGCAGGGCCTGCCGCACGGAGGCCCGCCAGAGGCGGCGATCCGGGTCGTACGTCAGCTCACCGCGCACGTCGTCAGGCCGCTGGGCGGTGTGCACGAACTCGATGTGGCCGTAGTTTCCGCAGTCAACCACATGGCTGCGGCCAGAGGTCATGATGCTGATCCAGTTCATCGGCACCTGCGAGATCACTCCGGCATCGCTGAGGACGGTCTCGAGGCTGATGTAGTTGAATTCCCCCGCCCGCAGCCGCGCCGCCGCATGAAAGAGCAGATGGTCCGTCGGGTAGTCCGGCACGGGATACAGATAGATGCCCCGGCAGACCCGCTTGAGCAGCCCCGTCGTTGCGGCCCGGGACAAGAGCCCCGCCACATGCCCACACTCCGGCACTGCCGCGGCCAAATCCGAGGCGGCAAAGACGCAATGTTCACGATCCGCCAGCAGTCGCAGAGCTTGCGCGAGTTGCTTGAGAGGCTGCATAGATATGACTATACAAAAGATTGCAGAAAGTGCAAGTTTTTGTAGTGCTGGTCGGGGCGACCCCAAGTCGCGTGCTCAACCTGCGTCGCGTTTCATTATTTCCCCCACGTTCACCTCAACTGCCAGGCCAGAGCCAGCGAGATCGTGGCCGCTCTCTACGTCCCCTTTTCACCGGTCGGTGGGCTCGTTCGGGGCCGTGGGTAGGTTGTCCAGGTCGAGCAGGTCTTTCGGTCGCCCTGCCGCCTGCTTGAGCTTTCGCAGCCACTCGAGCGACGCGAATCGAATGCCGTCCAGATCCACGCCCGCCTCCCAGACGGTTGTCACCGGCACGGCGGGATATCCGGGCACGTAGTCAAACAGATCGAGAAAGCCCACCGTCGTACAGAGCATCATCAGTCGTTCGGCGCGGACAAATGACGCAGTCACCGGATGCGTGCGCTCGATACCAGTGGCCGGATCGATCTCGTTGCCGATGTATTCCGCAGCGATTTCTTCGAGCGCCTTGAGCAGGCTCTCCTCGGCGGCGGGCGACCGGATCCACAGAACGTCGGTGTCTTCGGTCGCGCGGATGAAGCCATGGAAAGTGACGGCATGGCCCCCCACCACGACGAACGGCACGTCATGCCGCCGAAGCACGTCGAAGACACGGAACTCAGGAGTCATCGGTATTTGCTTCCCCTTTCCGGCCGATTGATCTGGCGGCGAAGTTGCGGCGCCGAAAATGGTCGAGGCCCTCAGGATGGCTCTCGAGGATCGCCCGCGACTGCGTTAACAACCGCCGCATCGCCGCGAGCCGCTCCGCGGGGCTCATCCGGAGAGCCTGGGCCCGCAGCAGGCGGTCGCGTGCCAAGAACGGGCTGGCGGCGGAATCGATCATTTCGGCACTCATGCAATGAGTCTACCCTGCGGAACGGATAGGACGGTCAATGGCCCGTTCGCACGTGTTTCCAGGCCGATGAGGGATCAATGAGCCACGGCCCGCGGGGCCGGTACTCGCCGTTGTGCACGCAGCGTACCGGCTCTTTCCACAGACAGTTAGCGCAGACAGTTAGCGCAGCGGCCAGGCCAGAGCCAGCGCGATCGTCACGGCAAGCCCCACCGTGCCCTCTATGAGCACCATGACCGATGCCGAGCGGAGGGTCTGCGTTTCCGACATGCCGCTCATCCTTGAGATCACCCAGAAGCCGCTGTCGTTCATCCACATGCCGATCTTCGACCCGCAGCCGATGGCGACGGCCACGTAGACGGGATGACAGGCCAGGCTGCCATCGAGCACGATCGGCGCCATGACTCCCGCGGCGGTGATCATCGCCACCGTGGCCGATCCCTGGGCCATGCGGATGATCGCGGTCACGAGCCAGGCGATGGGGATGACGGCGAGGCCCGCCCCGGTCGCAAGCCCGGCCGAGAGCTGGGCCAGACCGGCCTGCCGGAGCGCGCCGACGAGCGCTCCACCGGCCGCGATCACGAGGATGATCCCACCCGCCTCGGTGACCGCCTCCGCGATTGTGCGGCGGACGGCGGGCATGCCACCTCCAGCGCGATAGAGCACGAGGATCGCAGCCATGGCGGCGAGCGACAGCGCCACGTTTTTCTCTCCCACGAGCCGGATTGCAGAGAGCGCCGTCGGGGAAAATATCGCCGGTGCCGACTGCGAGACCGATTCGAGACTGATGAGCACGACCGGCAGGAGAATCGGGAGCAGCGCCGCCCAGAGCGGCGGCAGTGTGGCGGGGGCGGCCGGCAGCAACGCTTCGTCGGAGGGATTCTGCTCGTCACCGTGGCCCGCTCGCTTCGGCTGCAACGGCCACCGCCGATCAGCCCAGCAGGCGTAGGCGTAGCCGGCCAGCGCCGCAATCAGACCCACGATCGAGCCGACACCGATCATCGTCGCCATATCGACATTGAATGCGTCGGCCACGAAGAGCGGTCCGGGCGTCGGGGGCACCAGCGAATGGGTCATCGTGGCCCCCGCGACGATCGCGAGCACGCACAGGAGATAGTGCCTGCCGGTGCGGTCCCAGGCCGCGCGGGCCAGCGGGAGCAGCAGATAGAACACAGTCTCGGCGAACATCGGGATTCCAAGCACGAATCCCGCCAACAAGAGCGCCAGCGGCGTGCGTCGCTCGCCGACGAGATGCTGAATCGAGACCACGATCCGCTGGGCGCCCCCGGCCGCCGAGAGGCAGGTGCCGAGGATCGAGGCCATCGCGATCACGATCCCGATGTCGAGCGCCGTCTTGCCGAATCCCTCAGCAACCCGCTGGCCGGGCGCTGCCAATGCGCCACTGCCATTCGGCGTCAGCAACGCCACGACGAAGGCCGCGATGATGAGAATCAGGAAGGGGTGCAACCGCAAGGCGAGCACGCCCCCGACCACCACCACGAGCGCGACGATGAGGATGCCGAGCGGCGTCATGATGACATTGCCTTGGTATGGTCTCGTTGTGAGTAGCGGACCAGAGCGTACAATGCCCGCCGCCCTTCGGCCACGACCGTGCGACGAACAACCCTCGAGCGACCCACGTGCGGCATGAGTCATCCACACAACCAGCGACGACTCGAGCCCGGCAGCCTGCGGTCGCAGCGGTGGTTCGCGGCCGATGACCTGCGGAGCTTCGGCCATCGCAGCCGGCTGCGGCAGATGGGCTACTCGGCAGAGGAGTCGGAGGGCCGGCCCATCATCGCGATCCTCAATTCGTGGAGCGACCTGAGCCAGTGCCACACGCACTTTCCCCAGCGGGTCCAGGAAGTGAAACGCGGCGTCTGGCAGGCGGGCGGGTTTCCACTGGAAATCCCGGTGCTCGCCCTGTCAGAAATGTTCATGAAACCGACGGCGATGCTCTATCGCAACCTCTTGGCTCTTGAGGTCGAGGAGGTGCTGCGGTGCCACCCCGTCGATGGAGCGGTGCTGATGGGGGGCTGCGACAAGACCGTGCCAGGACTCTTGATGGGGGCCATCACGGCGAACCTGCCGGCGATTTTTTTGCCTGCGGGCCCGATGCTCGCCGGCCGATGGCGGGATCAGCGGCTCGGCAGCGGCACCGATGTCTGGAAATTCTGGGCGCAGCGGCAGGCCGGGTGCCTCGACAGTTGCGTGTGGCGGCAACTCGAGGAGGGCATCGCGCGGTCTCCGGGCACGTGCATGACGATGGGAACGGCCTCCACGCTTGCCGCGATCACCGAGGCGATCGGCATGATGCTTCCCGGGGCTGCGACAATCCCTGCGGTCCATTCGGCGCACTCCAGAATGGCGGCGGCGTGTGGCCGCCGGATCGTCGACATGGTCTGGGAGGATCTGCGGCCATCGCAGATCCTCACGGCTGCGGCGTTCGACAATGCCATCGTCACCGACATGGCGCTGGCCGGTTCGACCAATGCGATCATCCACCTCTTGGCCCTCGCCGGGCGGGCGGGCGTGCCGCTGTCACTCGACCGATTCGACGCGCTCTCCCGCACGACCCCCGTCATCGGCAACCTCAGGCCGGCGGGCGAGTTTCTGATGGAGGATTTTCATGACGCTGGTGGAGTGCCGGCGCTGCTCTCGCGGCTCACGCCCCTGCTCGACACGAGCTGTCTGACAGTCACCGGTCGCACGCTCGGGGAGAATATCGCCGGCGCCGAGGTGATCGACGACCGCGTGATTCTGCCCATCGCTACGCCGCTCTCGCAGGCAGGGGGCACGTTCGTGCTCCGCGGAAACCTCGCGCCGAACGGGTGCGTGATCAAACCGACGGCTGCCGAGCCGCGGTTGCTCAAGCACACCGGCCGGGCGATCGTCTTCGACTCGTATGCCGACCTGAAAGCTCGGATAGACGATCCGTCGCTCGGCTGCACGGCTGACGACGTGCTCGTGCTCCGCAATGCTGGGCCACTCGGCGCGCCCGGCATGCCGGAGTGGGGCATGCTGCCGATCCCGAAGCCGCTGCTCGAGCAGGGCGTCCGCGACATGGTGCGGATTTCCGATGCCCGCATGAGCGGCACGAGCTACGGCACATGCGTGTTGCACGTGGCCCCGGAGGCCGCCGTCGGCGGGCCCCTGGCCCTCGTGAAGACCGGCGACCGAATCGCCCTCGACGTCGAGGCCCGCACACTCGAACTGCTGGTGGACGACGACGAACTCCACCGCCGCCGTGCCGCCTGGCAGCCGCCCGAACCGAAGTTCACCCGCGGCTACGGCCAGCTCTTTCTGGAACAGTCGACACAGGCGGATCACGGCTGTGACTTTCGGTTCCTCGAGCGGGGCGGCCCGTCGTCGGAGCCCGATATTTTCTAACGCCCGCGTCGGTCGCACCGTGCCTTCGGTCGCCATCCCCACCCTGCCCCCAAAGATAAAGCTTTGCGACAAAGCTTGGAGACAAAGATGGATCCCTCGCCCCTGCTTACGAAGGCCCATTTCGAGCGTTCCGTGATGGCCGTTCCTCCGCTGGCCCGTGATGCCTCAGGGAACATCGACGTCGCCGAAAACACGCGGCTCATCCGGCATATGGAAGCGGGGGGCGTGTCGCTGTTGCTCTACGGCGGCAATGCAAACCTCTACCACCTCCCCCTCTCGGAATACGACTCGCTGCTGACGATGCTCGCCGCCACGGCATCGGCATCGACGCTTGTTGTGCCGGCGGTTGGCCCGACCTATGGTCTGATGCTCGAGCACGCAAAAGTTCTCCGGAGGCATACCTTCCAGACGGCGATGGTGCTTCCCCAGCAGGGGATCACGACGAGTGCCGGTGTCGCCACGGGCGTGCGTCACTTC
>JBIIFB010000201.1:0-6035 GCA_044237545.1 Pirellulales bacterium
CCCGTTGCTCACGTCCCCATAAAAGCCCCCGGCGTAAGCCGGGGGATCGGCAGCAAGGAATCCCGTCGCTCACGCTCAGGGCTTGTATGAAGCCCGGCAGCAAGGAATCCCGTCGCTCACGCTCAGGGCTTGTATCAGCGGCTTGTATGAACCTTCCCTTAAAAGCCCCCGGCGTAAGCCGGGGGAGCCGACTTATTCGCCGCCGACAGGAGGCTCCGCCGTCGGCATGCTGCCATACGCATTCGGGAGAAGATCCTCCTCCACGATCACGTGGGGGAGGCCGCCGGCGTCGAGTGTCACAGAGTGCATCTTGAGATCGACAGAATGCCCGGGTCGCAGGGTCAGCTTCACTACCCAGCCGGTCCACTCGGGCGGATCGCCCGGGAAGTAGTCGAAGACAAAGTTTCCCAGGCTATAGACGATCGGGGCGCCGGCATGCATCTCGACCGTCTGGGTGACGTGGGGGTGGGCACCGATCACCGCGGCGGCCCCAGCGTCGATCATCTTCCGCGCAAGGCGGGCCTGCGCCGGCCGCGGCTGGGGCGTGTTTTCCGGCCCCCAGTGCACGAAGGGCACGACGGCGTCGGCCAGCAGTCGGGCCGCACGGATGTCTTCGAGCACCTGCGACTCCTCAAGGGGAGCCGAGCCTGCACGGTCGGCTGTGGCGGCCGTGGTCAGCGCCCGAAAGCCGTTGGAGCCCAGCAGCGCCACCTTGAAGCCTCCTCTTTCGAGCACCAGCGGCCGCCGGGCGTCCGCCAGCGTGCGGCCGGCGCCGAACGATGGGATGCCGGCGTCGTCGAGGATCCGCAGCTGCTCGACCAGCCCCGCGGGGCCGAAATCGCCGCTGTGATTATTGGCCAGCGAAACGGCCGAGAAATGTTTCTTCAGAAACCGCGGCGAATCGGGGGCGGCGCGGAATGAATATGGCTTGAGCATCCGCTCGCCGCCGGTTCCCAGCACGCATTCGAGATTGCCGACGGTGTAGTCGGCATCGGCCAGGAGCTCGCTGCAGGCCGCAAAGGGGTCGCGACCCGAGGAGATCGTATGGCCCGGGCCGCCATCGAGCATGATGTCGCCGACGAACACGATCGACATGCCCGCAGCGGGGGGCGATGGCTTTGCGGCCTCTTGAGCCTGATCGGTCTCGCCGGCATGCGCGACGGCGACGCAGAGCCAAAGGCCGAACGGCCAGAAGAGATTGCGGGCAGATTTCCGACGATGGAACGACACGAAAGCAACTCCCGGGCGAAGCCCACTTCCTGGTCATGGCCGCACCTCGGCAGCGTACCAGCGGTCTCCCCCGGTCGCTATCGGCCTCTTTTGGGCGATTGTTGGGACAGCTTTCGCGGCCCACAAATGGCATGGCTCCAGCGTCAACGCCCGGTCTATTGTTGCCGTGGCTATTGCCGCGGCAAAAGCCCCGGCAAAAGTAGCAAAACCAGATAGCTCCTTCACGTTCGTCTCTAACCCGTCCATGGGAAAGGTGTCATGATGACCACGACTCACTTGGGTTCGTTCGTAGCATCGGCGGTGGCGGCGTTCTGCCTGCATGTGTCGGTCGTTGGCACCGGTGCAGCGAGGGCCGCCGACGTTGTGCCCACTGTCGCCCGGCAGGCAAGCGGCGCCGATGCCATCGTCGGTGACTGGAAGCCAACCGACATGGACGTCGACATCCGCATCTTCCCCAAAAATGGCAAGTATGTTGGCGGTGTGGTCAAGGCCGCCAACCCGGCGCTGGTCAACACGGAGTTGCTTCGCGAGATCCAGTTCGACCCGGCCAGCGGCATGTGGCGGGGAGAAGTGTTTGCACTCAAGCGCGGCGAGTTCGTGCCGATGACCATCAAGATCACGGCCAACGGGTTCGAGATGGTGGCCGGCTCCGGCTTCATGTCGAAGACCGTCGAGTGGGTGCGAGTGCAGTAGGGCCTTCTTCAGGCCACTGATCTGACGTTTTCGCGGAAGACCCCGGGATGCCTGGCGGCGATTCGCAGGAGACTCACCGCCGGCCCTGCAGGCATGCTTCGACCCTGCTCCCAATCCTGCACTGTTTCGACGCTGACGCCGCTGGCCTCGGCGAATTCCGCCTGCGTCAAACCCACGAACCGGCGGATCGCCGTGATATCTTCGCCCGATTCGAAATGGCCATCTTCGATCCGCTTGCGGAGTCGCGAGGAGATTGCCCGCTCGAAGTCTGCCGACGCAAGCTCAGGTACGTCGTCGTTCATGGCTGTTTTCCTTCGATGAATGAACGGTAGAGAACGGCTTCTCGCCATGACGCCGACCGCGCGGAAATCAGTCGCAGGACATTCTCTGCCGGCTCCGTCACTACTACGACAACGATACCGCTCGGAATCGGCCCGATGCAAATGAATCGATCCTCGTCGAGCGAATGCTTTTCGTCAAAAATCTCGACGTAATCAGTTCCGGCCGTGAAAAGATCGCCTGCTTCCTCGAACGAAATTCCGTGCTTCATTCTGTTTCTGCGATTTTTGCGATCATCCCATTCGAGCCGCGGAATCATGAGAATTCGGTCCGTCAATCCAGCGGTGTCATTGCGTTGAGGCGAGCTCTGTTTGGGTAGTGTATATGTGTACACTTTCTCGTCAAGCTCAAGGTCGTGGCATCCCGGTCTGCACGGTTCCTGTCATCGCCGGCAGGGAATCCGCGCAGGCATGGCTTCCGCCCGCCATACTTGCACATCAGGCCGTCCACGCGGCACAATGCCGCTTCGCGATTGCACCCAAACTTCTTCCGGGGAGAGTTTTCCACCATGGCCACCGCCACTGCCGCCGCACCATCCGTTGATCTGTTGCCGGAAGTCAAGAAGTTCCTCGCCACAACGCCGCTGAAGGGCGTCGTGGGCGGAAAGGACGTGGCCTCCTCCACCGGCCAGACGATGGCCACGCTTGACCCGGGCACCGGTGAGCCGATTGCCGAGTTCCACGTGCTCTCGGCGGTCGACGTCGATCATGCGATCCACGCGGCGGCCCACGCGTTTAAGACATCTGGCTGGGCCACCATGGCTCCCAACGAGCGAGGCGTTCATCTGCACCGGCTCGCCGACGCCATCGAGAAGCACAAGCCCATCATCGCCCAGATCGAGTCACTCGACGCCGGCAAGATTCTCGGTCAGGCGGCCGGCGACGTGCAGAACTGCGTCGACACGCTCCGCTACTTCACCGACATGGCCCAGCATGTGCAGCGGCGGAACGTGCTCGCTGTCGCCGGACACGAGGCGTGGACCGTTCGCCACCCGTGGGGTCCCTGCGGCTTCATCTTCCCTTGGAACTTCCCCTTCCTGCTGATCGGCTGGGGCATCTCACCGGCTCTGGCCGCCGGCAATACCGTCGTCATCAAGCCGGCCGAAGACACGCCGATGTCGGCGATTTATCTGGCGCGGCTGGCCCGTGAGATCGGCATCCCCGATGGTGTGATCAACGTCATTCCCGGCACCGGTGCGGTGACGGGCGCCGCGCTCACTGGCCATCCCGGCATCAGGCGGATGAGCTTCACGGGATCGCCCGAGGTGGGCCGGCTCGTGGGCGAGGCCTGCGGCAGGAACCTCGTGCCAGCGAAACTGGAACTCGGCGGCAAGGGCGCCGCAGTGGTGTTTGACGACGTCGATGTCGCCGGAACCGCCGAGAAGCTCGTGGGGGCGATCACGTTCAACGCGGGCCAGGTCTGCTGCGACGCTACCCGCTGGCTCATACACTCGTCGATCTACGACAGATTCGTCGACGAGTGCCGATCGCGGATGCAGCAGGTGAAGGTTGGCTATCAGCTCGCGGGCCATTCTCACATGGGCCCGGTCGTCAACGCCAAGCAGCGGCAGCGGGTGCTCTCGTATCTCGAGAAGGGAACGAAGGAGGGTGCCGAGGCGATCGTGGCCGGCGGGCCGGCCGAGGTCTCGGGGCACCACGGCTTCTACGTGAAGCCGGCCCTCCTGGCGGGCAAGCTCGATAATATCGCCGCCCGCGAGGAGATCTTCGGACCAGTGGCCTATCTCGCCAAGTTCTCGACTGAGGATGAGGCGGTCGCCATGGCCAACGACACCGAATACGGCCTGGCCAACAGCGTTTGGACGAGCGACCTCGGCCGTGCGGCCCGCGTGGCCGAGACGATGATCGCCGGCAACAGCTGGATCAACGCCCACAACGTTTTCCCGAAGGGTGTGCCCTACGGCGGCGTGAACAAGAGCGGCACCGGCGGTGGTGTGAACTCGATCGAGACGCTGTTCGACTACTGGCGGAGCCAGTCGGTCGTGCGGCCGCTGTGAATGCCGATACGATCGTCGTTGGTGGCGGCCTCGCAGGGCTCGCTTGCGCTCGGGAACTCATGCGGTCTGGCCGGCGGGTGATCGTGATCGAGGCGGCTGACCGCGTCGGGGGCCGCGTGGCCACCGATACGATCGACGGCTTCCGTATCGATCGCGGCTTCCAGGTCTATCTCGACGCCTATCCGGAAGGTCGGCGGCAGCTCGACCTCGCGGCCTTGGGGCTGGGCTGCTTCGAGCCTGGCGCCCTCGTTGCGGAAGGGGGAAGACTTCGCGGTGTGAGCGATCCGTGGCGGCGGCCGCTCACCGCCGTGGGCTCGGTCCTCTCCGGCAGCGTGGGGATCGCCGACGGCCTGCGGACGGCGCGGCTGCGGAGCGACTGCCTGCGGGTGTTTCGCAACGGCACGGCCGATCCGAATCGCCCCAGCCCAGCGGCCGAGCGATCGACCCGCGAGGAGCTCAATGCCCGCGGGTTCTCCGAGGCGTTCATTCGGCGGTTCTTCGAGCCCTTCTTCGGCGGCGTCTTTCTGGAGCGGTCGCTCGACACGTCGGCGGCTGTGTTTCAGTTTACGTTCGCGATGTTCTCACTCGGCCGGGCCTGCCTGCCCCGCGGTGGCATGGAGGCGATTCCCAGGCAACTGGCGGCGGGGCTGCCGACCGGTGCACTGCTGCTCGATACAGCCGTGAGGCAGGTGCAGCCCGGGCTCGTGGTGCTGGCCGACGGCCGCGAACTCGCCGCCACGAACATCGTGGTGGCCACCGAGGCTTCGGCCGCGGCGGCGCTCCTACCCGAAGGGCATGGCGGGGCCGCAGCATCCCGCGGCTGGAAATCGACGCGGATGGTGGCTTTCGCCGCCACGCGTTCGCCGCTCTCGAGCCCGACGGTTGTCGTGAGCGCCGAGGAGGGCGGGCCGATCGATAATGTGACGGTGCCCTCTGACGTGGCAGGAGGCTACGCCCCGCCGGGTGCGGCCGTGGTCTATGTCTCCATTCGGCAGGACTGGCATGGAAATGACAGCGATCTGCACGATGCCGTGCGGCGGCAGGCGGCGGGATGGTTTGGCCAGTCGGCCCATGCCTGGCGGCATTTGAAGACGGTCCGCATCGATCATGCCCTGCCGGATGAATCACCAGCCGCGCGGCGGAGCCGGACCTTAGCATCGCAGGTAGCGCCCGGCCTGTTTATCTGTGGTGACCACTGCACGACCGCCTCAATCAACGGGGCGCTCGCCAGCGGAAGACTCTGCGCCGAGGCCGTGCTGGCAGCGATCACTCGATGCTGACTCCCGGGCCACGGGCAGCCCTCACGGACGACTCCGATTCCTAATAAAAGCCCGGAGCGTCAGCGATGGGATCATGGACACGGCGTGAGGGTTCGGGCTGCCCGTGCCCTGTCCCGTCGTTGGGTTGGGTGTTGAACGTGCCCTGTCCCCCGTGGGGGCGAGTTTTTAACTTGCCCTGTCCCGAGGGTTCGGGCCGCCCGGACGACTCCGATTCCTAATAAAAGCCCGGAGCGTCAGCGAGGGGATCATGGACACGGCGTGAGGGTTCGGGCTACCCGTGCCCCGAGGGCCGGCCGTTCGCTCCGGCATCCTGCCTGCGCTCACTCGATGCTGACTGCGCTCGCTAGATCGCCTCCGCTGCGGCATCCTGCCTTCGCCGACCAATCCGATCGGTGCCCGAGCAACGCCGGCTCCCGGGCCACGGGCAGCCCTCACGGACGACTCCGATTCCTAATAAAAGCCCGGAGCGTCAGCGATGG
>JBIIFB010000202.1:0-6019 GCA_044237545.1 Pirellulales bacterium
GGAACTGCCGGTCTTGGGATCCGGCAAACTCGATCTTAGGCATCTGGGCGACCTGGCCCGGCAACGCTTTGCCGCCGGGAAGGCCACGTGACGACTGTCTTCCCAGCGCTCTTCCCATCGCTACGGCTGTCGATTCTGCCCGGTCGGGCCGACGACATGCGGGCTGAGATCCTGCTGCGTATCGACGGCTGCGGCACGGATGGCGATGGTGGGCCGCTGCGGGTCGCGGGCACGCTCGTGGGCCCGCGGCGGGGCCGCGACATGACACTGCCGACGACCGTGAAACTTGTCGACCTGACGACGGACCACGCCGTTCGCGACAGGCCGATACAGGCAGTTGCACCGGCCGACACGGCGCCTTCGCGGGCCGACGCAGTGTCTGGACGGGCCGACACGGCGTTTGCGCGGGCTGTGTTCACCGAGCCCGCGTACTGGACACCGGAGCTCCCCAACCTCTACCGCCTGCAGGCGGATGTCAGTCGCGGCGACCAGACCGTCGCCACCATTGATCTACTGATCGGCCTGCGCAGGCTGGGCACACGCGGCCGCTCGTTCTGGCTCGAGGGCCGACGCTGGGTTCCCCGGGGTGTCGCGGCGTCGGCCGCGGACTTCGACGGGCCACTCCTGCGCAGCCTGTCTGCGGCCGCCGTCATCGACGATCCCTCGGGGCAGGTCTGTGCGGCAGCGGATACGGTCGGGGTGGCGATCATCGCGCTGCTCCTCGATGCTTCCGGCAAGGCATTGTCACCGGCTCAGGCGATCGAGCGGATCGCCGCCTGGTCCCTGCATCCCGCGGTCGTGCTGGCCGTGGTGCCACGAACGTTACCGGCCGACCAGACGGCGGCGACCATCGCCGCCACACGGCCGCTGAAGGGGACGATGCTCATCGGCCTGGAAGTCGATGGAACACAGCCCCCCGATCTGGTGCCGGAAGCGATGGTCACCGCGTTCGATTGTCTGGTCGTCACACTTCCCGAGGATGGCCTGCCCCACGAGGCATGGCGGTCATGGCCGGCCGATACGCCACTGGTCGTTCGGCGGGCGGTGGCTCCCGAGACCGCAGCGGAGCACCGGCGCGAGTGCGATCAGCTCCAGGCCGCCCTCGCCGCCTGGGGGCTCGCCGAAGGGGCGTCTCAGCTCCCGAGGGACTGGGCGGGGTTTCTCTCCGTCTCGTGGTAGCATCAAGGGCATGCAGGACTTCGATCCCGATCGCTATTCCCGCCAGGTTCGATTCGCCGCCGTTGGCCCGGAGGGTCAATCGCGTCTTGCCGCTGCCCGCGTGGCAATCGTCGGCTGCGGAGCGCTTGGCAGCGTGGTGGCGATGACGCTCGCTCGGGCTGGCGTGGGCCATCTGCGGATCATCGACCGCGATATTCCCGAACTCTCGAACCTGCCGCGGCAGGTGCTCTTCGATGAGGCCGATGTCGCCGCCGGTCTTCCCAAGGCCGCCGCCGCAGCCCGGCATCTCATCCGGATCAATTCCGCCGCGAAGATCGAGCCCGTGGTCGCCGACCTGACGCCGTCGAATGCCGAGGCCCTGTTGGCCGGTGTCGACGTGATCGTGGATGGCACCGACAACTTCGAGGCCAGGTTCATCGTCAACGAATATGCATGCCGGCATGGTGTTCCGTGGGTGCACGGCGGCGCGATCGGCGCCGAGGGGCGCGTGATGACCGTGCTGCCGGGCCGGACCGCCTGCCTGCGGTGCCTGATTCCCGATCCGCCCGCCCCCGGCGTGATGCCGACCTGCGACACCGCGGGCATCATCGGGCCGGCGGCATTCGTCGTCGGGGCAGTCGAAGCGGCCGAGGCGATGAAACTGCTCGTGGGGGCGGTCGATTGCGTGGGCAACCGGCTCCTGGCATGTGATCTGTGGGACTGGGGCTGGCGGTCGATCGATCTGTCGATACTCGCCGAACACGGCTGCCCCACCTGTCGCTCGGGTGATTTTCCCTGGCTCGAAGGACGCATGGGCACGCAGGCGGCGGCGCTCTGCGGTCGCGACGCGGTGCAGATTGCCGCTTCCGGTCGTGGCGATATCGATCTGGTTTTGCTTGAGTCCAAGCTCAGCTTTCTGGGGGCGGTGACTGCGAATCGCTGGCTTGTCCGCGCCCAGGTGGAGCAGGGAATTCAGTTGTCGGTCTTTGCCGATGGGCGGGCGATCGTCGCGGGGACGCGGGACGAGTCGAAGGCCCGGGCGATCGTCGCCCGCTACGTCGGGGCGTGATGAGCGACCGCAGCCGGTCGCAATCCACCAGGCCAGCCGGTCAGGCCAGCCGGTCAGGCCAGCCGGTCAGGCCAGCCGCCGGTGGCTGCTTCCATGATCTTCTGCTCGGTAGCCTCGGCCCGGGAAAATTCTGCCGTCAGCCGGCCCTCGGCAAGCACGATGATCCTGTCGGCGAGCGTGAGCAGTTCCGGCAGCTCGCTCGACGTGAGGATCACGCCGAGGCCCGCGCGGCAGAGCCGATCGATGAGCGCATACAACTCGGCCTTCGCCCCCACGTCGATGCCGCGAGTCGGGTCATCGAGGAGGAGCAGTCGGGGCTGCGTGAGCAGCCAGCGGCTGATGATGCACTTCTGCTGGTTGCCGCCCGAGAGCCCCATGATCGAGGCATGCACGCCCGGTGTTTTCACCCCCGTCTCACGAACCGGCGCCGCCACCAGTTCTTCCTCACGCCGTCGCGAGAGCAGCCCGCCGCGTGTGGCTTCGTGGAGGCTGCAGAGGCTCACGTTGCCGGCAACGTCGAGATCGGGAAACAGTCCGAGACGCTTGCGGTCTTCCGTGACCATCGCGATCCGGGCGGCGCAGGCCTCGCGCGGGTGCCCAAAGCGGACCGGCTTCCCATCCAGCCGGATCTCCCCCGTCCACGTCGGCTCGCCGGCGCCGAAGATCGTCTCTAGCAGTTCGGTGCGGCCGGCACCCATCAGGCCGGCGACGCCCAGAATCTCCCCCGCCTGGAGTTCAAAGGAGATTTCCGACAGCCGATAGCCCCGAGGGTGCTCCGGCCATGGCAGCGTGAGGCGTCGGACCTCGAGCAGTTTCGCCCCGCGGGTGCGGGCCTGGCGGCATTCCTGATCGGCAAGCTCGCGTCCGACCATCCAGCCGGTGATCTCTCGGGGCGTCGTATCGGCCCGGGCAACGGTGCGGACATGCCGGCCGTCACGGAGCACGGTGATCCGGTCCGCCAGCCGGAAGACCTCGTCCATCTTGTGAGAGATGTAGAGGATCGTCGTGCCCCCTGCGAGCAGCCGACGAATCGTGCGCTCGAGTCGCGCCGACTCCGACTCGGTGAGGGCGCTGGTCGGTTCGTCCATGACCACGATCGACGCCTGGAGCGACAGGGCCTTGGCGATTTCCACGAGTTGCTGATCGCCCACCCGCAGGCTGCCGGTCCGCGTTGCCGGCGACACCTGGCACTCGAGTGAGGCCAGCAGCCGGCCACATGCATCGTGCATGGCGGGATCGTCGAGCAGCCCGAGCGAGGTCCGTGTTTCCCTGCCGAGAAACACGTTGGCAGCCACGGAGAGATCCTCGACGAGCGCCAGTTCCTGGTGGATGATCGCGATCCCTGCACGTTCGGCGGCGCGGGTGCCCGAAAATCTCACCGGCCGGCCGCCGATCTCGAGATCGCCCTCATCAGGCTGGTAGACGCCCGAGAGAATTTTCATCAGCGTGCTCTTGCCGGCGCCGTTCTCGCCGCAGATGGCGTGGAGTTCGCCGCGGCCGACTTCGAGTGTCACGTCGGCCAGGGCAACGACCCCTGGGAACCGTTTCGTGATGCCGCGCATGACGACCGCCGCCGGGCGTGGGCTGCCTGTCGCGGATGGATCGGTGAGACCAGTCATGTTCGCTCGTGGGTGCATCAACAGCCCAATCGGCCAGTCAGGGAGTCCGTCGTGATTCCCAGAACCGCACGAACCCCAGCAGGAGGGCCGCTCCTGCAGCGGACGCCATGCCCGCCCGGCCGCCCGCGGTCATCGATACGATGCCGCCACAGAGCACCGCGAGCGTCGGGATTGCGCACAATCCGAGCCCGCCGGGCAGCAGGCGGCGGCCGCCCTTGGCGAGTTGTCCCAACTGGGCAAGCGTGACAGCGATCACCACGACGATGCCGACGATCAATCCTTCGTAGACGTCGGCGCCGGTCTTGATGATCTTCGAAACCGCGTCGATTACGACCCGCAGGAAGATCGCTCCGAGCACGGTGCCGGGCACCGTGCCCACCCCGCCCGCCAGAGAACAGCCCCCCACCACGGCCGCGGCGATGGCATTGAGTTCGTGGCCGCGTCCCTGGTTGACCGGTGCCGCCACCGATTCGTTGGCCATGTAGAAGAGCCCCGCCAGGGACGCCGTCATGGCACCGAAGCAGTAGGCGAACCATTTGACGTTGTCGGTGCGGATGCCCGCGAGCCTCGCGGCCTGTTCGTTACCTCCGAGGGCATGGAGATGCCGGCCCAGAACCGTCCGCGTGAGGAGGATCCAGGTCACGATCGCCAGCACGCCAAACACCGCAACCGGAATCCAGACATTGTCGCGGACCGTCTTGAAGAACGGATCCGAGATGTTGATCAAGGCGCTCTTCGTGGGAGTCAGCGCCGCCGTGCTGCTTTCGCAGAGGGCCCTCGCGAGACTCCGCAGGCCCACGAGCGTGGCCAGCGTGGCGATGAAGGGGGGCAGTCGAACGGCGGTGATCAGCCAGGCATGGAGCGTGCCGACAAGGAACCCGGCCAGCAGGCTGGCGGCACAGCCGACGGCCACCGCGACGCCGCCGACCGGTTTGAAGCCCATCATCTGGGCGGGGGCCAGTGCCAGCATCGTCGTGGCGCAGACGGTTCCCGACAGGGCGATCATCGAACCGGCCGAGAGATCGATCCCCCCAGCGATGATCACCACCGTCGCGCCGAGGGCGAAGATTCCCAGCAGCGCCGTGTTGCGGGCGATGTCGCGGACGCTCTCCAGCGGGCGAAACCAGTAGCTGTGGTTGGCATCCACGAAGGCCGTCAATGCGATCGCAATCACGATTGCCAGCACCAGCGCCCATTCCCCCGGGCGAAGGAGAAACGTCGACTTGGCGGTGTCCGGTTGCGGCATGGAGGAACTCCGGCGGGGCGTCTGGCAGGCGGGTGCCTGTCTGGCACGGGCTCTGGTACTGGCTCTGGTATTGGCTGAGAGACCTGCCACTGAGAATCGCGTCAGGAACTCGACAGACCATACGTGGCAAGCCATGCGCGGAATGCCGGCAGGGGCATCACCTCAACGCTCGCGCCGCCAGCCTTGCCCTCGCCGACGGCATTCGCATCGAGCGGTGATCCGCCTTCGGGCACGATCAGCCTCAGCCCAGTGGTGTAGATGTCGCCATCGGGCTCACCCCGCCGTGGAAACATCTCCTTGACCGTCGCCTCGTCGCCGGCGTGCATGGCCCGCAGCAGGCGGACCGTCTGGATGCCCATTTCAAAAGGATTCTGCACGACCATGGCATCGATCTTCCCTTCGGCCATGTGGTTCAAGGCGGCGGCCTGGGCGTCGAACGTGACGATCGTCAGCCGGTCGCGGACCCCCCGTTCCTGGGTCACCTCTGCGATGGCCGGTGCGTTGTAGGCCCAGATCCCCACAAGCGCGACGAGGTCGGGGTGGTTCACCAGTGCCGTGCGGACGTTGTCGCGGGCCTTGGAGAGGTCCATCTCGTCGCTCATGCGATCAACCTCCTTATAGCCTCCGCCAACCGACTCCCTGAAGCCATTCATCCGCGTCCGTGCGTTGTCGTTGTCCGTAAAGCCCGCGAACTGCACGTAGCCACCGGAGGTCTTGCCGCGGCTCTCGAGCAGCCGGCGAGCGGTCGTGCCGAGCAACCGCCCCCCCTCGACGTTGTCGGTGCCGATGAAAAACGGCCGGGCATCGCGAAAGGTCTCCCGGTTCACGTCGCCGTCGACCGTGATCACCTTCACCCCCTTCGCGGCGAGGTTTTTCATTTCCTCCACGATGGCGGCGTTCTCCGCCTGGATCACCGAGATGGCCACG